>NZ_JBQFOA010000011.1:0-158491 GCF_056532975.1 Ruegeria sp. H6
CGCCCGCCAGCACCCGAAACCATCATCCCAATGGATAACAAGCCGACGATGCACTAACAATCAGGTTGGACCAGTCAGATGAGGCTGCTCAGTCTTGACTCGGGAACAAAGCGGGTCGCACACTTCCTGCGAAAGGACCAAAAAATGGTTACGAAAGCAGAACTTGAGAAACAGGTGGCTGAACTCAAACGCCAGCTCGACGCCCAAAAACAGGCCGGGCCCACCCCGAAGGCGGACGACGAATCCAAGGCCGCGCAACACGGTTTCTCGGATCAGCTTCATGAGTGGTCGGGCGAATTGGAACATGTTCTGGAAGAGCTGGAAGAGATGCCTCAGAAAAAACCGGTTCTGTTTGCCTTGGGTATCTTTGCGCTTGGATATCTGATCGGGCGGTCGCGTTAGGAGAGTGCAATGAGCCGTATTTCACGAAACATCTCGGTCGTACTGCGCACCGAACGCCTGATCGCTCAGCGGCATCTGGCCGTGGTTGTCAAACGCTCCGGCTTTTTTGCCGCCGCGGGCCTTGCCGCAGGGCTTGCGGTCATCATGCTGAATGTGGCCGGTTACCTGGCCCTGTCCGAAGTGATATCCAAGCCGCTGGCTGCCCTAACCGTTGCGGGTATTGATCTGGTTCTGGCTTTGATATTGGCCATCCTGGCAAACTCATTGAATGCGCAGGAAGACACCACGCAAGTGGCAGAGCTGCGCGATATCGCCATTGCCGATATCGAAGCGGAAATTCAGGACACCCTGACCGAGGCACGCGGCGCCATGGGCGGATTGCGCAATGTGGGCCGGGACCCTTTGGGCATGATCGCCCCCGGCCTGGCCAGCGCCATCGTAAACGCGCTGATCAAACATCTGAGAAACCAGAAAGACAAATCCCAATAAGGCCCAAACCCCAGAGAGCGGACTGGCGGCAATTACATCAGGTTTTTTGGGTAAGTGGCTATTCTGTCAGACTAAATCGAACCAGTCTCAGTTAGCTCTGGAAACCCTGAAATTATTCGAAACAAAATTGACGTCAATCGGTAGGAGCGGCGGCGCGTTTCAGCTTGAAGGTGCTTTGGCGGGCTAGCGATCTTTCCTGGTTGAAGCGGCTTTAGACGGAGGAATGGACGGAAGCGAATTTCTGTGGACTTCGTATGCGCTTGAAACACTGCGTCGCGCGTTCGCATCGTCGACACGGCAGGCACGAATTCTCGACGCGGTTGTTGTGCCACCTGCTCCTTTGCTGATTTTTGATAGTACCAATATCACTTATAGTAACTCCATACGATGCGAAGCGCATCCGTGACGACGTTTTCTGCTTTACCCTACCGCTTCGTTAACTTCTTGGGGAATTTCAATGCTGCAACTTTGTTTCGGCTTATGGTAACGACCACTTCGCGCACTTCGCTTTCATCATCAAAAGCCCGCCAAAGGTAGTGGCGCTTGCAATTTACCCTCATGACAACATCGTCCACGCGCCAATTCCATTTCGAGAATGCACGCAATTGTTGAACACGCTTCCGCCTTACCTCAGCGGCAAACATGGGGCCAAACCTGTTCCACAAGTATCAGACGATTTCGCGGCTCACATAGATGCTTCGCTCGTGCAGCAGACCTTCGAAATTTCGATTCGAGAGCGGAATTCGGATGTACAGCATCACCGCCAAGCAGATGATCCCAGGAGAGGTATTGACACACTTGAAAGAGACAGGTTTGGTCGTGGGCAAAAGCCACAAAACACCCCCTGCCCCGCCAACCAAAAATCTTCTGACAAGACCACTTGGGCGGTCTCAGAGACCTTATGTTGATAGTAACGCTCTCAGTTATGGAAACGGAGCTCGCCAAGAGCGACACGCCTGATAACGCTGGCGGCACGCTGGCTGCGTTGGAGCATCTCAAGGCAGCGAGACGCTGGACAGCGACTCCAAAAAAGCCACAAGATCCGCGATCTCCTGTTCCGTCAAATTCAGTTCGGAAAGTATTGCTTCACCATCGGCGTGAAGCCTTTCCGTATCGATTTCGCTGTAGTGTCTTATTACCGCAACCAAGTCGATCAAACTACCGTCATGCATGTAAGGCGCGGTTTCGGCGATTCCCCGCAGGCTTGGCGTACGAAAAGTTCCAAAGTCCGAATGGCTCCTGCGTACGTTTCGAACCGCCCAAGCACCTTGCTTTTCCGGATCGTCGTTCCAGTTGCCGTCCAGTGTGTATGGGCTTGAGAGTAGGAAATTAAGCCCTCCGAACCGCCCATCGTCGACTTCGGTTTCGCTCAGAAAATATGGCACGCCGGCGTCGTGGAACTCGTTGTTGGAAAACCTCGGGCCGTTGTGACACAACACACAATTTCCACGCCCTAAGAAGAGCTGAAGACCTCGCTGGGCTGCTTCGGGGTATTTCACGGCCTCTGTCAGATCGCGGCGCTCTAACGCGTCCCGGAACTTGTCAAATTGTGTCCGCTCAGTTGCCTGCGTTTCCAAATAGGCCGATAGGGTTTTAGCCGTGTTTACCAACACCAGTTCCGGTTCCTGGCTTCGAATATCGCTAAAAATGGCTTCAAAGTCATCGACATACGCACTTTCGGAGATTGCTGCCTTTAGGCTTGCGTCGGTATGCGCCATCTCTTCAGCCTCGATGATCGGATGCAAACTGGCAGCCCAAAGATTGTCACTCTTGCCGCCCCACCCGTACCAACGCAGACCAGCGAGGTTCCGCAGCGACGGTGTATTGCGATCTAAAAGCACACGACCGGACGCCCGCGCCTCAGACGTGGTGAAGGCCTGTTCAGGGTCATGACAACTTGCACAAGAGAACGCGCCGTCGACTGACAACAGTGGATCGTTGAACAAAGCCGCGCCGAGCGCAATCGCCTTTGGATCGTTTGAAACCCTGTTGCTTGGATCGGGTTGGAAGGATGGTGGCCATTGCCCGAAGGACAGTGTTTGCTGGATTTCTTTTTCTGACAGCAAAACCTCTGCGCGCGCTGCCCCGGTCAGGACGATAAATACTGCGGTTACCCAAAACTTCATTTCAGCACGATGTCAGAAGTATATGATATCAATTGCCCGTTAAAATCGACATCCACCTGAAGTTCCCACGATCCCGGCATGTGAAACAGCATGTCATCGACACGGAACATTCTGTCGCCCAACGCCGTGACCGTCGGAGTGTAGTTCATGCCGTGTTGGTGAGCCGGCATGATCGCATCGACGCGCATTTCGTTCACGGCAGTTTCATCGCAGACGGAGATTAAAATGGAAAACGGTTGGGCCAATGGGATTTCATCGACAGTCATTTGCACCTCGGGTGCGTTTTGAGTGTCCGAACTCAAGAATTGCCCCGTTGGCTCACAAGCTATGGCCGCGCTTGACGATACCAGAAATGAGACAAGCCAGCGGATCATTCCGTTGCCAGCAAACGTTCTGCGTTGGCATAGGCGATGTTGTCCGCAATCTGGTCCGGCAGCAAATCCAGCCATTCGCGTGAAAACTCTGCATGCGGGCCAACGTAGTACCATCGCTCCGGTGCAAATGTGTCCGTGCCGACCATGAACCGATCCGGGTGCGCTTCGAATGCAGTCTTCCAATCCGGATCGACGCGCCCCCGCGAGACCATGTCAGAGCGAAACGCAAGATCTGCCCAAAGTCGGGGATAAGTGTCCATTGCGTTGACCACACTGGCCGGGTCGTCAAAGCCAGAGTGGGCCCACAGAACCCTAGCCTCGGGCCAAGTATCAAAGATCAGATCAACCGCCTCTCGATCGCCGTGGTGGTGAAGAATGAGGTTTCGCTCTTTCGCCAATGCAATCATGCGCTGGATGACAGGCGTCTTAATGTCATCTCCGTAAGCGTGAAACTCGCCGATGGCTTCGTAGTCGTTCTTGGCTAGATTTGCTTCCAGATAGTCGATAACCGTTTCGTCGTGCATCCAGGTGTTGATTTCACCGCGGCGACGGTAAGGGCGCAGTGCCGGAACAACGATGTCAGGCGCTGCAGCCAAAAGCAGTTGCGTGCCATTGTCATCCGAACTGGAAACAAGAGCTTTTCGCACGCCTGCATCTCGCAGGATTTTAGCAACTTGTTCAGGTGGCACCAGTTTCACTGCATCGTGGCTGTAGTGAATATGTGCATCGAAAATCGGTCGCTCTTCGGCGATGGCCACTCCACCGAACAGCGCTGCACATAAGATGAATGTGTACTTTAGCACTTCACGTGTCCTCCATAGCGTTCAGTCCCGAGCAAGCGTAACGTCGAAATTTACATGCAGGTAAGGTTCGGTGATCTTGCCCGACAGTGCCATGCCATCGGGAAATTCCGAAGCGGGTCGTTCAACATAGGTCATCACCAGATCGTCCCGAACGCCAAACACCGTATCCTGATCCAAATAGGGATCGTCGTCCGGGAAAATCTCGGTCACAAGTGAGCGATATCCCGGGGCTTTGACGATAAAGTGCAGGTGTGAAGGCCTCCATGGGTGGCGACCGCATGCGCGCAGAATGTCGCCAACCGGCCCGTCGGACGGCACCGTGTACTCAACTGGCTTTACTGTGGTGAACGCATATCTGCCGTCACCGCCAACTGTCATCAGGCCGTGGAAAGAATAGGTATCCTGTTCTTCATCCTGACTGGCATACAGGCCATTGGGGGCCGTTTGCCAAATGTCGAGTTCAGCGCCGGCAATGGGATTGCCCTCCGTGTCCCGAATGACGCCTTCGGCGAGCAGAACCGGCCCGCCGTAATGTCGCTTCATATCCCCACCGATCGGCAGCGGAGGGGCGCCAGACACATGAAACGGACCTAATACTGACGAACTTGTTGCGTCTGGGCTGGAATGCAGCATGTCCACCAGCGACGACAGCCCCAACACATCCGAAGCCAGCACAAATTCGTGCCGATCCTCGGTTTCCACGGCGGCGCAGCCTTCCAGAAATGCAATTCCGGCGCGCCATTCTTCGTGGGTCAGATTGGTCTCGCGGGCAAAATCATGAAGGTGCTTGACCAGGGACCCAATGATCTCGCGCATTCGCGGGTTGGTGTCTTTGGACAGGTATCCCATGAAAACATCGGTGATGTTGTCTTTTGTGACAGTGCGCATCTTGACCTCCTTATATCAGGGCAAGGCTGAGGATCGGAAACTCGATCAGGATAAACAGAACGATCAGCATCACGAACGCAAAGGGAAGTGCGCCCATGAACACGTCTTTGAGTGATATCCGGTCGTCGTTGATTGTGGATTTGATAACAAAACAGGATATGCCCAAAGGCGGGGTCAGCAGCCCGATTTCAGCGCCGACAACGGTGATGATCCCAAACCAAATCAGCGACATATCCAGTGCCTCGGCCATGGGCAGGAACAATGGAACGACGATCAGGATGATCGATGCCGTATCGAGCAATGTTCCCAAAAACAGCATCAGCAGAACATAGAGCAGCATGATCGACCAGAAAGACGCGGAGTTCCCTGCAAGCAAATCCTGCAACTGGTTCGGCAGACCGGCGAGGCCCAGCATGCGGCTGTAGATTGACGCCGCTGTGATCAGGAACAGGATCGCCGCTGTGATATGGCCGGTTTCCAACAGCGCGTCCCAGAACGCGCGCGGCGACATCGACTTGCGGGCAACCGCAATAACCAGCGCGACCAGTGCCCCGGCTGCCCCTGCCTCGACAGCGGTTAACCACCCCGTGTAGATGCCGCCCAGCACCACGGTAATGATGAACAATGTCGGCAGCGTTTTGGATGCGATTTCACGCCCGGACATCCATTCAGTGTCGTCAACGACCCGGCCACCGACGAATGCTGGAGTGAAACGGCCCATGACCCAAATCGCTCCGACATAGGCGATTGCCAGCATGATGCCTGGTATTACCCCCGCCAAGAACATGTCCCCAACAGATTGTTCGGCGACAAAAGAATAAATGATCAGCATAGCCGACGGGGGGATGATCATGCCCAGCACTGAAGACCCGGCTACCACTCCGACGGCAAAGCGCGGGTTGTATGCCTGCGCCATCATCTGCGGGACCGAGACCTTGGTGAACACGGATGCAGATGCAATCGACGAACCGGTCACGGCGGCAAAGACGGCGTTGGCCCCGACGGTTGCCATTCCGATACCGCCTTTGACCTTACGAAATCGCATGGTCATGACCTCGTAGATGTCCCGGCCCAGCCCCGCCTTTGAGACGATAAGCCCCATGAAGGTAAACAGCGGGATGGTCGCGAAACTGTATTCCATCGCGCTGTCGCCGACCGCCACTTTCAACAGGTTCAGCGCCAGCGTGAAGTTGTCCCGCATCAGCCAGATTGAAACGAACGAGACCACACCCAGAGCGATAGGGATGTAAAGGCCGGCGTAGATCAGAAAGACGATGGCGATGACCGAGATCAGGCCAATCTCAATCGGCGTCATTCTGCGGCCTCGTCCTGTTCAGGCGTGCGGACAAGCTGCGGGCGGTCCTGCGCCGTGACGACCTTGAGAAGGAAGATCACGCAGGCAAGCGCAGTACCACACGCGATGACCAGTTTGACCGGCCACCATGGCAACGTGAAAAGACCGGGTACTCCGAAATAGTCCTGCGTCTCCCACATATGCAGGAACTCGGGAAAGGTGACGTAGGCGATTAGGCCCATAAAGATTGCCGATATGGCGTTGATGATACGCCTCAAACTGCCTGTCAGACCCGGGCGGCGATGGTGCAGCAAGTTCAGAAACCCGTCCGAGCGCGTCAATCGATCCACTCTCACCACATCGGCGAGTTGCAGGAACACGATCATCACGACCGAAAACTGCACCATCTCGTATGTTCCGCGTAGAGGTGAAGAAAACAGACCGCGCGCTACGACATCCACGTTCAGGATTACCACCAACGCCAATACGACGAGCGTACCCAAAGCGTTGGCGGCGATAGCAAGCGAATTGGCGACCCGCGACAGGCCATCAACTGCGGTCTTCAGCATGAAACGCCCCTTTCGTGGATCGCCAGACGGTTATTCGGCCGTCCAGTCACGCACTCCGGTGAACCCGGCATCCTGAAGTTTGCCGAGATAGGCCGCCAGCATCTCTGTGCCCTGCTCGCCATTGTCGTTCAGCGTCGCCGCCCATTCCTGTGCGACATTCGGCATGGCGTTTGCCCAGGCCGCGCGATCTTCGTCCGAAACCTCGACGATGGTACCACCTGCTTCGACATATGCGTCCCGCGAAGCCGCAGCCCGGTCCATAGCGATACCCGCGACATGGTCACGATAGTCGATGGCCACAGCCTTCAACACGTCTTTGACTTCATCCGGCAGGCCTGCCCAATAATCGGCATTGACGGTTATGGTTTTGGAGTTCACAGCACCCAGATCAGCTTTGAGCATATAGGGGGCCACTTCCGCGATCTTGAATGTCTTCGCAGCCTCGGGCCACAGCATGCCACAATCGACCAGACCGGTCTGAAGCATGTTGTAGAAATCGGTCAGACCTCCGCGTACACCTGCCGCATCTTTAATGCCTTCCAGATACCGCAGATTGAGCCCTGCCCCGGCAATCTTGCGGCCCTCAAGGTCGGCGACCGACGAAACAGGTTCTGTGCAGAAAATCTGATAGGTGTCGAGCACAACGCCCGTAGCCAGGTAAACCTGGTTCTGCGCGGCAAACTCGTTTTGCATCGCCGGATATTCGCGCGCGATTTCATCTACTGCCTTGGCCACCGCACGGGAGTCCGATGCCACGAAGGGTGTCGAACCCGATATCCCCTGGCTGGGCAACTTGGACGAATGGAAGATGGTTGTGACAATGCCGATGTCACCAAGGCCAAGCTGGATCCCTTCCAAAACACCCTTCGGCTTTACGATCGAACCACCATAGTTCTCTTGCCAGTTCACCTTATAATTGCCGGAATCGGCCAGCCGCTTGTCCACTTCGGGAATGAAGAAGTTGGTAAATTCCTTCACCCACAAAGCCCGGTCGGGATAGCCATCAATCACGACCGCAGAAATGGTTTCTTCTGCAGCAACGGGCATCGCCGTTACGCTTGCCAGAGCAGCGGCCATCAGGCTGCGTTTGGTCCAGTTTTTCATTTCTCTCCTCCCAGAAAGACAGGTCTTTTCTTTATTAGTTTGCATTGACCCAGTTGACGGTCAGGTCCGTGCCCGCCGCTTTGAACAGTTTTGCAATGGCGCAATACTTGGCTGTTTCCTCACCTACGCGCGCCAGCTCTTCCTGGCTGGCGCGCGTATCGCAACGTACCGTGAGTGTGACTTCGGGAAAGGGTACGTCGATCTCTTCTTCCATGAGGACACCGCGACGATCCAACCGACACATTGCATCGATCGTCACGGTACCCAGGTCAATTCCCAGCCGCTTGGCAGTCTTGTGCCCTATGACATTCGTGCAAGCGATCAGAGCAGCCATTGCGGTTTCAGTCGGAGACGGGCCAAGATTTGTTCCGCCCCGCTCGACAGGCTCGTCGACAATCACATCCAGATCGCGAATGGGGATCTCGGTGCGTGCATGTGTCGGGCATTGAGCCGTCGTGCGGTACGTCACGACGGGTTTCACTTTCATCGCCACAGCGTCCCCTCCTCATGCATATGAGCAAACCTTTTCAAACGGAAAGCGCGGCAACTTTTGGAACAAACCAGCCTCATCCGCGTAGCCCAGGTTGCAAAGAAAGTTCGACCTAAGCGTCGTGCCCGCGAAGAATTCCTCGTCGACGATCTGGTTCGAAAAACCTGACATGGCGCCAACGTCCAACCCGACAGCCCGGGCCGCGATCATGAAGTAAGCGCCCTGAAGCGTGCCGTTGCGAAACGCAGTGTCGGCCACGTAGTCGGGATTGTTTTCGAACAATGGCCGACGATCTTCGTGCGGGAAAAGAAAGGGCAGCTCTTTCCAGAACTCCAAGTCGTGGGCAATTATGGCCGTCACTGGCGCATCCATCATCTTTGGCACGTTCTTTGGTTTCAAGGACTTGGCCAGCCGCTCTTTGCCCTCTGCGCTTTTTACAAAAACGAACCGCGCAGGCAGCGTGTTCATGCTGGTCGCGCCGTTGATCGTGATGTCGTAGATTTCTTCAAGCAACGCGTTAGAAACCGGTTTGTCGGTCCATGCGTAGTGAGATCTGGACTCGCGCAGGATCAAGCCGATCGCGTCATCCGACAAGCGCGGAATGCGTTCGCGCAGCTCGCGGTGATCTTGCTGCGCCTTGGCGCGAAGTGCCTCCAGCTCTGCCCTGGTCGGTGCGCTCATGCTGCGGCCACTTTTAGCTTGGCGTCTTTCTCATCTATGACAGGGTTCGCGCAAATGCCGATGCCTTCGATCTCAACCTCAACGGTTTCACCCGGCTTCAACCAGCGAGGGTTGGGTTTTTTGGCATGGCCCACACCCGGCGGTGTTCCCAATGCAATCAGATCACCTGGTTCAAGGGTCATGAACTCTGAAACCGTAGCAATCACCTGACGAACACCCCAGATCATGTTGGCGGTATTCGAACTTTGAAGAACCTCGTCACCAACGCGGCTTTCGATCTTCAGACCCGAAGCGCCCTCGGGCAATTCATCCGGAGTCACGGTGAAGGGGCCAATTGCACCCGTGTGGTCAAAATTCTTACCCGGCGTCCATTGTACCGTTTTACGCTGATAGTCCCGCACCGACCCGTCGTTGAAAACCGTATACCCAAACACATGATCCAGCGCGTCTTCTTCCGAGATATGGCGGCCACGTTTGCCGACAATCAACATCAGCTCCGCTTCGTAGTCGAAGTGCTCGGAAGCTGCCGGTCGCACCATGGGCGCGCCAGCCGCCATGACCGAGTTCTTCCCGCGCATGAACAGCGTCGGATATTCCGGGATGTCATAGCCGCCTTCCTTGATATGGTCGGTATAGTTCAACCCCATACAGATAATCGTACCCGGCGCTGCAATGGGCAACGCCGGCTGGATCGAGGACACCGGCACATAGTCGGCAGAAGTGATTTTGTCAGCCAATGAGTCGGCCAACGCAGGATCGGTTATCATCCCCATCAGGTCGGAACCGACAGAATGATCCAAACCCGTTAAATTCACTGCGTTTTCGCCATTCACAGCAAAAACCGCCGTACCTTCCGAAGTCACTCCCACCATGTATTTCATGTTCACCATCCATAACAGTTCGCTTGATTTTTGCCGACTATTTTGAAATATGTCAAATAATATCGATATTTTTGGAGACCACAGATGGTTGCCTGGGCGAACTACAAATCAGAGGCAAAAAGCCGTGGCGCACTTGCTTTGGAACTCTACGTTGCAGTCAGCACACCCGCCAAAACACCCGAAGATGTGAAGGCGTCGCTTCCCGATCATCTGGCATATCAGGCGCAGCTTGAACGCGCGGGACAGCTGGCCTTTGCAGGACCAATGTCGGATGAGACTGGTGAACATATGCAAGGAATGGGCTTGATTATCTATCGTGCCGACAGCCTTGAGATCGCACGAAAACTGGCTGAAGACGATCCTATGCACCAAAGCGGTGCGCGCAGTTTTGTACTTCGGCGCTGGATGATCAACGAAGGCTCACTGAACCTTTCGGTCGGCCTATCGACCGGTACGAGCACACTCAGTTAATAGCTCCCCGAAGAAAGCGCATTCACAAAGGATTAGTCGGATATGGACGTTATGCTTGATAGCGAGGGCAAGGAGAAATCTGCCACTCATGCTGCATATCGACGGTTACGCGAAATGATCCTGACAGGCGACTTGCCCCCCGGACAGAAGCTCAAGATCGAGCAACTCCGCGGCCTGCTGGATACTGGGGCAAGCCCGGTTCGCGAGGCTCTTAGCCTTTTGACCTCTGACATGCTGGTCGAGCGGATTGATCAGCGTGGATTTCGAGCAGCGCCAGTCAGCAAGTGCAACTTCGAGGAAATCCTATTGCTGCGATGCAACCTTGAGGAAACCGCGCTGCGGGCTTCAATCGCCAATGCAGATGGCGCTTGGGAAGACAGGTTGGTTCTGCGCCATCACCATATGAAAAAGGCCAGCCTAAGCGGTGCACCTGACTTTGAAGACGCCCACAAGGCGTTTCATATGGCTTTGTTGGAGAATGCAAAACTGCCGTTGCTGTTGCGTTATTGTTCCCAGCTATACGACCTCAACATCCGCTATCGCTATCTGGCGGCAGGAGGGCCAAGCTACAAAAAGCGTGACATTGCCGCCGAACACCAGAACATCCTAGATGCCGCACTCGACCACGACGCAGACAGCGCAACGCGCCACTTGCTCGATCACTACCGCCGAACAGGTGAGTACCTGAGCAGTCAAATGGACTCTTGAAATGCAGCGGAATTGGTTTCTGGGCGATTTATTGAATCAGTTGTTCGACCGCCCGGGAAAACGGCGAGGCAAAGAAGACAAGCGATCCATTGCAAAGCTGTGTGAGGTACTCTTGTCCGCTGAAGGCGAAGTTTCGGGTTTTACGCTGGCGTCCACAATTTTGGATCGCTACCAGACTTTGAGTGAACACGAAAAACTGGAGTTTTTTGCCTATTTGAATGACCAGCTTGAACTGGATGCAGATCAGCTTTGTGAAACTGCGCGACTTTATGCGAATGATCGAAGTATTAATCTATATCAAAGGCTTAGTGAGATCGCAGAGCCCCGTCGACAAGAATTGTTGCGTCGGTTGAATCAGCCCTCTGGTGCCACACAAGCGGTTGTAGGCATGCGCGTGGACCTGTTGCGCTTTCTCAAGTCTAACCCCGAACTCCAGCGCACCGATATTGATTTCGTTCACTTGTTGCGGAGTTGGTTCAATCGGGGGTTTCTGGTCCTCAAACAGATTAGCTGGGATACCCCTGCCCGTGTTCTGGACAAAGTCGTTGCCTATGAAGCGGTTCATCTGATCAACGACCTGGACGACCTGCGACGCAGGCTTTGCCCGCCAGATCGCCGTTGCTTTGCGTTTTTTCATCCCTCGATGCCGGATGAGCCCCTAATTTTTGTAGAAGTGGCCCTGACGACGGAAATACCAGACGCAATCGATGCGCTTTTGTCTGAAGATCGGGAACCGATCGAAGCCGAACAAGCAAAAGTCGCGGCATTCTACTCGATCTCGAACTGCCAGAAAGGTTTGACCGGTATCAGCTTTGGCAATCTGTTGATCAAACAGGTTGTAACTGAGCTGTCGAGAGAGCTTGAGCGGCTTGATACATTTGTAACCTTGTCGCCGATACCGGGGCTAAACCGGTGGCTGGACTGTGAAACAGACAACCCGGAACACGGGCATGCCGCCGAGGCCGTGCTTGCAGAAACAGCAACACCGCAGGACGTGCGTGCGATGGCTGCCCGGTACCTACTGTTCGCCAAGCGCAAAGACGGGATGCCGCTGGATCCCGTGGCCCGGTTTCACCTGGGAAATGGTGCCGAACTTCACGAACTGCACGCCAATGCTGATTTGTCGGCGAACGGCCGCGCCCAATCTAGCGGAGCGATGGCCAACTACCTTTACGATTTGAAAAAGACAGAACGTCATCACGAAGAGTTCGCGACACATGCCACGATAGAAGCCTCGCGTTCTATTCGCGCGGCCTCAAGCGCTGCGCTTGCGGCCAAGCCAAGGGAAAGTACTGCGTGACCAACACCCTATATGACAACCTTTTTGCCCGCCATGCAGGTAACGAGGCTCCGTTCCTGCAGCTCGATGATGGCCACGTAGTGTCCTATGACGCGTTCTTGAAGCGCACCGCGCAGATCGCGCATGTTTTGCGCAATGACGGAGCCTCCCCCGGCGATCGCATCGTTGTGCAGGCACCCAAGTTGGCTGATACACTTGCACTCTACGCAGCTGCGGTTCAGGTAGGTGCCGTCTACCTGCCCCTGAATACGGCCTATACATTGGCAGAGTTGGACTATTTCATCTCTGATGCGCAACCTTCGATGGTCGTTTGCGACTGCAAAGACAAAACTGAAATCGGAAAATTGGCGGCGTGGTCTGGGGCAAAGCTGCGGACACTCGGCAGTGCTTCCGCTAGCCTGAGCAGCGAGGCCGACGCACAGCCTTGTGCATTCGAACCCGTGGATCGCGCTCCGGACGATCTTGCCGCGTTGCTTTATACATCGGGCACCACAGGTCGTTCCAAAGGCGCAATGCTGAGCCATCAAAACCTATTGTCCAACGCCCAAGCTCTTGTTGATCTGTGGTGCATCACAAACGACGATCGCTTGGTTCACGCGCTACCGATCTTTCACACGCACGGGCTTTTTGTGGCAATGAATACATCACTACTCGCCGGTGCCAGAGTTCGCCTGATGGAAAAATTCGACCTTAGCGCCATCCTGGATGAGTTGCCTCAATCGACCCTTTTGATGGGGGTTCCCACTTTTTATACCAGACTGCTGGCAGACGACCGGTTCACCAAAGAGATCACCGAGAACATGCGCCTGTTCATTTCCGGCTCCGCGCCTCTGCTTGCCGAAACCCATCAGACATTCGAAACACGCACCGGCCACCGCATCCTTGAACGCTATGGCATGACCGAGACAAACATGAACACTTCAAACCCCTATAGCGGCGAACGTCGCGCTGGAACTGTCGGCATGGCTCTGCCCGGTATCGAAGTGGTCGTGACACATCCGGTTACTGGGAAACCACTGCCCCTAGTCCAGGTAGGAATGATCGAAGTTCGCGGCCCCAATGTGTTCGAAGGCTATTGGCAGATGCCCGAAAAAACCGCCGAAGAGTTGCGAGAGAACGGGTTCTTCATTACCGGCGATCTGGGTCAGTATAGTAAGGATGGATACCTGTCGATTGTAGGACGGTCAAAAGATCTCATCATCACCGGCGGTTACAACGTCTACCCTAAAGAAATCGAAGATGTCCTGAATGACATTGATGGTATTTTGGAGTCGGCAG
This sequence comes from Ruegeria sp. H6, assembly GCF_056532975.1. NCBI lineage: Bacteria > Pseudomonadati > Pseudomonadota > Alphaproteobacteria > Rhodobacterales > Roseobacteraceae > Ruegeria > Ruegeria sp. H6. The sequence continues at coordinate 13,859 of NZ_JBQFOA010000011.1, forward strand.
TGTTTGGCATTCCCGACATCGATTTCGGCGAAGCAATCATCGCCGCTCTGGTGGCTAAGCCAGACGCACAACCGGACATGGAACAGATAGCGAGGACCATCAAAGGCAAGCTGTCAAGCTTTAAACACCCACGCCGCTACGAGCTCATCTCGGAACTGCCGCGCAAAACAATGGGAAAAGTCCAAAAAAATGTGCTGCGCGAACGGCACGCGCAAAAGGAGCCATTGGAAGTGTCTTAGTGACGAGCCAGGGCCCACAATCAAACGAGGACTCCTCGACCCGATACTACCCCACCCTTCGGACAACCAAACTCAACAGGAGATGCACTATGACCCGCATGACGGCCAGAGATTTCGACCAGGAGCTTTTGGACCTGTACGACTTTTACGCACACGGTAAAATCACCAAGCGCCAATTCCTGGACCGCGCAGGCAAGTTCGCGGTCGGCGGCGTGACTGCTGTCGCGCTGCTGAACATGCTCAGCCCAAACTATGCCCTTGCTCAGCAGGTTTCCTTCAACGACCCTGATATTCACGCAGACTATATCACTTACCCTTCGCCGAATGGAACCGGCGATGTCCGAGGCTACCTGGTTCGACCAACGGGCGTGGACGATCCCCTACCCGGAGTGCTGGTGATCCACGAAAACCGGGGCCTGAATCCCTATATCGAGGACGTGGCGCGCAGATTGGCGAAAGCCGGATTTATGGCTCTGGCCCCCGACGGCTTGACCTCGGTCGGCGGATACCCAGGCAACGACGCTGATGGGCGTGAACTGCAGAAGACAGTGGATCGAGTCGAATTGATGAACGATTTCTTCAACGGATTCGAATACCTGCTAAATCGGAAAGACTGCACGGGCAAAGTCGGCGCGGTTGGTTTCTGCTACGGCGGCGGTGTCGTTAGCGCAATAGCCGTGGCCTACCCCGAACTTGCCGCTGGAGTGCCATTCTACGGTCGTCAACCGGCAGCAGAGGATGTGACCAAAATTCAAGCGCCGTTGCTAATTCAGATGGGCGAGCTTGATGAACGTATCAATGCAGGCTGGCCAGATTTTGAAACTGCTCTAAAGGCCAATGAAAAGGTCTACGAAGCCTATATCTACGACAATGCTAACCACGGCTTTCACAATGACAGCACACCACGCTATGACGAGGAGATGGCGAACCTTGCCTGGGACCGAACAATTGATTGGTTCAACACATATCTGAAATAACAGGAACCTCCGCAGCCAGTGCCTCCAGTCAGCGACACGCAGGCTGGGCGCAGTTGCATTGGCCATACAACGATGATGGTGTGGGTGCTGACAGACAAATTGTGGCCGGCTTCAAAAAGGTCAGTATAGCATCGCTTCGTCCGGCACAAAGATTGTATGGTCGAGCGAAGCCTTGCTTGCGTTCTATGGGTATTGCGAAATCTGGCAGCAAATGTCCGTTATGGGCCTTTAGTTTGAACCTCATTTCAGCTGTGCTTGTGATCTTTCAAAGTGGTATTAGCCTCGCTAGACTGAAGATCCCCAATTCTTCAGATGGTTAACACCCAATCAGTTGTTCGTTTTCAACATTACGAAACCGTTACACTAGGTACTCCAGGAATGTTTTGGTTTTCGGTGCTGGATTCACGGTCTGTTCCGTCCACGTTCGACAATGCACGCGCCAACAGGCGGAAATTGCGAAACAATCCAGGGTCAGAAAACACGACCGAAGTTAGACAGAAATGAATGGCGGAGAGACAGGGATTCGAACCCTGGAGACGGTTTCCCGCCTACACACTTTCCAGGCGTGCGCCTTCGACCACTCGGCCACCTCTCCGTGCGGGCGATGTTTGGACCATCGCACACGGATTTGCAAGGGGCGATTGAGATTGATTTACACCTCGTCCCCGTCATCCGAGGTCAAGTCATCGCGGGTCATTTTCACCGGCTCGGAAATGACAACAGGCGCTTTTGATTGCGGCGGGGCCTCGTCCTTTTTCAAGGCCGTTTCTTCACCCCGCAGCACTTCGGCATTCCGAAACCAGACGTCACGCTGTGCAAACGGAATCTCGATCTCTTCTTCAACAAAGCGCCGATTAATCTCGTGGTTCATGTCCGATTTGACGGACAGCGCCCAGTTCACATCCCTCAGGATGGCACGTATCTCAAAGTCGAGCGAATCCGCTCCGAAACCCTGAAACACGACGCTAGGTGCCGGGTTGGCCAGGACCATGGGATGCGCGTTGGCAATCTCTGACAGAATCGTCTCAACCTTTTTGGTGTCCGTACCATAGGCCACGCCGACCGGTACGATCACGCGGCCAATGGTGTTGCCCCGCGTGTAGTTCGTCACCACGCCGCTGATCAGGTCCGAGTTCGGAACGATCACATCCGTTCGATCAAAGGTCTCAATCCGTGTCGATCGGACCGAGATATCGCGGACATATCCCATCATCCCGTTGACATCGATCCAGTCCCCTTTCGAAATCGGACGCTCAACCAGCAGGATGATACCCGACACGAAGTTCGACACGATGGTTTGCAGGCCAAAGCCGATCCCGACGGACAGGGCCCCCGCAACGATGGCCAGAGAGGACAGATCAAACCCAGCCACCACAATGGCCACAAGTGCAGCCAGAAAGATCCCGACATAGCCCGTTCCCGCGACGATGGCGTTCTGTCCGCCCGGATCGATGCTGGTTTTTGGCAGCAAAGATGTCCGCAGACCGCCCTGAAGCAGGCGGGTCAGCGTGTAACCAATCGCAAAGATCGCCACGAAGGTCAGGAAGTTGCTAGGCGAGATTGTGACCCCGCCAATGTCAAACCCAAGCAGCAGGCGCGACCACGCCTCGCTCAGATCGGTTTCTCGTGCGCCCCAATAGAGCGCCAGAATCGGCAGCGCGACAATGGCGAGCACAAACCCTACAAGCACCGAGAACAGTGAATCCCGCGCGGTGTCACCCTGCCCCGTCACCCAGCCATAGACCGAGGTGATGAACCGCTGCAAAATCACCAAGGCGGCGATCAGAACCAGCGTCTTGATCGTTGGATAGACAATCGCCTCGGCCGCATTGATATAACCGATGGCTGCAAGAACCGGCGTGGCCATCCCCAGCAGGAACAGCGCGCGGCGGATCAATTCCACAAGCTGGCTGAACCCTGCGGCACGAGCCGAGCGCGCCTCTTCCTCGTCCGAGGTGCCGGAATGTCGAACCTGCCGGATCCGCAACAACAAGGCCGAACTTGCCACGATAATCGGAAAGCTCACGACCGCGCGGGTGGCGTCTGATACGTTTTCGATCTGATCGAACAGCACCGTCAACTCGTGTAGGATCAGCATGAGCGCCAACAGGTCGAGATACACACGCAGTTCGGTGATTTTCGCAGCCGAAAGCCTCTTGAAGCCTTGCGCCGCCCCGATCAGATAGGCCTGACGCCCGATCCAGTCGAAATAGAAGACGATGGCCGCCCAGTATGGGATTTCCTGAAACAAAAGCGTCCCGCGGAACCCAAGCACTCCCGTCAGGGTGATCGCCTGAACCAGCATAAGCACACCCAGCCAAGGCAGGAAAATCCGCGACAGCGAGACGATAAACGTCCAGACCCCGCTGCCCCGAATGCCCAGCGAGCGCAGATAAGCGCCCCCGCGTTCGGACCATCTGCGCCCGTAGATCAACAGCACGAAGGCAAAAACGGTCAGCAGAAAAACGGGCAATCCCCGATCTTGCAGCTGTTCCTTGACGGTGTCGGACCGCAGGTTTCTTGCGGTTTCGTTGAACAGGCTTGATGCGGCTTCGGTTACATCGACCCATGCCGGGCCCCAATAAACCGGGTTCAGCGGCGACGGGCCTCTTTCAAGCAGTTGCTTCGCCTGTCTTTCGCGGATGATCTGATCGATCTCGCTGATCAGACCATTGGCACGGCTAAAGGCTTCTTCCGAAATAATTCTGGGAACGCGCAGGCTATCGAGCTGCGTATCAAGATGTTCGCGCAGGTTGGCAATGTCTTCGGGTTCGTTCGAGCCATCATCCGGCTTTGGCCCCAGGGCCTTTACCTGGTTTTCAAGCGTTTGGATACGCTCGGTATTTGCATTCCGCGCCCTGTTAAAGTCGTCGCGATAGCCGTTTATTTCCGCGCGAAGGTTCTCCAACGCGGCGTTCGAGGCCCGGTTGGCCTCGATCACCGTTTCGGCCCGTTCGGCGGTGCTGACCCACCCCCGATAATAGTCGCTTTGCCGATCAGACAATTGCGCGTGGGCAAGCCCGCCCATCCCGATCAGGCAAACCGCCAGCAGGGCCAGAAGCAGGCGAACCTGCCTAAACATCAGACGTCCTCAAAAACGCCGGGTATGCTGCGCGGCGCTTCGGTCATCCACTCGGGAACCGGCAGCTCTTTTTCACGCAGAAAGTCCGGGTTGAACAGTTTGGACTGATAGCGGGTGCCATAGTCACACAGGATCGTCACAATGGTGTGGCCCGGCCCAAGCTCCTTGGCCAGACGCACGGCACCGGCCATGTTGATCGCAGTTGAGCCACCCATGACCAGCCCTTCGTCGCGCAGCAGGTCGAAGATATAAGGCAACGCCTCATTATCCGACATCTGGCAGACGAAATCCGGTGAGAACCCTTCCAGGTTCTTCGTGATGCGCACCTGTCCGATACCCTCGGCGATCGAGCCACCCTCGGTCGCGATCTCGCCGGAGGTATAGTAGGAATATAGCCCTGCCCCCATCGGATCGACCAAACCGATTTTGACGCCTTTGGGCTGCAGCGCATCGGCGACGCCTGCCACAGTGCCCCCCGATCCGGCGGCACAGATAAAGCCATCCACCTTGCCACCGGTTTGTTCCCAGATCTCGGGACCCGTGGTTTCGATATGGGCCTGGCGGTTGGCCACGTTGTCGAATTGATTGGCCCAGATCGCGCCATTGGGTTCGGTCTGCGCAAGCTCTTCCGCCAATCGGCGCGAATAATGCACAAAGTTGTTGGGGTTGCGATAAGGTGCAGCGGGCACCTGAACCAGCTGTGCACCAGCCAGACGCAACATATCTTTTTTCTCTTCCGATTGGGTTTCGGGGATCACGATCACCGTCCTGAACCCCATCGACGCGCCGACCAAGGCCAGGCCGATCCCAGTATTCCCCGCAGTACCTTCGACAATCGTGCCGCCCGGTTTCAGCTCACCCCGCGCGATGGCGTCGCGGATGATGTAAAGCGCGGCGCGGTCCTTGACGGATTGGCCGGGATTCATGAATTCCGCTTTGCCGAGTATCTCGCATCCGGTTTCTTCGCTGATACGGCGCAGACGGATCAGGGGTGTTTTTCCGACCGCGTCGGCCAGGTCTCGTGCAATGCGCATGGCGCCCTCTTGTCATTTGGTATCGCAGAAGATTTACAGGTGCCCAGCTTTAACCACAAGCAAGATAGTCACACCCGCAGGCGCCCCCGGTGCCGGGCGAGCCAATGCGCAAGTGTCAGCAGCGGCAGGTCCTTGAAAACATTGCGATCCACCAGATCAATGAACTCCGCAAAAGGCATTATTTTGCTGCGAATATCCTCACCTTCCTGAGCCAATCCGCCGCCTTGGACCGTTTCGGTCAGGTCGCCCAGCCCGACAAAGAGGTGCACATACTCCGTAGACGACCCGCTTGAGGCATAGGCCCCGCCCGCGCATTCGAGCCCCGTAAACCTGATCCCCGCTTCTTCCCACGCTTCACGGTGGGCCGTTTCTTGCGGAGTTTCGCCAGGATCGATCATTCCGGCGACAGGTTCCCACATCCACGGCTCGGGGTCGTCAATCAGGTAGAGCGGTGCCCGAAACTGTTCCACCAGCAGAACCACATCGCGCACAGGGTCATAAGGCAGCACGACCACTGCGCTGCCTTGCATCAGAGCACTGCGCCTGAGAACCGGGCCCATCGCGCCGTCATATTGCCGATGCTGCAGCTCGGCCTCGTCCATACCGAAATAGTCGACATAGGCATGCGTAAGACTGTGCAACCTGACATCCCTGGCCACATCGCGGCTGTCACCGGTTTTGCGCGCGCGGGCGGCAAGCCGGGCCCAGGCCCGCGTGCGGATGGCCGGAAAGCTCTGGGCAATCTTGGCCGGATCGACCTTGCCGAAAAAGCTCATGACCTCTGCTGCAGCCAGCAGAGAGACCGGCCCCCAGTCTTCTACCCAGCGGTCCAGCGACCAAAGATGATCGTGGTCCCATTTTTCCGGTCTGGGAAAAAACACTTGTGCCGTGACCTGAGCCCCGTCCGACGTTGTCACAGACATATTCTGCAGATCATAGTCGAACCCGGCCTCATAAAACGCCAGACGTGACAGCTCATGATCCGTGAGCCCGCGCACCAAAACCCCGGTGGCCTCGGACCCCGGAGACGACAGGATCATCGGGAAAGGCTGATCCTTAACGGCATAGACAACGTGGTCAGACAGCTTTGCTTCGACTGCGCCCAATGCCTCGGACGGGCGTCCCAAAACCAGCTCCAGCAATGGGGTGTGGCGGAGCGTTCCGTAGAAAAACAAATCGGCCAAAACGTGAAATTCTCGCTTGGGATAAGGCGGCTTAGTTCCAGCGCCGCGCGGCAATCTCGGTCAACAATCCCGCGATGACGGCGCCAACCAGCAAGGTCCAGATGATGTTCGACGCCCAAAGCTGTTCCGAGAACGCAAATGACAGCTGAAAGATCGCCATAATGGCCTCGAGCGGGCCGTCAAAACGGTGACGCATCGCCTGCCGAAACATCTCGTAGGTGCCCTGAACGAACACGCCCCAAAACACCAAAGCAGCGACGCCAGTCAGCCCGTTATTGATACCTGCAGTCCAACCGCGCCCGGCTCGCCAGCCCATGATTTTCCAACCGCAGGCGATACCGAGGATGATGTTCACCATGGTGAAATATCCGTAGGATTTTCCCTCTTCGCCGTTGGCAATGATCATCGACGATACGAGGAACGCGATGATCACAAGACAGATCGAAGCTACAAGTCGTGCGGCGGTAGGCATTAATTCAGTCCGTCCCTTACTTTAACTCGGCTTTGCTATTGTGATCTGTGTCACATCGCAATTGCCGGTGTCAAAGGCTGCGCCGCATGCGGTCAAATAATAATTCCACATGCGGCGGAAACGCTCATCAAAGCCCAATTCGGCCACTTGATCCCATTTGGCGTTAAACGTTTCGTACCAACGCCGCAGGGTCAGGTCATAGCTTTTGCCAAATTCCTTGGACTGCACCACGTCAAGCCCGGCCTCGACGATCTGTTCCCGCAGGATTTTCGGCGCGGGCAGCATGCCACCCGGAAAGATGTATTTCTGAATGAAATCAATGCTGTTCCTGTAAACATCCCATCTATGATCCGCCACCGTGATGATCTGCAACGTGGCTTTGCCACCGGGCTTCAGCCGCTCTCGAACAGTGTCGAAGTAGACCGGCCAGTATTTTTGACCCACCGCTTCAAACATCTCAATCGAGGCGATGCCGTCATATTGACCGCTCTCATCGCGGTAGTCTTGCAACTTGAACTCAACAAAGTCAGAAAGTCCTGCTTTTTCAATACGCTCCCTGGCGTACTTCAACTGCTCCTGACTGATCGTCAAACCCGTGACCCGCAAGCCACGTTCTTTAGCTGCATATTCCGCAAATCCGCCCCAACCGCAGCCGATCTCAAGGATGTGGTCACCGGGCTTGGCACCCATTTCATCAACGAGGCTTGCGTATTTTGCCGTCTGCGCCTTTTCCAGGCTTTCCTGTCCGGTCTCAAAGATCGCGCTGGAATAGGTCATCGTATCGTCCAGCCACAACCCATAGAAATCATTACCCAAATCGTAATGATATGAGATATTCTTCTTGGCCTGCGATCGGTTGTTGCGGTGCAACCAGAACCGCAGCCTTTCGTAGGCGCGGACAAGCACTTTGCCTGTGAAATCGTCATAGACCGTTTCATTGCCCAGATGCACCAGATCCATAAAGGCCCTCAGGTCGGGTGTGCTCCAATCGCCTTCAAGATAGCCGTCCGAAAACCCAAGCTCGCCCTCGCGGACCAGGCGCGCGAAGATATCGGGATCATGTATGTCAACTTGGGCAATCGGGCCCGGTTTGGGCCCTTCGGCCCGAAAAACACGGCCATCCGGTAAGGTGATATCCAGACGGCCCGCCTGCATACTGCACACCATCTTGAACACCTGAACAAAATATCTCGGCAGGTTTTCCTGCCCGTCCGTGGTCGTAAGGAACATCCGCTCTCCTCTTTGCGGTCGCAGCCTCAGGCTAGGGCGGGAAATTGTTTCTGGCAAGTTTTCAGTTCCTTACAGGTGTTTTGAGCGTTTGATACAACTCCAGCGCGTGCCTGCGGCCCTCGGCCAATTCCACTACGGGACGCGGGTACAAATCATCCGGCGACAAGGCCCAGGATCGAGGGACAGCATCGAAATAGGACAAAGCCTCGACCCCCGGGTTGCTTTGACCCTCCGCAATCCATCTGCGCAGATAGGCTGCGTTCGGGTCGAACCGTTCCCGCTGTGTCTCGGGATTAAAGATGCGAAAGAACGGCGCCGCATCCGGTCCAGATCCCGCAACCCATTGCCATCCGAGCGCATTTGCCGCCGGATCCCAATCGATCAGGCAATCGGCAAACCAGTTCATCCCGATCTTCCAATGCGTTGCCAGGTGCTTGGTCAGATAGCTCGCTACGATCATCCGCACCCGATTGTGCATACGCCCGGTAACATACATCTCGCGCAGTCCGGCATCGATGATCGGAATTCCCGTACAGGCCTGTTGCCATGCGCGCACGGGTTCGGAATGCGCATCGGTGTTCCATGGGAAGTTATCCCATTCGGGACGCCAATTCTCCGACAGAATATGCGGCGTGTTGCACATCAATTGATAGGCGAACTCTCGCCAAACCAGCTGTCTGAGAAATGGTTCGGTGCCTGAAACGCCGGACATGGCGGCATTCTGCACCGCGTGCCATATGGTGCGCGGCCCGATTTCGCCCAGAGACAGATATTCGGACAATCGCGAAGTGTTGGGTTTGTCCGGGCGGTCACGGTCCTGCGCATAATCTGAGACGATGTCCAGAAAGCTATGTAAACAGTCCAGGGCGGCGTTTTCGCCGGGGTGCACATGGGATCGAACCACGGCAGCGCCCCGCTTCATCCCGCTGCCCAGTTTCCAGTCGTCCAATTGGTCCGAGGCTGGCCAGACCTGTAATGGGCACAACGCCCCCGGAAATACCGCAGGCAAAGACACATCGCGGGTTCGTACCGACCGCCACATCGGGGTGAACACGCGAAAGGGCTGATCCGACTTTGTTTTGACGTCCCAGGGCTCAAACAGAAGATGCCCGGCAAAGGAACGCGCGTGAATGCCGCGTGCTGTCAGGTCGGATTTGATCTGCGTATCCCGCTCGATCGTGGCCGGATCATAACAACGGGACCAAAACACCGTATCTGCGCCAGTTTCCGCGATAAGCGCGTTGAGAACATCCAACGCCCGACCGCGCCGCAAAATCAACCGACTGCCGCGACCGCGCAGCGTTTCCGCAAAAGTCCGCAAGCCCAGTTCCAGCCGCCATTTCGGAGCGGCCCCAAGGCCCTGGATCAGATCATCACAGATATAGAGCGGCAAGATGGGGCGACCCGATTGCACGGCTGCGTCCAACGCCGGATGATCGGACAGGCGCAAATCGCGCCTGAACCACAGGATGACGGGTTTCTGCTGATCACTCATATCCGGCCTTTTTCGGGGGTACGAACCCACCACCGGATTGGATCAAAAAATGCGCTCAAGCGCTTCCAAAAGCTGATCAATTTCGGCTTGAGAGGTATAATGCGTGAAGCTGAGGCGCAAAACGCCCTGAGCTTCGTCCACACCCAGGGCGTTAAGGGCGCGGTTTGCATAAAAGTCTCCGCCACCGGCCATGATGCCCAAATCGGCCAGCTTTGCCGCCACGGGCTCAGCCGGTCCTGACAGGGCCAAAGCAACCGTCGGCGCGCGCGCAGACGCATCGCTCGGACCGATCAACCGAACCGCGTTCCTGTTCTTCACCGAGTCCAGAACGGGTTGCAACAGGGTCACTTCATGGGCTCGCATCAGGTCATGGGCAAAAGCACCACGCTCGGCTGCAGTACCGCCCGGCCCGCTATGGTGGTCGCAGAGCAAGTCCATGTAATCCACCATCCCGGCACAGGCCGCGATCTGCGCATGATCCGGACCGGCGGGTGTGAATCGTTTGTACAGCGTGCCGCCGTTGAAATAGTGTGCCTGATTGGGCAGCAACTCACCCAGATTGCGGCGGATGACCATACAGCCCTGATGCGGGCCGTAGGTTTTGTAGGCCGAAAACAAATAGATATCCGGCCCAAGCTCTCCGACATTCGGGAACCCGTGCGGGACATAAGATACCCCGTCAACGCAGACAAACGCCCCTGCCGCGTGCGCGATGGCGGTGATCTCGGTAATCGGATTGATCTCACCCACCACGTTCGAGCAATGCGGGAAGCAAACGAGACGCACAGAGTCGTCCAGAAGGTTTTCAAGATCCGCAGGATCCAGCGATCCGGTTTCGGGGTTGATCTGCCACTCCCGAATGTCGATGCCGTCTTCCTGCAGACGCCGCCAGGGGCCGGAATTGGCCTCATGGTCCTGATTGGTCACCACGATAGCCTCGCCCGGTTTCAGCCATTTACGAAATGCTTGCGCCAGAACATAGGTATTTTGCGTGGTGGATGGCCCAAAGCTCAATTCATCCCCGTCGACGCCCAGCATCGCGCTGAGGCGGGTTCGCGCCTCGTCCATCTCTTCCCCGGCAAGGCGACTGGCTTCATAGGTCCCATAGGGTTGCACTTTGCGCTCTGTGTAAAAGCGAAACAGCCGGTCGATCACCGGTTTGCAGGTATATGACCCACCCGCGTTTTCGAAAAACGCCTGACCTTGAAGGTCAGGTTCGGAAAACGCCGGAAACTGGGCGCGTACAAAATCGATATCCAGAGTGGTCATGCCCTGCCCCGTGTTGTTGGTTCAATACTGGTGCCTGTATCAGCCCTGGACCTTGGTATAGGTCCCCTCACCCGCCAAAATACCGCGGAAGCCGCCGGGCTCATCCAGGCCAAAGACGATCAGTGGCAGGTTGTTGTCGCGCGCCAACGCAATGGCCGATGCATCCATGACCCGCAGGCGTTTGGCCAAGACGTCGTCATAGGTCACGGTGTCATAGCGGACCGCATCCGGGTTGGTCTTGGGGTCCTTGTCATAGACGCCATCGACCCCGTTTTTGCCCATAAAGATGGCCTCGCACGCCATTTCGTTAGCCCGCAACGTCGCAGCTGTATCGGTTGTGAAATAGGGGTTCCCGGTTCCGGCGGCAAAGATGCAGACACGCTTTTTCTCAAGGTGGCGCACCGCGCGGCGACGGATATAGGGCTCGCAAACCTCGTCCATCCGGATGGCCGAGATCACCCGGGTAAAGACGCCAACGCCTTCGAGCGCGGACTGCATGCCAAGCGCGTTCATGACCGTTGCCAGCATGCCCATATAGTCGGCCGTTGTCCTCTCCATCCCCTGCGCGGAACCAGAGAGCCCGCGAAAGATATTGCCACCGCCGATGACCATGCAAATCTCGACGCCCAGATCGTGTACCGACTTTACCTCTTGCGCGATGCGCTGAACGGTGGGGGGATGCAGGCCAAAACCCTGATCCCCCATCAATGCTTCGCCGGAAATCTTCAACATCACGCGCTTGTATTTGGTTTTTGGGGTTTCAGTTGAATCTGTCGATTGGGAAAGGGTCATGTTGCGCTCCGGGCTGGCACGGGGTTATTTTCCGGCGCAAAATGAAGCAAATCGTCTGCGGGTTCAATGCGGATGATACGGAATAAGGCAGGCGCTCATGGCCGAAGACGCTGAGACCCGGATTTGGGATCGCCTGGGCGACCTGCCCGAGGACAAACCGATCCTGATTGCAGGGCCCACGGCCTCGGGGAAATCCGCACTGGCCCTTGCACTTGCCGAACGGTTTGGCGGCGTCATCGTCAACGCGGATGCAAGCCAGGTCTACGGATGCTGGCGCGTAATCTCGGCCCGACCATCAGCAGAAGAAGAGGCGCAGGCCGCACATGCCCTTTATGGCCATGTCGCGTACGATCAGCCGTATTCTACGGGTCATTGGTTGCGAGAGGTCACGCCGCTTTTGTCCGCTGGACCCCGCCCGATTATCGTGGGCGGCACGGGTTTGTATTTCACCGCGCTGACCGAAGGCATGGCGGAAATCCCCCCAACGCCAGCGCCGGTTCGCGCCGAGGCCGATCAGTTGAGCCTTGCGGTACTGATTGCGGGCGTCGACCCACAAACATTGGACCAACTGGATCAGCGCAACCGGGCACGGGTTCAACGCGCCTGGGAAGTTCAAAAAGCCACCGGAAAGCCGTTGGCTGAGTGGCAGGCCGACACACCCGCCCCAACGCTTGAGCTTGCGAAAGCTGTTCCCATCGTTTTTGACGTCGACAAGGATTGGTTACTAGACCGCATCCATCGCAGGTTCGATCAGATGTTGGATATGGGCGCGTTGGATGAAGTTGCTGCAATGCGCGATCTCTATGACCCGACGCTGCCTTCGTTCAAAGCCATCGGAGTGCCCGAGCTTTTGGCGCATCTTGAGGGCAGAATGACATTGGACGAGGCGCGCGAAAAAGCGACGATAGCGACACGACAATTTGCCAAAAGGCAGCGCACGTGGTTTCGCGCGCGCATGAAATCCTGGATCCGTATCAGCGCTGCGGACAACTGATCAGCACTCGCCCGCTATTTTTCCATTACATTACAGATATTTAATCAGAAACGGCTGCCATTCTGAATAGCGATAGCCGTCACTGCGGTGCAGGTTTAGCCACTTGAAATGGCCCTTCACATACAACTCATCTTTCTGACCATATGTCGTTTTTCGCCTCTGGATGACGATTTCGAACATTGACGGCAGGAAAAAACTGGTGCCGAATACCGCCATGGGGATGACGCAAACTCACGAAATCAAGTCCTTCAATGTACCGGCCTGTTCTGATCAGGCCGCGTAACGCAAAAACTCAGCAAAAAATACATCAGATCACAGGGAGAGATCTATGAGTAACCAATCAGCAACCGAAGCGCAGGTGCACTGGGCCGCCAAGATGCACGCGCAAGAATACCGCGATGGCAATCTCAGCCGTCGCGAGTTCATGGCCCGCGCCACCGCATTGGGCGTCGCCGCCCCGACAGCCTATGGCCTGATCGGTCTGCAATCACCGGCAGCAGCGCAGGAACCTCAGCGCGGCGGGACCATCCGCTATCAGATGGAAGTACGCGCGCTGAAGGATCCGCGCACCTATGACTGGACGCAGATTGCTACCTATACAGCTGGCTGGCTTGAGTATCTTGTTGAATACAACAACGACGGTTCGTTCAAACCTATGCTGCTGGAAAGCTGGGAGGCCAATGACGACGCCACCGAATACACTCTGAACGTCCGTAAAGGCGTGAAGTGGAACAACGGTGACGATTTCACCGCCGAAGACGTTGCGCGCAACATCACCGGCTGGTGTGACAGCGCGCTGGAAGGGAACTCGATGGCGTCCCGTATGGCGTCTCTGATCGATGAGGGCACTCAGCAGGCCGCAGATGGCGCGATCACAGTCGTCGACAGCCACACTGTGAAGCTGAAGTGTAGCGCACCAGACATTACGATCATTCCGGGCATGGCCGACTATCCGGCGGCGATTGTGCACTCCAGCTTTGACGCAAATGACATGCTTGGCAATCCGGTCGGCACAGGGTTCATGAAACCTGAAAGCCACGAAGTGGGCGTAAAGGGCGTTCTTGTGCGCAACGAAGACCACGATTGGTGGGGCTATGAGGCCGGCAAAGGCGGCTATATCGATCGCATCGAATTCATCGACTACGGCACTGACCCGGCCGCGTTCCTGGCAGCCTATGAGGCCGAAGAGATCGACATGAACTGGGAATCGGTTGGCGAATTCGTCGACATCTTTGACGGCATCGGACTTGTACGTTCTGAGATTCCGTCAGGCTTTACCATCGTGATCCGCCCGAACCAATTGGCCGAGGATGGCAATGGCAATAAGATCTACGGCGACAAGCGCGTGCGTCAGGCTCTGGCCATGGCGGTCGACAACGAGGTGTGTCTGGAGCTGGGTATGTCTGGATATGGTATTCCTGCCGAAAACTGCCACGTTGGTCCGATGCATCCCGAATATGACTCGGCTGTGACCCGCATTCCCTATGATCCCGCCGGTGCCAAAGCAATGATGGACGAAGCGGGCATGGGTGATTTTGAGCACGAAGTGCAGTCGATCGACGACGACTGGCGCCGCAACACCACCGCCGCCGTGGTGGCGCAGCTGAATGACGCCGGCATCAAGGCAAAGCACACGGTTCTGCCCGGTTCGACCTTCTGGAACGACTGGACGAAATACGCGTTCTCTTCGACCAATTGGAACCACCGCCCGCTTGGGACACAAGTTCTGGCGCTGGCCTACAAGTCTGGCGTGGCATGGAACGAATCCGGCTTTGCCAATGATGAGTTTGACAAGCTTCTGGCCGAAGCGAACTCGCTGGCCGATGTGGACATGCGCCGTGAGGTTATGGCCAAGCTTCAGGCGATCATGATCGACGAAGGCGTGACCATTCAGCCCTATTGGCGGACAGCCATGCGCCACCATCGCGACAACATGGTGGGGGTCGAAAAACACATCGCGGACCTGCCGCAGCTTTATAAGTTCGGCCTTCTGTCCTGATCCAAGAAACGAGAGGCCGCGCCATACTGGCGCGGCTTTTTCGTCATCGCATTAGCGATCAAAAACACAGCAACGCGCAGGACACTAAGCAGCCAGCGCTAGCCTACCAACAGGGGCTAACATGGGACTATTCATACTAAGGCGCGTCGGCATCATGCTGTTGACAGCACTGTGCCTGACATTTCTGGTCTTCTTTCTGACCAACCTGTACCCGAACCTCGAAAAGCTTGCGAAGACGCAGGGCAATTTCCGGATGTCTGACGAGCAGGTCGAGAGCTATCTGAGCAAAAACGGATACCTGCAATCGACGCCCATCAAATACGGCGAGTGGCTGGGTGTATTGCCCTCATATCGGCACACCAACGAGGACGGAACCGTTCAGGGGCGCTGCATTCTGCCGGGACAATCCGCCGAAGAGGCCCCCAATTTCTGTGGCATTCTGCAAGGGTATTGGGGCTATTCCACGGTCTTCAAAGAAGAGGTTTCAACCGTTGTTGGAAATCGGCTGGCGCTGACCGGTCGACTGATGTTCTGGGTTATGCTGCTTATGGTCCCATCGGCCCTGATCCTGGGCATTCTGGCAGGGATGAAAGAGGGTTCGGCCACGGACCGTACCCTGTCCACCTTCGCCATCACGACTACGGCAACGCCGGAATACGTCTCGGGCGTGATCTTTATCGCGATCTTCACCTCGTCTGCTGTCGGGTTGAAATGGTTCAAGGGCACAGCGACGCAAGCAATGGAGAATCCCACGTTTGAGAATTTCTTCTTACCGGTTCTGACAATTGCGCTGTACGGAATGGGCTATATCGCCCGCATGACCCGCGCCTCGATGACCGAGGTGATGACTGCGCAGTACATCCGCACCGCACGGCTCAAGGGGGTGTCCTTCCCGAATATCGTCATGAAACACGCGCTGCGCAACGCGCTGATCGCGCCGTTCACCGTCATCATGCTGCAGTTCCCATGGCTGCTGAACGGTGTGGTGATCGTCGAGACCCTGTTCAACTACAAGGGCTTCGGCTGGGCGCTGGTACAGGCGGCGGGCAACAACGACATTCAGCTGTTGCTGGCGATCTCGGTCGTGTCGGTCTTTGTGGTGCTGGTGACTCAGCTGATCTCGGATATCGGCTATGTCTACCTCAACCCGCGCATTCGCATTTCATAAGGGAGGATAGGACATGGAACCTTTAACCTGGACCGGCTCTATCGCCTTTCTGAACCCTTTGCTTGCCCTGGCGCTTGCCTTGATGATCCTTTCGATCCTCGTCTGGATGCTGGCCAGCATTGTGCTGCCCGAAGATCAGATGACCGTGAACGCGGACGGCACGCTCAGCTCAAGTTCGGGCTTGCGGAACATGATCAGTGCGGCGCTGCGCTATAGCTTTTTGGCCAGCGTGGCCTTGGCCGTCGCCTACATTGTGCTGGGCATCCTGCTGGGGACAAACGCAGGGATAATCGGTGCGATTTCCCGGCAATTCCTACCAGTTTGGCTGTCGCTGATCATTCTCTATGCGATGTCGATCGCCTTCAAACGCAAGCTTGGCCTTTATGGCAAGTTGTTTGACAGCCCCATTGGCATGATCGGGTTCGGCCTCGTGATGTTCTGGGTGTTCACCGGAATATTTGGCGCGCTTGATCTGATCGTGACGCACGATCCGCTTGCACAGCTTTCCGGCATGAAAAACAAGGTGCCCGGAACGCCGCTGGCCAGCCCCGAGGATGGCCAATATGCCTGGTACCTGTTGGGTGGCGACAACCTTGCCCGTGACGTGTTCAGCCGCATGGTCAAAGGTGCATGGATCGTGGTGCAGATCGCGCCGCTTGCGACCATGTTTGCCTTCATGGTCGGGATCACTCTGGGCCTGCCCGCCGGATACTACGGCGGACGTCTGGATACGTTCTTGTCCTTCCTGGCAAACCTGATCCTGGCCTTCCCGGTGATCTTGCTGTTCTACCTGCTGGTTACACCCGAAATCGTGGCGACCGGTGTGCCGAACTATATGGCTGCTGTGCTGTTCATCTTCCCGATCCTATTCCTTGGCGTTCTGCTGAACTCGCGCTTTTACACGCGCCCCAGTTTTCGCACGCCATTGCTGATCGGGGTGTTGGGCGTTGCGTTCTGGCTGTACCTGTCGCTGATTTCAACCGAAGGATACATCATCAACACGGATACATACGGGATTTGGGGCCTGCCCACCTATCTCGATCTGTTTGATATTCCCGGCGGTATTCTGGTGGTCTTTGTCTCGGTTGTATTCGTGAACTCACCCACGGTGTTCCGCATCGTGCGCGGGCTGGCACTGGACATCAAAACCCGGGACTATGTGGCGGCGGCGCAAACCCGTGGCGAGGGCCCGTGGTATATCATGCTGTGGGAAATCCTGCCCAACGCCCGTGGCCCGCTGATCGTCGATTTCTGTCTGCGCATCGGCTACACCACCATCCTTCTGGGAACCTTGGGGTTCTTCGGGCTCGGCCTGCCGCCGGAAAGCCCGGATTGGGGTTCGACCATCAATGAGGGGCGCAAGCTCTTGTCGATCTACCTGCACCCTGCCCTTCCGCCTGCGCTGGCGCTGTTGTCTCTGGTTCTGGGATTGAACCTGTTGGCAGATGGCCTGCGCGAAGAAAGCCTGAAGGACTGATGTAAGAGCGGCCGGGGGCATCGCCCCCGGATCCTCAGAGTATTTTAGCCAGATGACGGGGTTCCCCTGACTCTCGCGAGGAGTAAGCAAGATGAACAAACTGGCAGATTATGACGGGCCAATTCTTGAGATCGACAAGCTGTCGATTTCCTTCTTCACCCGTCTTCGCGAAATTCCGGCGGTGATGGATTTCTCGGTCAGTGTACAACCAGGCGAGGCTGTTGGACTGGTGGGTGAATCCGGATGTGGCAAATCCACCGTGGCGCTGGGCGTCATGCAGGATTTGGGCAAGAACGGGCGCATCGTCGGTGGCTCGATCAAGTTCAAGGGTCGTGATCTAAGCGAGATGACGACCGAGGAACTGCGCGACATACGCGGCAATGAGATCGCGATGATCTATCAGGAGCCGATGGCATCGCTGAACCCCGCCATGAAGATCGGCAAACAGCTGATGGAGGTGCCGATGATCCACGAGGGCGTCGGCGCGGAAGAGGCCTATGCCCGCGCGCTGGAAGTCGTCACCGATGTGCGCCTCCCTGACCCAGAGCGGATGTTGAATTCCTTCCCGCATCAGTTGTCGGGCGGTCAGCAGCAGCGGATCGTGATTGCGATGGCGCTGATGTCGAAACCGGCGCTGTTGATCCTGGATGAACCGACAACGGCACTGGACGTGACCGTAGAGGCCGCCGTTGTCGAACTGGTCAAGGATTTGGGCAAGAAATACGGCACGTCGATGCTGTTTATCTCGCACAACCTTGGGCTGGTTCTGGAAACTTGCGACCGGCTGTGCGTAATGTATTCCGGTGAAGCGGTCGAGCGTGGATCGATCAAGGATGTTTTCGACGAAATGCAGCATCCTTACACGCAGGCGCTGTTCCGCTCGATCCCCCTGCCCGGCGCTGACAAGAACGCGCGCCCCTTGGTGGCCATCCCCGGCAACTTTCCTTTGCCGCATGAGCGTCCCCCGGGGTGTAATTTCGGCCCGCGCTGCGACTATTTCGAAGAAGGGCGCTGTGACGCGCAGGACATTCTGATGCAGGCGGTGCCCGGCAACGATCGGCATCACACACGATGCCTGAAATTCCAGGAAATCGATTGGAACGCCCCGATCACCGTCGGCGAACAAAAGGAAAAGGCCGAGATTGGTCGCACCGTTCTGAAGATGGACAACCTTAAGAAATACTATGAGGTTGCAGCGAACGCCTTGTTTGGTGGTGGCGAGACCAAGGTTGTCAAAGCCAATGAAACATTGAGTTTCGAGGCCCACGAGTCCGAGACCCTGGCCATTGTGGGCGAATCCGGTTGCGGCAAGTCCACCTTTGCGAAGGTTCTGATGGGGCTGGAAACGGCCACCGACGGGCAGATCCTGCTGGACAATCGCAACATCGAAGCCGTGCCCATCGAAGAGCGTGACGCCAAGACGGTTGGCGAGGTTCAGATGGTGTTCCAGAACCCGTTCGATACGCTGAACCCTTCGATGACCGTTGGCCGACAGATCATCCGTGCCTTGGAGATTTTCGGCGTCGGCAACTCGGAAGCCGAGCGTAAGAAGCGGATGCTGGAGCTTTTGGATTTGGTGAAACTGCCGCGTGCCTTCGCCGACCGGATGCCACGCCAGCTGTCTGGCGGGCAGAAGCAACGGGTCGGTATCGCCCGCGCATTTGCCGGTGACGCACGCATCGTTGTGGCGGATGAACCGGTCTCGGCCCTGGATGTGTCAGTGCAGGCGGCGGTGACCGATCTGTTGATGGAGATCCAGCGCGAGCACAAGACCACACTGCTGTTCATCAGCCACGACCTGTCCATCGTGCGCTATCTCAGTGACCGGGTGATGGTGATGTATCTGGGTCATGTGGTCGAGCTGGGCACAACCGATCAGGTCTTTGCCCCGCCCTATCACCCCTATACCGAAGCGCTGCTGAGCGCCGTGCCGATTGCTGATACGTCGGTCGAAAAGCAGCACATCGTGCTTGAAGGCGACATTCCGTCGGCCATGAACCCGCCTCCGGGCTGTCCGTTCCAGACCCGCTGTCGCTGGAAATCCGAAGTGCCGGACGGGCGCTGCGAATCCCATGTGCCGCCGGTGAAAACTCTGGCCGAGGGGCATCAGGTCAAATGCCACCTGGCCGAGGATATTCTGGCAAGGATGGAGCCGGTTATCAAAGTTGCGGCGGAATAAAACACCAAAAGGCCGGTTTAAAACCGGCCTCTTTTCTTCGCCTCTGGTCGGCTTAACCGCCCCAAATGACTTTGACGTATTTCTGGGTTTCCTTGTAGGGCGGAACGCCGCCGTGCCGTTCGACCGCTTCGGGGCCCGCATTGTAAGCAGCCAAGGCTAGCCGCCAGGATTTGAACTTGCGATATTGCCAGGACAGATACCGCGCGCCGCCTTCCAGGTTCTGGATCGGGTCATGCGGGTTGACGCCCAGCAACTGAGCGGTCTGTGGCATCAACTGTGCCAGCCCCAGCGCACCCTTGTGAGAAACCGCACCGGGATTCCAACCGCTTTCCTGCTGCACGAGACGTAAGAACAGCTCTTCCGGGACATTGTGCTGACGGGCAGCCTTACGGGCGTGTTCAAGGAATTGACCCTTGTAATTGCCGGTATAGCGCTTTTGAAAGGCGCCGCCATCCTTGCGCTTGGGCTTCAACCGCTCAGAATCGCGATATTGCGTTGCGGCCCGGCCATCCAGCACTTTGGATTGTTTGAGAAAGATCGCCTGACGGCTCTTTGACGACAATGCCTGCGCTTGCACTGCGCCCGTTGTCAGACACAGGCACACAGCCACAACACCACCAACCAGAACACGCATCAAGCCAATCCCGCTCGTTCAACAACCAGACGGAGTATAGGTATTTCACCCGGAAATGAAAGCTTGGTTAACATTGCGCTAAGAGTATCGCGTTCACAGTTGCCTTATGATCCGTGTTCCAACCAAGGCGCAGGCCGTATAGTGTTGACCGGGAAATCGGCACCAGATTCGGGTGCACAAGATACGAAAGAACGAGGGAATTTATGGCGGGATCAGTCAACAAAGTCATTCTGATTGGCAACCTTGGTGCCGACCCAGAGGTGCGGTCGTTCCAGAATGGCGGAAAAGTGTGCAACCTGCGCATTGCAACCTCGGAGACATGGAAAGACCGCAACACCGGAGAGCGTCGGGATCGCACGCAGTGGCATTCAATCGCGATCTTCTCTGAACCTCTGATCCGCGTGGCCGAACAGTACCTGCGCAAAGGCAGCAAGGTTTATGTCGAAGGCCAGTTGGAAACCCGCAAATGGCAGGACCAATCCGGTCAGGACCGGTACACCACCGAAGTTGCCCTGCGGCCCTATCGCAGTGAATTGACCATGCTGGACAGCCGTGGTGAAGGTGGTGGCGGAAGCTATGGCGGCGGTGGTCAGGCCGGTGGTGGCTATGGCGATCCCTACGGTGCCCCCTCGGGCGCACCCGCACCTGCATCCGGCGGAATCGACGACGACGAGATTCCGTTCTAAAACGGAGACATAATCATGGCATGGTCCTTCTCTGTTGGTCGGATGCTTGGCTCCGAACTGAGGGTCCATGTCACCTTCTTCCTGCTTTTGATCTGGATCGGATTTTCCGCTTATTCAAGCGGCGGGTTGTCTGCGGCAATTGACAATGTGTTGTTTGTCCTCGCCCTTTTTGCCTGTGTGGTGGCCCACGAATTCGGGCATGCGCTTATGGCGCGCAGGTTCGGCATTCGCACGCCCTATATCACGCTTTTGCCGATCGGTGGTTTGGCGCGTCTGGAACGGATGCCTGAAAATCCCATGCGAGAGATCTGGGTTGCGCTGGCAGGACCGGCGGTAAATGTGGCGATCTGGCTAGTGCTTGTCCTTCTCGGCGCCGGCTGGCCGATGGATATGCTTAGGCAGGTCGATTCCACGCATGCTGATATGCTGGAGCGTCTGGCGTCCCTGAACCTTTTGCTGGCGGTGTTCAACATGATCCCGGCCTTTCCGATGGATGGCGGGCGGGTGTTCCGGGCGCTGCTGTGCCTGAAAATGGATCGCGTCAAGGCGACGCGCTTTGCCGCCCTGGGTGGACAGGTTGTGGCCTTTGGGCTGGGCTTTCTGGGGCTATCCTCTGGCAACCCTATACTGATCCTGATCGCGATTTTTGTGTTCATCGCCGCAAACGCGGAAAGTCAGGACGTGGCCCTACGATCGGTCGCGCGGCGTGTACTGGCGCGGGACGCGATGATCACCGAATTCCTGCCACTCTCTCCCAGTGATACGCTCAACGCAGCCGCGCAGGCGGTGATCCACACGACGCAGCACGAGTTTCCGGTTCTGGATGCCGACCGAAACCTGAAAGGGTTTGTCACCCGTGATCGTTTGTTCTCGGCCCTCGCCGAAGAGCGCCCGCGCTCGGATCTTGCGACCACGATTATGGAGACCGAAATCCCAAAGGTGTCCCTGACAGCGAGCCTGAACAGGGTACTGGACGCGCTTCACAAAGGTGCGCCCGCTATAGCCGTTTGCAGCGAAAACGGGCCGATGATCGGCTATATCACACGCGAAAACATCGGTGAGCTGATGGTGATTCAAGGGCGCTGAGCCCCTTGTTCAACGCGTGGACAGCGCGTCCTCCAGAACAGAGAGCACGGAATTCCGCGGCACATCCGACGTGACAAAGGCCTGACCGATCCCGCGCGCCAGGATAAATCGCAATTGGCCGTCGATGACCTTTTTGTCCTGCGCCATCAGATCCACCAGGGCTTTGGCATTCGGCAACTCTCCAGGAATATCGGCAAGGTCGGTTTTCATCCCCATGGCGCGCAGATGCGCGCGCACGCGGCTGGGGTCTTCCTGCGCGCACAGGCCCAGACGGGCGGAAAGCTCGAAAGCCAGCGCACAACCGATGGCCACACCCTCGCCGTGCAGCAAGCGGTCGGAATACCCAGTGGCAGCCTCCAGCGCGTGGCAGAACGTATGGCCCAGATTCAACAGCGCGCGGTCACCCTGTTCGGTCTCGTCCCGCTCGACAATCTCGGCCTTCATCTGAACTGATCGTGTCACAGCCTGTACCCGTGCTGCCATATCACCACCGGCAAGCGCGGGGCCATTGGTTTCAAGCCAGTCGAAGAACGTGGCATCCCCCAACAGCCCGTATTTTACGACCTCGCCATAACCCGCCAGAAAGTCACGCGCGGTCAGTGATCCCAAAACCGAGGTGTCCGCCAACACCAGCGAAGGTTGATGAAACGCACCGATCAGGTTCTTGCCTTGAGGCGCGTTGATCCCGGTTTTACCCCCGACCGAACTGTCGACTTGCGCCAACAGTGAGGTCGGAATTTGCACGAACCGCACGCCGCGGCGCATGACAGCGGCAGCGAATCCAGCAAGATCACCAATGACGCCGCCACCGAAGGCGACAACGACATCGCGGCGTTCGACCTTTTCGGCCAACAGCCATTCAACCGCGCGTTCAAAATGCGGCCAGCTTTTGGTGGCTTCCCCGGCGGGCAAGGCCAGCGCGGTCATGTCGACACCGGCGGTCGCCAACCCATCGCGCAAGGCCTCTAGGTGCAGGCCGGCGACCGTCTCGTCGGTCAAAACCGCCACTTTAGGGCGCGGCAAAAGCGGCGCAATGCGCGCGCCCGCCTGTGCCAGAAGATCAGGCCCGATCTCAACATTGTAAGACCGGTCACCAAGCTCAACGCGTACTGTCTGATGCATTTATTTCAGTTCCAAAACATCCGGGCGCGTCAGCAAGGCCGCCAGAACCCGGTCTACCATTTCGTCAATCGCCGTTTCGCCATCCGACATGGCCTGCAGGTCCGCTTGCTCATAAACCGGCACGCGCGCCTCATACAGCGTCCGCAAAGTCGCATAGGGATCTGCGGTCCGCAAAAGCGGTCTAGTGTCCTTGTGCCGAACACGGTTCCACAAGACCTCAAGATCGGCGCGCAACCAGACCGAGACGCCCTGCTGTGAAATCAAGCTGCGGTTTCCACTGGACAAAAAGGCGCCTCCCCCGGTGGACAGAATGCCTTTTTTCTCTTCCAGCAATCGGGCAATCACCTGCGTTTCCTTGCTGCGAAAGAACGCCTCGCCATCGCGCGCGAAGATTTCGGGGATGGACATATTGGCCGCCGATTCGATCTCGGCGTCGCTGTCGAGGAACGGAACGTTCAGTCGCGTGGCCAAGGCACGGCCCACCGCCGTCTTGCCAGCGCCCATCATGCCAACCAAAACCACGGTTTTGTGCAGATCATAGCTCTGCGCCGTGTCGTCGCGCCGGGTGGTATGCTTTATTTCGCTCATTTAAACGTGAATGACGTGATCTCGGCAAAAATGCCAGTTATAACTTGGTCAAAATCAAAAATTGAGGCAGCGTTGACCCATGGGCCGTCTAATCAAGTTCCTGCTGTACCTAATCTGCCTGTGCTTTATCGCATTGGTCGGGTACGCCTATGTCGGACCGTTCTTTGGTGCTGATTTTTCGGCACCGCAGGACGAAATTCGCGAACCGGTCATTTTGAATGCGGACTAAGGCCACCCTGCTGGCGCTTTTTCTGGCCGGAACCGCGCAGGCGCAAGAACCTTTGTCGGTTATCGAATGGCTGTCTGAGGCGCCTGAAAACCTGCCGGGTACGGTGCTGCTGGAACCGCCGGTGACGGATACGGGAACACAGCCGGAAATCTCGGTCACTCCGCTTGAGGCACTGTCGTCACCGCTTGGCCTGGTATCGTCGTCGGTCACCGGGCTGCCCGTGGACCTGTGGCAGAGCAGCGATCCGAAACGTCTTACCCAACTGCTTGAACAGGTATCGGTCAAATCAAACCCCGCAATGCAACGGTTGTTGTTTACCTTGTTATTGTCCGAAGCGCGCGCGCCCGCGGGCTCTGAAATGCCCGACGAATTGCTGATGGCGCGGCTGGATCGTCTGATGCAATTGGGGGCCGCTGATCCGGTTCAATCTCTTGTTCAACTCGCAGGTCCCACGGACACTCAGGAACGGTTTCAAAGGTGGTTCAATGCAACCTTGCTGACCGGAGACGAAGACCGCAGTTGTACTGCGTTGATCGCACAGCCCGGCCTGTCGCGCGACTATTCCGCGCAAATCTTTTGCAAGGCGCGGCGTGGCGATTGGGCATCGGCGGCATTGACGCTTGAGGCCGCCCACGCGCTTGAGGTTTTGCCCCCAGAAGATCTTGCCCTGCTGGATCGCTTTCTCAGCCCGGAATTGTTTGAGGGGGCTGAATATCTGCCGGTTCCTGAACATCCTGACCCTCTGGCGTTTCGGCTGTTCGAGGCGATTGGCGAACGGATGCCAACCGCCCCGTTGCCGCGTGCTTTTGCCAATGCGGATCTTAGGGATGTCGCGGGATGGAAAGCCCAGGTCGAAGCGGCGGAACGCCTGACCCGTATCGGCGCGCTCACGCCCAACCGGTTGCTGGGGCTTTATACCGAACGCTCACCAGCCGCGTCCGGTGCGGTCTGGGATCGGGTTTCAG
Source organism: Ruegeria sp. H6 (assembly GCF_056532975.1). Taxonomy (NCBI): domain Bacteria; kingdom Pseudomonadati; phylum Pseudomonadota; class Alphaproteobacteria; order Rhodobacterales; family Roseobacteraceae; genus Ruegeria; species Ruegeria sp. H6. The sequence continues at coordinate 38,760 of NZ_JBQFOA010000011.1, forward strand.
CGGTGCAAAAGTTCGAAAAGGCGCTGCAATCGGGCAAGCCTGCCGCGATATCGAAGGCACTCACAACCGTCTGGCAACAGATGCAGAAAGTGGGGCTTGAGGTTCCGTTTGCCGAGCTGTTTGCCGACCGGCTGGCCAACGTCACCTTGAAGGATAGCGAAGCCGAAAATCTGCGCTGGCGCATCCTGTTGCTGTCCGAAAACTACGAACGCGCGGCCCAGATACAGCCCAATGGCCCAACCGCAAACGCGTTTCTGGCTGCGCTGGCGATGGGGGATCCCGGGCGGGCGCCATCGCCTTCTCCGCTGGCGGATGCAGTGGCCGAAGGATTTGCCTGGTCACCTCCGATCCCTTCGGACATTGATGCCATGCTGCGCAACAACCAGCTTGGCGAAGGTATTCTCGAAGCGATGGTGCTGTTTGCCCATGGCTCTCGCGGCAATCTGGTCGACCTGACAGCGGCAATCGCCACCCTGCGTCGGGTCGGGTTGGAGGACACCGCACGCCGTGCTGCCCTGCAGCTTATGATCTTGAACGGGGCCTGATCATGTCGGCCCCGGCCTCTCAGGACCTGTGGATATCCACCTTTCTCGAAGCGCAAGCGGCAGAGCTGGGCGCTGCCACCAACACGCTGTTGGCCTATGGTCGCGATCTTAAGGATTTCTCGGCTTGGCTGGAAAGGCGCAAATCGGATTTTGCCCGGGCAGACCGGGATCAGATCGAAGGATATCTGATCGATTGCGATGCCGAGGGCCTGTCGAGATCCACACGCGCGCGCCGCCTGTCTGCCATCAAACAGATTTACCGTTTTGCGTTCGAGGAAGGCTGGCGCGACAACAACCCTGCCATACAGATCAAGGGACCCGGTCGCCAGAAACGCCTGCCCAAAACGCTCGATGTGCCAGAAGTGGATCGCCTGCTGTCCGCAGCGCGCCAGACCGGGCGCAACGCATCGGACAAACTGCGCAACACATGTTTGATGGAGTTGCTCTACGCTACCGGCATGCGCGTCACCGAGCTTGTGTCCCTGCCGGTGTCATCGGCCCGGGGCGATCCGCGGATGTTGCTGATCCTTGGCAAAGGCGGCAAGGAACGGATGGTGCCACTGTCGCCCCCTGCCCGCGACGCGCTGAAAGAATGGTTAAAACAGCGCGATGAGGCCGAAGATCAGGCGGTTGCCAAAGGCGCGCAGCGGTCGCGGTTCCTGTTCCCCTCGCGCGGGAAATCCGGCCATCTGACTCGGCATCGGTTCTTCCTGCTGGTCAAGGAATTCGCCGTTCAGGGCGGTGTTTCACCGGAAAAAGTCACGCCTCACACGTTGCGCCATGCGTTTGCTACGCATCTGCTGACCAACGGTGCAGACCTGCGCTCGATTCAGACGCTGCTGGGGCACGCGGATGTGGCAACAACCGAAATCTACACGCATGTTCTGGATGAACGGCTGTCAGAACTGGTGCTGGAACATCACCCGTTGGCGAAAGATGCACCCGAGGACAAGGGCTAACCCCTTGATCAGACGCAACCGCACCCCCATAACGGATGCAGAAACAAACACACACAAGGACCAATGGAACCCAGCCCTTCTTTGCTCGATAGCGCCTTTTGGATCTCCGCAGGCTCTATCCTTTTGCTGCTCGTCTTGTCGGGCTTTTTCTCAGGATCTGAAACGGCGCTGACCGCATCTTCGCGGGGCAAGCTTCGGGCACAGGCGGATAAGGGGTCTCGTGGCGCGCAAAAGGCGCTGGATATCACTGACGACAACGAACGTCTGATCGGTTCGGTGCTGTTGGGCAACAACCTTGTGAACATTCTGGCCGCATCGCTTGCGACAGCCCTGTTCACACGCCTCTTTGGTGAAAGCGGCGTGGCCCTTGCGACACTGGTCATGACTTTCCTTGTTCTGATTTTTGCCGAGGTGCTGCCAAAGACCTATGCGATCACCAATTCGGAAAAGGCCGCAGCGGCGGTTGCACCGGTGATCAGCGTCGTCGTGACGGTGTTTTCCCCCATCGTGGCCGCCGTGCGCGTTCTGGTGCGCGGTGTCTTGCGTCTGTTCGGTGTTCAGATTGACCCGGATTCCAACATTCTGGCGGTGCGCGAAGAGATCGCAGGCGCCTTGCAACTGGGCCATTCCGAAGGTGTGGTCGAAAAGGAAGATCGCGACCGTATCCTGGGCGCGCTGGATCTTGGGGATCGTGCAGTCGAAGAGATCATGCTCCACCGCTCAAACATCGAGATGATCGACGCCAATGATGAGCCCGAGGCGATCCTGAAACAGTGTCTTGAAAGCCCTCATACCCGCCTGCCCGTGTTCCGGGACGAGCCCGAAAACATTGTGGGCGTGGTTCACGCCAAAGACCTGTTTCGCGCCATGTACGCCAAGGTTGGCGGTGCGGACGGAGATACAAAACAGCTCAAGAATTTTGATATCTCAAAGGTCGCCAACGATCCCTATTTCGTGCCCGAAACCACCACGCTGGACGATCAGATGCGAGAGTTCCTGCGGATGCACAGCCACTTCGCGTTGGTCGTGGACGAATATGGATCTCTGCGCGGTCTGATCACGCTGGAAGACATTCTCGAAGAGATCGTAGGCGAAATCGCGGATGAGTTCGATCTTGAAGAAGACGTCCCGGTCACCCGCACAGAGGATGGCCAATATCTTGTCGAAGGTGCCATGACGATCCGCGATGTGAACCGCGCGTTGGACTGGTCCCTGCCTGACGAAGAAGCCAATACCGTGGCCGGTCTTGTCATTCACGAGGCCCAGATGATCCCGATCGTCGGTCAGGTGTTTTCCTTTCATGGCTTTCGGTTCGAAGTCACGGCTAAAGAAGGAAACCGGATCACCGGCCTTAAAGTTCGCCCTCTCTGACCTGCCGTTGACACTTCGTTAAAAACGACATCATCTGTCGCTTGCGCGGCAGATGACCCAAGCCTGAGCTTGCACCTTCGCGAAATATTCAGGAGGTCCAGATGAAGAATACAGCTCAGGTGGTGGTGATTGGTGGTGGCGTTGTGGGCTGCTCGGTGTTGTATCACCTGACCAAGCTGGGCTGGTCGGATGTCATGCTGCTGGAACGGTCCGAGCTGACCTCGGGTTCAACCTGGCATGCCGCGGGTGGGTTTCACACCCTGAATGGCGATACCAACATGGCCGCACTGCAGGGCTATACGATCCGCCTGTATAAAGAGCTGGAAGAGATCACCGGGATGTCCTGTGGTCTGCACCATGTCGGCGGCGTGACGCTGGCCGACAATCAGGACCGGTTCGACATGCTGCTGGCCGAGCGTGCCAAGCACCGGTTCATGGGGCTCGAGACTGAAATCGTCGGCCCGGAAGAGATCAAGAAGATCGCTCCCATAGCCAATACCGACGGCATTATCGGCGCGCTTTATGATCCGTTGGACGGGCATTTGGACCCGTCGGGCACGACCCATGCCTATGCCAAGGCGGCGCGCATGGGCGGCGCCACGATTGAAACCCATTGCATGGTGCGTGAAACCAACCAACGTGCCGACGGCACCTGGGATGTGGTCACTGACAAGGGCACCATTCACGCCGAACACGTCGTGAATGCAGGTGGCCTTTGGGCGCGCGAGGTGGGCGCGATGGCCGGCATATATTTCCCGCTGCACCCGATGGAGCATCAGTATCTGGTGACGGACTCAATCCCGCAAATCGAAGCCATCATCGACGCAGGTGGCGAGCACCCGCATGTCATGGACCCGGCCGGCGAAAGCTATTTGCGTCAGGAAGGGCGTGGACTTTGCATCGGGTTCTATGAACAGCCCTGTAAACCCTGGGCCGTGGATGGCACGCCATGGGATTTCGGACACGAACTGCTGCCCGATGATTATGACAAGATCACCGACAGTATCGAGTTCGCATATCAGCGTTTCCCGGTTCTGGCCGAGGCCGGCGTCAAATCCGTGATCCACGGGCCGTTTACTTTTGCACCCGACGGCAACCCCTTGGTCGGGCCGGTTCCGGGCGTCCGCAACTACTGGTCCGCTTGTGGTGTCATGGCCGGGTTCAGCCAGGGCGGTGGCGTTGGCCTGACGCTGGCGCAGTGGATGATCGACGGCGAACCCGAGCGTGACGTCTTTGCCATGGACGTTGCCCGGTTCGGCGACTGGATCAGCCCCGGCTACACGCGGCCCAAGGTCATCGAGAACTATCAAAAACGCTTTAGCGTTGCCTACCCGAATGAAGAACTGCCTGCAGCACGGCCCAACCGCACCACGCCGATGTATGACATCTTCAGCGACCTTGGCGCGGTCTGGGGGCAACAATACGGGCTTGAAGTGCCGAATTATTTCGCAACAGGCAACGAACCAAGCTATGAAACACCCTCGTTCCGCCGCTCTGACGCCTTTGCCGCCACAGGGCGCGAGGTCAAAGCCGTGCGCAACGGCGTTGGCATCAACGAGGTCCACAACTTCGGCAAGTACCGCATCACCGGTCCTGACGCCCGCGCGTGGCTGGACAGGATCATGGCGGGTCGCATTCCGAAACCCGGCCGCGTGTCGCTGACCCCGATGCTGTCACACAAGGGCAAGCTGATCGGGGATTTCACGGTGTCCTGCCTGTCGGAGACCGAGTTTCAGGTGACGGCCTCTTACGGAAGTCAGGCGTTTCACATGCGTTGGTTCCAACAGAACGCCCAAGCGGATGTGCAGATCGAAAACATCAGCGACCAGCGCACAGGGTTTCAGATCGCCGGGCCCAAAGCCAAGGCCGTTCTTGCAGCGTGTACCCGCGCGGATCTTTCGGAGTTCCGGTTCATGGACGTGCGTCGGATCACGGTCGGTATGACGGACTGCATCGTCCAAAGGCTCAGCTACACCGGGGATTTGGGGTTCGAGATTTATTGTGATCCGATGGCACAGCGACAATTGTGGTGGACCCTTTGGCAAGCCGGACAGGCGCATGGAATGGCCCCATTTGGCATGCGCGCAATGATGAGCCTGCGTCTGGACAAATTCTTTGGCTCGTGGATGCGAGAGTTTTCGCCAGACTACACCGCGGCGGAAACCGGGTTGGACCGGTTCATTTCTTTCGCCAAGAATACCGACTTCATTGGGCGAAACGCAGCAGAGGCGGAACGGAACCAAGGTGTCGGACGTCAGCTTACCGCCTTCGAAGTCGATGCCGATGATGCGGATGTGAACGCCTATGAACCGATTTGGCTGAACAGCTCTGTGGTGGGGTTCTGTACCTCTGGCGGCTATTCCCACACCGCGCAGAAATCCATTGCGCTCGGCTTTCTTCCAACGGACCAGATCACGGACGGGCTGGCGGTTGAGATCGAGATTCTGGGGCAAATGCGCAAGGCTAAGGTCATCTCGACCCCTTTGTTTGACCCTGACGGCAGCCGAATGAGGGGATGACACTATCCCTGCCTGCGGGCATGGTGCTGCCATGAAAGAGATACCCGTTATCCTGTTGGCCGCAGGCCAATCCAGCCGCATGGGTGGAGTGGACAAGTTGATGCAATTGCTGGGCGGTGTCCCGCTTTTGCGACTGACCGCGCAGAAAGCGCTGGCGGTTGGGCCCGTGATCGTTGCCCTGCCGTTTGCGCCACACCCGCGCTATGATGCGCTTGAGGGGTTGGATGTCACCAAAATCGGCATCCCGGATGCGGCAGAGGGGATGAATGCCAGTCTGCGCGGCGCCCTGCGGCATATCCCGCAGGATGCCCCGCGTGTCATGGTATTGCTGGCCGACCTGCCCGACCTGACGACAGAGGATTTGGTCAATGTCGCGGCCTCTTGCGCAACGCATCCCGGAAATCTGATCTGGCGTGGGACATCTGAGGATGGAAAGCCCGGGCACCCTGTCGTGTTTGATCGGTCGCTTTTGCCAGAGCTTTCCGCGTTGACGGGGGACGCCGGTGCCCAAGCAATTGTGAAACGACACGCGCAGGCGGTGCATCTGCACCAACTGCCCGGCGATCACGCACTGTTGGATCTGGATACATCCGAAGATTGGCAGCGCTGGCAACAGAAAAACGACATCCCGAAATAGACACGGCCCGGTCATTTCTGACCGGGCCGGTTGCCCAAAAAGGACTACCACTTTCACCAATCCCCAGATGCGCAGTCGAACCGCCAATGGCGTTCAGACTATTCCGCTGCCGAACCTAAACAAGACCCCCTCGTTAACATGCCGCTCGCGCTGTGGAGACTGAGATGTGCCTTCGACACCCCCTAGTGTCTCGGGCCCCCCTCGCTTGGGCAATTACATCGTTGCCCATCATACGCGTACAAACAATGTAAAATTGGAAAGAAGGGTTAATTTTGGTGACCCCGGCTTGGCAATTGAGCAACAACGGCACAGAGGCGACTCTACCTATGATTGCTTCGTTAACAACCCCAGCCATGTTGAATTCAGTGTTTCCCATCCGTTTTGGTCGATACAGGATTGAATTCGCAAAGAACTACAAAACAGCCTTCGTCTCTATCAAAAGAAGACTCATCTTATAGTTGCGCGTCGCTCGTGTGAAAAAAATCCGCGTTTTGTTGTTAACGGAATTGAATCAATTCAATGCTTTCCAGGATTTGACAGCGTGATCGGCAACAATCCACCGATTCGCGTCCTGTCCACCGGCATGATTCTGTTCAAAGCCGCCGATTTCAAGCGCTGATTACATAAAGAGAAAGTGGCAAAATTAAGGTTTCTTAATTTTTTCCTCAGGTTTCTCCAACACTTGCGCGCCATCTCCTGCTCATAAGCGCGGATAGAACCGCCTAACACAGACAGGAGTCATTATGAGCATCCGTAAATCCTCACTTCTTTTTCCGCGTACGTCCAATTGGGTCGGCGCCGGCGCTTTGGGGGCAGCCCTTCTGACCACTACGGCGTTGCCTTCGATGGCGGATGAGGCGCTGGCCGATCTGGTCGAATCTGTTTCGCCATCGGTCGTGACGATCATCGCCGAACAGAAAGCCGCCCCTACCCCGACCAATGGCCAGGATTTCGGGCTTGAAAGCCATCCCTTTGGTGAGTTTTTCAAACGTTTTGGCGCACCGGAAGGGTTCCAGATGCCTGATCGCGGACCGGGCCAGGGCCTGGGATCGGGATTTGTTCTGGATGAAGACGGATACATCATCACCAACCACCATGTGGTCGACAACGCAGAAACGGTAACCGTGCGACTCAGCGATGACCGTTCGTTCGAGGCGGAAATCATCGGGACAGATCCGCTGACAGATATTGCCGTTCTCAAAATTGACGCCGGTGAAAACCTGCAAGCCGTCCAGTTGGGTGACAGCGATGTCATTCGCGTGGGCGAAGACGTTGTCGCGATCGGCAACCCGTTTGGCCTCAGCTCGACGGTGACCACGGGTATCGTGTCCGCCAAGGAACGCAACATCTCGGCCGGCCCCTATGCTGAATTCATTCAGACCGATGCCGCGATCAACAAAGGCAACTCTGGCGGTCCGCTGTTTAATATGGAAGGCGAAGTGGTCGGCGTGAACTCGGCCATCTATTCGCCCAGCGGCGGTTCGGTTGGTCTGGGCTTTGCCGTGACGTCGAACATTGTTGAACATATCGCCGCAGATCTGCGTGAGGACGGCCAGGTGAGCCGTGGCTGGCTGGGTGTTTCGATCCAGAATGTCAACCCGCAACTGGCAGCAGCCCTTGGCATCGACGCCACCGCGGGCGCGCTTGTTTCGGACGTGGTTGAAGGCAGTCCTGCCGACGGTGCGCTGCAACAGGGTGACGTGATCCTGTCGTTCAACGATCAGGATGTCGGGTCAAGCAGCGATCTCCCGCTTTTGGTGGGCACCACCAAGGTCGGATCAGAAAGCGCGATGATCGTGCTGCGTGACGGCAAAGAAGAGGTGGTCAAGATCACCATCGGCCAACACGAAACCGCGCAGGCCGCTGCGGACGTGACAACAGACGACACCGTCGAAGGCACCAAACTGGGCGTCACCGTTGCACCGTTGACCGAAACCGCGCGTGCGGAAATGGGCGTGGGTGAAACGGTAAACGGCGTTGTCGTGACCGATCTGCAGCCCAAAAGCCCTGCAGCCAAGGCCGGCCTGCAGCGGGGCGATGTGATCGTTCGTCTTGGCAATCAGGACACGGTGACCCCGGACGCGCTGAAAACAGCGTTAGATAGCGAAAAGACGGATCCGGCGCTGGTTCTGATCAACCGGGGCGGCAACCAGATTTTCGTCGCGGTCGAAATCGCCTGAACTAACACCTAAGCGCGCCACATGATGGGGAAATCTGGCGCGCTTATTCCGGCAGGCCCGGTTTGTCCACGCGCCGCCGGAACGGCCGGGTGCGGCTTCGCACCCGGCATGTTTTTTTAAGAGGGTAAGTATGTTTATATCACGAGTAAAAGGAGCCCCAACCATGAGCAGACGCCTGTTGATCGTTGAAGATGATGAGGACACACGGGACTTCATCGCAAAGGGCTTTGGTGAAGAAGGTTATGTTGTCGAAGCCGCCGCGGATGGGCGCGAAGGCCTGTATCATGCCACAGATGGTGGGTTCGACGCGATCGTTCTGGATCGGATGCTGCCCGGCCTTGACGGGTTGTCACTGATCAAGTCCATGCGCGCGGCGGGTGTCAAAACGCCGGTCCTGATGCTGACCGCCATGAGCGCGGTTGACGAGCGTGTCAAAGGGCTGCGGGCTGGGGCGGACGACTATCTGGTCAAGCCGTTTTCCTTTCAGGAATTGCACGCCCGGATCGAGGCGCTGCTGCGCCGCCCTCAGGAATCCGAAGAAACCCCGACCCTGACCTGCCGCGATCTGGAAATGGATCTGCTGACCCGCAAGGTTACGCGCGGCGGGCGTGAAATCACGCTGACCCCGCGGGAGTTTCAGATCCTCGAATTCTTCCTGCGGCGCAAGAACCGCGTCGTGTCACGGACCATGTTGCTGGAAGGCGTCTGGGATTACCATTTCGATCCCAACACCAATGTTGTCGACGTCCATATCTCAAAGCTGAGACGGCAATTGGACGAAGACGGGGCACCGCCGATCATTGAAACCGTCCGGGGTGCCGGGTACATGGTATCGGATGGCTAACCTGCTACGGACGCTTAGAAATTCCCGGTCTCGGCTGGTTCTGGCCAGTATGGTGCTCAGCACTTTGCTGGCCGCAAGCGTTCTGGCGATGGTCTATGTCACCGCCAACCGGACAATTACCGGCGAAACCCGGTCGGTCGTCTCAGCCGAGTTGACAGGGCTGGCGGATGAATATGAACGCCGCGGGTTGATCGGCCTGATGACGGCCATCGAACGCCGCCTGCCGAGTGCTGCCGACCGCGACGCATTGTACCTTTTGACGGGCCGACAAGGCACCAAGCTGGCAGGTAACCTGAGCCGCTGGCCGAAAGGCATCGTTGCAGGCAGTGGCTGGGTCGAGTTTCAGTTGCGCAAGGGCGATACGGACGAATTCGTGCCGGTTTCCGCAGCCTCTATCCGCTTGCCCGGGGGTGAGCGCCTGCTGGTCGGGCGCGACGCAATCGCGCGCCAGCAATTCGACCGCGTTCTCTTGCGCTCGGTCGCAGTGGCGCTGGTCACTGCTTTTGTCCTGAGCCTGCTGACAGGTTGGCTGCTGACGCGTCTTGTGTTTTCTCGCCTCAAGGACTTTGCCGACACCGCAGACAATATCGTGTCCGGTGATCTGTCTCAGCGTATGCCTCTGCGCGGTACGGGCGACGAATTCGACCAGGTGGCCAGTACTCTGAACAACATGCTGGACCGCGTCGAAGAACTGATCAGCAATCTGCGCACCACGTCGAATTCCATTGCCCACGACCTGCGCTCTCCGCTGTCCCGCCTGCGCCAACGGGTTGAGGCTTTGTCAGAGCCCGGAAAAACCGATGCGGAGCGCGAGGTCGACATGGCACGTGCCACGGGTGAGGTCGATCATGTCCTGCGTGTTCTGACGCAACTGACCGAAATCTCGCGCGCCGAGGCCGGCCTGGGGCGGGAACAGTTTGAACCTGTCAACCTGCGGCAACTGGTGGATGACGTGGTTGAGCTTTACGAACCGGTTGCCGCCGATCAGTCGATCCATCTGGAAGTCGTGGGCACTGCTGACCCGATACAAGGGCACAAGCCGTTGCTTTCGCAAGCGCTTTCGAACCTTTTGGAAAACGCGATGCGGTATGCTCCGCACGATACAAAGATAACGATCAGCGTTCGTGAACAGGGGCCGTTCACCATGCTCAGCGTCCGCGACCGTGGGCCCGGAGTGCCCGAAAGCGACCTGCCCCGGCTGCAGATGCCGTTCGTCACGCTGGACCCCGCCCGGACCGAGCGGAACTCGGGCCTTGGGCTGGCTTTGGTTGCCGCCATATCCCATATGCATGGCGGCACATTCATAGCGCGCAACCGCGATCCGGGGCTGGAAACGACGCTGAAGCTGTCTCGGACGCCTTAACGCGGCAGTCCGTTGATCGCCATCATCTTGTTTTTGTAGCGTTTATTTTCGGTGACATCCGCACCGAACCAATCCGGCGGAGTGTAAGCCCGCGCCTCGTCTTCGGTCGAAAACTCGACCTCGACCAGCTTCAGCGGTGCAAGATCACCCAGAAAAACATCCAATTCGAACACGCGCCCATCAGCAAGCGTTCCGGTATAACGTTCCTTTTCGACCCGGCGCCCTTCGGTTTCGGGCCAGAACGTGGCGAATTGATCGGCCGAGATTTCAGCCTCACGCTCAATCCGCGCGATGCCGCCTGCACCCTTCAGGGTCAGAAAATAGACGTCGTTCTTTTGACGCAGGCGCAACTCGGTCGAGTCGTCGGGTGCTGTCAGATAGCCCTGCCGCACAACGGCTTTTTGAGTGCCGTTCAGGTCGGGCATGTCAGCCACCAGGAACTTGCGCTCGATCTCCATGCTCATTTACTTGCCCCCAGTCCTTTTTCCAATTCCTTGAACAGCGCGCGATACGCCAGACCGCCCACACTGCGCCCCGCATAGGTCAACACAGGCGCGCGATGCTGGCCCATTCGTTCGATATCCGCAGCGAAGGGTATGGTCGTTTTCAGGAACCGTTTGCGGTACAGCTTGCGCATGGCCTCCATTGTTTCGATATGCAGAGTCTTTCGCCGCTGAACCATTGAGAAAAAAGCCTTAATCTTCTTTTTCGGCATCTTGTGATCATCGAAGAACCCCACCAATTGCTCGAATGTCCGCTCGGATAGGGTGCTGGGGATCACCGGTACCACAATCAGGTCCGCCGCCCGAAAGATATTTTCCGACAGGGTCGAGAAATTGGGCGGGCAATCCAGAACGATGACGTCGTAATCTCCACCAACGGACATCAGTGCCTTTTTCAGGCGCGAACGTCGGTTTTTCATGCGCGACAGGAATACATCGAAATCCCGATAGGTCAGATTGGCGGGCAATACATCCAGCCCGTCGAAATCACTGGCGCGGATCGCCTTGGTAAAGCGTTTGACGTCCTCGAAGAACCGCGCCTCGGTCAGCTTCTTCGAAGGTTTGACGCGCAGATAGAACCCCGACGCACCCTGAGGATCCAGATCGCACAACAAAACGCGCAGCCTCTTTTGCGCATATGCATAAGCAAGGTTCACCGAGGTCGCCGTCTTACCGACACCACCCTTGTTGCTATAGCAGGCAATGACCTTCATCCCTTACTCCTTTGCGTCGTGAAACAGGGTGCGAAACAGTCGCCGGATTTCGCTGCTGTCGAAATGCTGGAAATTCGCAATGACCCGGCCACGTTCGAACTTTTGCTTTTGATCCAGAACCGCGATCACTCCGCCAACCGACATGCAGAGCCCAGGGTTCGTCTGACCTGCAGGCTGTTGCTGAACAAATTTCAACAACGCCGCTTGCTGGACCGCGCAATCGTTGAACAGGCCCAGGTTATCTTGTAGCTTTTTCAGCGGCTTAATGATCGTTTTGAATGCGCCTTTATCAAAGAGCGGGCCGAAGAACTCCATCAGGTAACGCAGCTTTTTGCAATGGATGCGCAGGTCATGCACCGCCTCATCCGGGGTCTCCGGCGTGATGTTGCGGGCCAGTTTGCACACTTTGCGATAGCGTTTCCAAATCAGGGAACGCGCGTAGTCATAGGCCCCATGATTGGCACTGGGGCCCGGATCCAGCCGGGAAACATCGCGAAACAGGTCGTCCAAGTGCTGCATCTGTGCGTCATATTCCGGGCTGCGAAACTGGCGCACCAATCTGGACAGGGCGCGCTTGCGCTCGCCTTCAAAGCGGTTGAACATATCCTCAAGACCTGCATGAAGCGTCGACGGTACCAGTTTGAAAAAGCGCCTCTTTTCCAAAAGATAGACATCCAGGTCCCGCAACCGCCCGGTCTGAGCCATCAACTCGGAAAACTCCAGCTTGAGTTGAGCGGTCTGAGGGTCCGAATAAACCCCTTTGAACAGGCTGAGCACGGATCTGATCCGGCGCAGGGATACCCGGTAGTCATGTAGAAACTCAGTGTCGATATCCGCTATTACACCACTTTCGTTTTGGCGGGCAACTTTCAGGAAAGTATGAATAATATCTGCTGCAGCCTCGATGGCCGGTTCAGTTTTCCCCAAGGGAATAACCGGCTTTGCCGCATAGGGCTGCATGTCAGGAAACAGCAAGGGAAAGATCGCCTGAGGGCCCGTTGCGCTGCTGCGTACAGACAGCATGTCACAGACACGAGCAAAAGCCCGGTCATAGCCGCGCAATGGTTCGATCGCTACAATCACCGCCTGCCCGCCGTCGGACCGCAAAGTCAGGATCGTTCCGCGCGCTTGGGTCTTTTGCACATCGTCCAGAACAGAGAGTGCGGTGCGCGCTAGCTGGCCTTCTCCGATAGTGGTCAAAGCGCGCAACTTCGGGAATTTTGACAGCCCGGATTTCACCGGCCCTTCGGGCAGATCGGCAACAAATTTGCCTTGCGCCCTGCACCGCTGCGACACGGGCGCGGCGGACGCGTCGTAAAGGTGAACTCTGCCAGCACAGTCCAAGAGAACCCTGTTTGACTTGCGCAGCGATTGATCGTGACAATCCAGAACAGAAAATTTTCTGGGGGCCGAAGGTGCGGTGATCTGGACCATCAACCCGGGCAACTCCTGTTTCCACGCGTCAGGATCAGGCAATTCCGGCAAGACAAAAATCGCGGCTTTGCCGGGTCCTTTGCCCTTGGGCCGCGCAATATCTTTCCTGCTATTGTCTGACGATTTCGCGGCTTCTGAGCCTTTGGGCATCACCGACCTCATGACAGCATAAACGTATGAAATCGCGATCCTGTATATACGTCAAGGATTTCCCGAAGTCGGGCGAAACGGGCCGCGGAAACGCCAAGAAGAAGATGACACCGCCGGGGGCTGTCGCTAAGACAAGATCATGTCCGATCCGGTTTCATCGATCCGCAATCTTGGCCCTGCATTTGAACAAGCCTGCGCGCGTGTGGGCATAACCTCGGCCCAGCAATTGCGGGACTTGGGCGCTGATGCGGCCTATGCGAAGCTGCTTCAGTCCGGCGTGCGCCCGCATTTCATTGGATATTACGTGTTGGTGATGGGTTTGCAGGGGCGGCCTTGGAACGACTGTAAAGGCGAGGAGAAAAAGGCGCTGCGGGTCAAGTTTGACGCCCTCAAGGCCAGCGCCAAAGCGCCCCCGGAAAACCAGATGATTGCGGATCTGGATGCGATCGGGGTGCGCGTGGCACCCCAGGATCTCAAACCCGTTTGACCTAGCCTTCCAACGCGCGGATCATGTCGACGCGCGTGGCGTGGCGGCCACCTTCGAACTCTGCCCCCAAAAACGCATCGACAACAGCCAATGCTGCGTCTTCGTCCAGAACCCGTGCGCCCAGAGACAGCATGTTGGCATCATTGTGCTGCCGGATCATGCTGGCCGAAAACGTATCGCTGCACACCCCGCATCGAATGCCTTTGACCTTGTTGGCCGCCATCATGATGCCCTGCCCGGTGCCACACAGGACAATCCCCAACTGGCAGTCGCCTGATGCAACACGGCGCGCCGCGGCCTCGCCATGGGTCGGATAATGCGTGCTTTCCGTGGTCTGCGGGCCGATATCGACCACTTCCCATCCGCGCGAGGTGACGTGATCTGCAACGGCACGCCTCAGATCAATGGCGGCGTGGTCACTGGAAAGTACGATGCGTTTGGTGTCGGTCATGGCTGCGATCCGGAGTTGTGGATTTGGACAAAAAAAGCCGCACCCGAAAACGGATGCGGCCTTTATCTACTGCGCGGTCAACGACTTAGCCGACCAACTCGATGCCCGAGAAGAAGTACGCTATCTCAACAGCCGCGGTTTCCGGCGCGTCCGAACCGTGGACCGAGTTTTCGCCAACCGACTCGGCGAACTCGGCGCGGATGGTGCCCGGGGCTGCGTCTGCGGGATTGGTTGCGCCCATGACTTCGCGGTTCTTGGCAATTGCGCCTTCGCCTTCAAGAACCTGAACAACAACCGGAGCAGACGACATGAATTCGCACAGCTCGTCATAGAACGGACGCTCGGCGTGAACATCATAGAATTTGCCAGCTTGCGCCTTGGTCATGTGGATGCGCTTTTGCGCAACGATGCGCAGGCCGGCCTCTTCGAACTTGGCGTTGATCTTGCCAGTCAGGTTGCGGCGGGTTGCATCGGGTTTGATGATCGAGAATGTGCGTTCCAGTGCCATATCGGCCTCTCCTTCGTGTTTGGCGCGTTGCGCCGAAATCCATCGCGCGCCGCCTAGCACGGTATGAGGCATATGAAAAGCACTATGATCGCCTGCTGTTCAGATCGTGTCGGGCAGCGGCTGTAACCGATCAATTCGTCGGACATAGAGCACGGCCAGCAGGCCAACGAAACTGCTGGCACACATCATTCCTAGAACCAGAAACGGGCCATTTTGCGGGGTGACGAACGCTCCGGTCGTCAGCGTCAGAATGGCCCCCAGCGCCACAACCATGGCGCCGGACAAACCGGCTGCACTGCCCGCCAGTTTCGGGCGCACCGACATCACCCCGGCAGAGGCGTTGGCGTTGGTCAGGCCATTGCCAAAGCCGACGCAAATCGCGGATCCGAAAAAAACCCAGACCGAGCCCATCTGCCCCAGGAACAGCATCAATCCGATGAACGGGCCAATCGAGGCGACCAATCTGCCCATCAGAATCATCGTTGTCAGTTGGGTATGTGCTGCAATGCGTCCCGTGATAAAGTTGCCCACCATGAAGCCGCCCGTGATGATACCAATCCCTAGGCCCAGCATAGCCGGGCTCAGGTCGAACCACACGGCGGCCACCAAAGGCGCTCCGGTGATGAAACTGTAGAACCCGCCGATCGAGAAAGCGGCGCAGAGGGCGTATCCCCAGTACCGCCGGGCCCGAAACAAATGCGGGTATTCGCGCAGCTGAGCAGAGAATGTGGATGACCGATTGGTATTGGTCTCTCCCATATCCAGCCAGAGCAAAACGAACATGCCCGCTCCGAACACGGTGTAGAGCACAAAGCCCGCCCGCCAGCCGAATGCCATGTCCAGCGCCCCGCCCAGCATCGGGCCCAGCATGGGCGCCAGGGCCATGGCCATTGCGACATAGCCCAACTTGCTGGCGGCCTCGTTTGGCGGGTGCATGTCGCGGATCGATGCGCTGGACAGAACGGGCCCGGCGACAACGGCGGCCTGCAACAGGCGAAAGCCCAGAAACACCCAGATCGACTCGGCCAGAACACAACCAAGCGAAGCCAGCGCAAAGATCGCCATGCCCGTCAGCAGAATCGGCCTGCGCCCAAACCGGTCCGAAAGCGGCCCAAGGATCAGTTGCAAGACCGCCGACACCGCCAGGTATCCGGCGACGGACAGGTTCACCAGCGCATAATCAACCTGAAAATCCTGTGCCATATGGGCCAGTGACGGCAAAAACATGTTCAGCGACAGAACCGAAAGACCCGTCGCAAAAATCAGGGTGACAAGATGTGGGGGCGTTTGTGCCGGGCGCATCGAAAAGAAACCGTCAGAAATTCAACCGGATCAGCGCTAACACATCGCTTGGGCGTTGAACATGGCAAGCCGCTGGCGGCGACTTCACAGCTCTGCTAAGAGCGGCCTCATGCTACGGATCGAAGACATCACCTATGCCGTTGAAGGCCGCCCCCTTTTTGACGGGGCCAGCGCAACCATTCCCGATGGCCACAAGGTTGGTCTGGTCGGGCGCAATGGAACCGGCAAGACCACGCTTTTCCGTCTGATCAGGGGCGAACTGGCGTTGGAATCGGGCAATATCTCGGTCCCGAAACGCGCCCGGATTGGTGGCGTTGCGCAAGAGGTGCCCTCGTCCGACGTATCGCTGATCAACACGGTTCTGGCCGCCGATACCGAGCGCGCCGCGTTGATGGCCGAGGCCGACAGCGCCGAGGACCCGTCGCGTATAGCCGAAATTCAGACCCGCTTGGCCGATATAGATGCCTGGTCGGCCGAGGCCCGCGCGGCCTCGATCCTCAAAGGGTTGGGGTTTGATGACGAAGATCAACTGAAACCTTGCTCGGATTTCTCGGGCGGTTGGAGGATGCGCGTGGCGCTGGCGGCGGTGCTGTTTTCACAGCCCGACCTGCTGTTGCTGGACGAGCCGACCAACTACCTGGATCTCGAAGGCGCGTTGTGGCTGGAAAGCTATCTGGCCAAGTATCCGCATACCGTCATCATCATCAGCCACGATCGTGGGCTGTTGAACCGTGCAGTGGGCTCGATCCTGCATCTGGAAGATCGCAAGCTCACCTACTATGCGGTGCCGTATGACAAGTTCGCCGAGCGCCGTGCCGAACGTCTGGCGCAAGCGGAGTCGGAGAACACCAAGGCTAAGGCCCGCATCGCGCATCTTCAAAGCTTCGTGGATCGCTTCCGCTACAAGGCGTCCAAAGCTGTTCAGGCCCAATCCCGCCTGAAGATGATTGAACGCATCCAGCTGGTCTCTACCCCGCAAGAGGCCGCCTTGCGTGCGTTTTCGTTCCCGGAACCGGAAGAACTGTCACCCCCGATCATCCAGATCGAAGGCGGTGTGACCGGCTATGGCGAGACCGAAGTGCTGCGCCGTCTGAACCTGCGGATCGATCAGGATGACCGGATCGCGCTGCTGGGCAAAAACGGTCAGGGCAAATCGACCTTGTCCAAGCTGCTGTCAGACCGCCTGCCCCTCATGGCAGGCAAAATGAGCCGCTCCAACAAGCTGCGCATCGGTTATTTCGCACAGCATCAGGTGGACGAGCTCTATGTGGATGAAACCCCGCTGGACCACCTGCGCCGCCTGCGCCCGGATGAGGCGCCGGGCAAGTGGCGGTCGCGTCTGGCCGGGTTCGGGCTGAACGCGGATCAGGCCGAAACCGAGGTTGGCCGTCTGTCGGGTGGTCAAAAAGCCCGCCTGTCGCTGCTGATCGCCACCATCGACGCGCCGCATATGCTGATCCTCGACGAACCGACCAACCATTTGGACATCGAAAGCCGCGAGGCGCTGGTCGAGGCGCTGACCGCCTATTCCGGCGCCGTCGTTCTGGTCAGCCACGACATGCATCTTTTGTCGCTTGTGGCGGATCGGCTGTGGCTCGTGTCAGACGGCACTGTGAAGCCGTTCGACGGCGATCTGGAGGCCTACCGCGCGCTTTTGCTGGCGCGGGACAAACCGGTGAAAGAGAAACCGCAAGCGGCCAAGCCCAAGCGCCCCTCGCGCGATACGATGCTGGCCTTGCGCGCCGATCTGCGCAAATGCGAGGACCGGATCGAAAAGCTGACGGACATGCACGAAAAGCTCTCGGCCAAACTGGCGGATCCGGCGCTGTATGAAGATGACAGGATCGACGATCTGGAAACCTGGAACCGCAAGTTCGCCGAGTTGAGCGAAGCGATGCAAAAGGCCGAGGCCCTGTGGGTTGCCGCGGCGGAACGGCTGGAACAGGCGGAAACCGTATGAGTACGCCCGTCTCGGACACCAAAGCCATGATCGCAGGCATGCGCCCCAGGTTGCAGGATGGTGAGTTTGCCTTTGTTGTTTGGCCAGAGGACACACCGTGGCCCCAGGGAACGCAGGCCAGTTACCGCGAAGAACAAGGCCTGTCGCTGATCGTTCCGTTTGCCGACGCACCGCAAGGCGCCTTGCCCATGCGCTGCATCACTTTGCAGGTTCATTCTGCTTTGGACGGCGTGGGGCTGACTGCGGCAGTGTCCGATGCTCTGGCGCGGGCTGGTATTCCGGCCAATATGGTTGCGGGCTACCACCATGACCATGTCTATGTCCCGGCTGGGCAAGCAGATCAGGCATTGGCCATACTTCGGCAATTGCAAGAGGCGGCGAAATGATCGACGCGGCCTTTCTGATCACCGCCTTCACCACCTTGTTCGTTGTCATCGATCCGTTCGGGACCACCCCGATCTTTGTCGCGTTGACGCAAGAGATGGACGCGCGCAGTCGCAGGCGCGTTGCCTATCGCACCTGCCTCACGGCGTCGTGCATCCTGATCGTCTTTGCCGCCTTTGGCGAGGCAGTGCTGGGATTTGTTGGCATCTCGATGGAGGCGTTCAAAGTGGCCGGTGGCGCGCTGCTGTTCCTGACCGCGCTCGACATGTTGTTCGACCGGCGCACCAAAAGGCGTGAGGACCGGGCCGAAGAAGAAGAGCACCCGGATCCGTCTGTCTTCCCGCTCGCCATTCCACTGGTTGCCGGGCCCGGCTCGATTGCCACGATGATCCTGCTGGCGGGTCAGAACCCGGGGTTGGCCGGGATTGCGGCGGCTTGCGCGATGATGCTGGCCGTCATGGCGGTTGTTCTGGTGCTCTTTCTGTCCGGCGGGCTGATTGGGCGGTTGCTGGGCAAGACCGGGCTGAATGTTCTCACCCGCCTGCTGGGCATGCTGCTGGCCGCCCTGTCGGTTCAGTTCATTTTGGATGGCCTCAAAGCCTTTGGGTTTGCGACATAAATCCCCATATAGGTGTCAGGTAACTTAGCTCAGGTGACGATATGGATGGCGACAGCATTGCACGCATAGCCTATTTGGGTCTGCTTGGCGCGGCCGTGGTGGCCTGGTTCGTGTCGCAGAACCGCCAGTCGCTGAACAAGACCCTGCAACAGGCCATGGCCTGGGTCTTCATCTTCATCGGTGTCATTGCCGCCTACGGGCTGTGGGAAGATATCCGCACAACCGTTGGGCCAACGCCGCAAATGGCGGTCACGGGCGACACGATCGAGGTCCCCCGTGCGCGCGACGGGCACTATTACCTGCCGATCCTCGTGAACGGCGAGCCGATCACCTTCATGGTCGACACCGGAGCCAGCCAGATCGTCCTGACCGCACAGGACGCTGAAAAGGTGGGGATCGACCCCGCTCAGTTGAACTATTTCGGGCGGGCCGCAACCGCAAATGGCGAGGTGCGCACCGCGCCCGTGCGCCTGAACGAGGTCGAGCTGGGGCCGATTACCGACAGGGATGTGTCGGCCTGGGTCAACGAAGGGCAGATGAACCAGTCCCTGTTGGGCATGGAATATCTGCACCTGTTCTCGAACATTCAGTTTTCAGACGGGCGCATGATTTTGTCGCGCTGAGGTCGTTTGGCGCCACACCGTCATTGAGAACAAAATGAGAACATGTTAGAGTTCAGGCATGTCTGCACAGCTTCTTGGTCGCAAGCCCGCGCGCGCGGCACCCGGTGTCACTCTGCATCCTCAGATCACCTTGGAACTTGGCCGCGTGCACGAGGCCTGCGGCCCTGCGCGGCGCAGTTTTGCCATGTGGCTGGCCGGTCAGGTGCAAGGTCCCGTGCTGTGGATTTCCCCCGCGTGGGAACCCGGCCAACTGAACCCAGACGGAATGATGTCCTTTGCCGACCCGGCCCGGTTCATCTTTGTCCGCCCGCCCCGGGCCGAGGATCTGCTGTGGTGCATGGAAGAAGCGCTGCGCAGCGGGGCGATGCCACTGATCATCAGCGACCTGCCCGCCCCGCCCGGGCTGACCCCGGTGCGGCGGATGCATCTGGCCGCTGAACAGGGCGGCACCTTGGGTCAGGCCACGCTGGGGCTGTTGCTGACCCCCGGAGACGGCGGCGCACAGGGGGTCGAGACGCGCTGGCATATGGCCGCCGCCCATCAGGGCGAGACCCGACGCTGGACCCTGACCCGCCGCCGCGCCCGCGCCCTGCCCCCGGTCAGTTGGTGCGCCACCCAGACAGCCGCCCGGGCCGGCCTGCAGCTGAAACGCATCGCAACAGAAGACACAGTTGCTTGAGCAATCAACGGCTCACGCAACTTGTGACTGGTCAAAGGAATAGGTGCGCCCTAGCGTTCGGGAATGACCCACGCGATCCACGATAGCCGCTATTCCTGGCTGCGCCTTCTGATCACGCTTGCCATCGCAACGGTGGCGAATGTGGGCATGTGGGCCGTGATCGTGGTGATGCCAGACATCGAGGCGCAGTTCGGCGCAGGCCGTGCAGAAGCATCGCTGCCTTATGTCCTGACCATGATCGGCTTTGCGCTGGGCAATATGTGGCTGGGGCAACTGGTCGACCGGCTGGGCGTCACCAAAGCGCTGATCGGTGCCGCCACCCTCAGCGCGACCAGTTATCTCATGGCGACGATGACCCCGAACATGATGCTTCTGTCGCTGGCGCATCTGTTTCTGGGGCTGGGAACGTCGATCGGGCTGGGTCCGCTGATCGCCGATATCTCACACTGGTTCATGCGGCGGCGCGGAATTGCGGTGGCCCTGGTGGCCAGCGGCAACTATCTGTCCGGCGCGATCTGGCCCATGCTGCTGTCGGGCATTCTGGCACGCGAAGGCTGGCAACAGGTCTACCTGACCCTTGCGCTTGTCACGCTGGTTACGGTCATCCCCCTGTCCCTGCTGCTGCGCCGCCGGGTTCCGGCCGAGGCGCACAGCACCGCCGCAGCCGCTGCTCAGACCCGGGCGCAAAGCGTCGGACTGTCACCGCGTGCGTTGCAATACATCCTTGGATTGGCCGGGATCGGCTGTTGCGTGGCAATGTCGATGCCGCAGGTACATATCGTGTCCTATTGCGTCGGGCTGGGCTATGGTCCGGCGGTCGGGGCCGAGATGCTGTCGCTGATGCTGCTGGGTGGCGTTGTCAGCCGTATCATATCGGGGCTGATGGCGGATAAGCTGGGCGGGCTGATGACTTTGCTGATCGGTTCGATCCTGCAATGTTTCGCCCTGTTTTTGTTTCTGCCCTATGACGGGATGGTCTCGCTTTATGTGATCAGTCTGATGTTCGGTCTGGCGCAGGGTGGCATTGTACCCAGCTATGCGCTGGTCGTGCGCGAATACATGCCCCCAGGCGAGGCGGGCGCGCGCGTCGGTTTCGTCATGATGATGACCATCATGGGTATGGCACTGGGCGGATGGATGTCCGGCTGGATTTACGACTTAACCGGAAGTTACCAATTGGCCTTTATCAACGGCATCCTTTGGAACGGGCTGAATATCGCAATCATTCTGACGCTCATCAGCCGGTCAAGACCCCGCGCACAGGAGGCGCACGCATGACAATACTATTGAGCAGAAGAACCCTGATCGCCGGGCTCGCCGCCCTTCCCATTGCAGGCACAGCCAGTGCCGGATCAGTGCCTTATGTGCTGGCCCCGGACGGGACATCTGTGGGGTTCACCTTTGATCTGTCCGGCGTGGCGCAATCGGGTACTATGCCGATCCAATCCGCGGATATTCACATCAACCCAAAACGCCTGCAAGATAGCCGCGTGACCGTGGTTCTGAACGTGGCCAATGCGCGCACAAAACTGCCCTTTGCCCGGGGGCCGATGCTGTCAGACAGCGTGTTGGCCGCAGATGCGCATCCAACGATCCGGTTCGCCTCGACCAAGATAAAGTTGGGCCCGGGCGGGCGCATCTCGGACGGGGCCATGATCACCGGAGATCTGACGGTACGCGGTGTGACACGGCCCGTCACCCTGCTGGCCAACCTCTACCGCAAATCCGGCAGCGCCGCGGACGATCTGAACGCGCTGTCCATCCGACTGAGCGGCGCGCTGGATCGTCACGCGTTCGGGGCATCCGGCTATCCCGATCTGGTTGACGGCCAGGTCGGGCTGAACATCCAGGCCGAGATTATCCGCGACGGGTAAATCCGAAAGGACAAAAACGACCCGCAGAGGTCGAATAGGCGCGTGCAATTCCTTGAGATCAAGGCAAACTGCCCTCATCATGCGTACTGTCATTTCCTTTGCCGCCCTTTTTCTTTCGGTCATTCTTTTGCAACTCTCGACCGGAGGCGTTGGGCCTCTGGACGCGATCTCGGGGCTGACGCTCGATTTCACCACCGAACAAATCGGTCTGTTGGGATCTGCTCATTTCATCGGGTTTTTCATTGGCTGCTGGTGGGTCCCACGCCTTATGGGCACCGTCGGCCATTCGCGGGCCTTTGCGGTCTGTACCGCGTTGGGCGCCATGGGTCTGCTAGGGCATACCCTGACCGACAATCCGACGATCTGGGCGGGGCTCAGAATCGCGTCAGGCACTTGTGTGGCGGGCTGCTACACCGTGATCGAGGCCTGGCTGAACGCTAAAGTCACCAACGAGTCGCGCGGACGGGTCATGGGAAGCTATCGCATCGCCGATCTGGGCGCGTCTTTGTGCGCGCAGTTGATCATCGCTGTTCTGCCACCCGCCTCATATGTCTCATACAATCTGCTTGCCATCCTGTGTTGCGCATCCATCTTGCCGCTGGCCTTGACCCGTGCAAGCCAACCAAAGACGCCGGATGCCCCACGCCTGCGTCCCGGACTGGCCTGGAAAAGCTCTCCGCTTGCGGTGGCCGGGGTGATCGTTGCGGCGGTCAGTTCGGCCTCGCTGCGGATGGTCGGGCCTGTTTATGGTCAAGAGGTCGGGCTGGAAGTAGACCAGATCGCCTTTTTCCTGGCTTCGTTCGTGCTGGGGGGTGCGTTGGCGCAGTACCCGCTGGGCTGGTTGGCCGACAAATATGACCGACGTTGGGTTCTGATCTGGACCTCGGCTGCGGCCGTCCTTAGCTGCGGTATCACCATGGCAGCCAGCGGATTGGGAACCGTGGGCGTGATGCTGGCTGCGGGTATTTTCGGCTTTACGACCTTCCCGATATTCTCGGTATCTTCTGCCCATGCCAACGATTTTGCGACCACCGAGCAAAGGGTAGAGCTGGCCGCAGCACTGATGTTCTGGTACGCGCTTGGGGCGATCGCATCGCCCTATATCTCATCCACTCTGATCCAGAATTTCGGACCCTGGGCTTTGTTCGGCTTTGTTGCGATGGGGCATCTGGGGCTGATCGTCTTTGGCCTGGCGCGTATGCGGTCGCGCCCCAGCCCGGAAGAACGAACAGGTTATGTCTATGCGCCCAGAACGTCGTTCACCATTGGTCGTTTGTTGAAACGCACGCGAGAGTAACAAAGGAAAGGGCCGGGAAATTCCCGGCCCATCCGCGTCAGTGCTCGGTGCGTGGTTGGTCTTCGACCACTTCAGCCTGATCGCTCGCCTCGACCGAGCTCTCCAGGGCGCCGTTGACGATGCCGCCCACACCGTTTTCCATGGACAGTCCAAGCTCTTCACCCAGTTTCTTGAGCGCGGGCATCTGCACCGCCATACCCATGATCGAATCCAGCGCCTGATTGACCACCGGCTTGTCGCTGTTGGCCGCCCCGCCCGACGGGCCCGCGCCAATGCCACCAACCTGATGGATTTTGATCGAGTCGATCTTTTCCGCAGGTTTGACCATTTCCGAGATGATCGAGGGCATCGTCTCGATCCGCGCCAGGTCGACCTTCATGCGAATCTGATCGACGGACAGGGCATTGTCGGCCTCGACAATCGCGCGCTTACCTTCCGCTTCGGCCAGCATGTCGTTCTTCTTGGCCTCGGCCCGGATATTGAGCGCATCGGCGTCAGCCTGTGCCTCTTCCCGGCGGGCTTCGGCGCGGTCGGCTGCGGCCTCTTTCTCGGCCTGCGCGGCCAGACGGATCGCGGTTGCCTGACGCTCAGCCTCACGCGTGGCTTCAATCAAAGCGATCTGCTTCTGACGTTCGGCTTCGGCCACTTCGCGGGCGGTTGCCACGGCCTCGGTCGCTTTGGTCGCCTCGGCACGGGCCAGATCGGCAGACGCACGCGCGCGGCTTTCTTCTTCGGATTTCTGCGCGATGATGATCTGACGTTCCTGTTCTGCCACTTCGATCTCGCGTTCCTTGGCAATTTCGGCGTCACGGATTTTGCGCTCGCGCTCGATCTCGGCGGCGCGGATCGCCTCCTCACGAGAGATCCGGGCACGTTCGGTTTCGCGCACCGAGTCTTCGGTCCGCGCGGCAATCTCGGCCTCTTGCGCCACGCGCAGGGTCTCGACCTTTTGCGTTTGCTCAATCCGGGCCTGCGCCTCGTCCTGCTCGATCAGCAGCTTTTGGCGTTCCGCTTCCATCGCGGCGCGGCGCACTTCAACCTCGGCATCCGCATCGATCTGCGCGCGTTCCTTCTTCGAGGCCGCAATGACCTCGGCCAATTTGCGCATACCGACGGCGTTAAAGGCGTTGTTTTCGTCCAGCGCCTCGAACGGCGTCTGGTCCAGCGCGGTCAGCGAAACGGATTCCAGCGACAGACCGTTTTTCAACAAATCCTCGGACACTGCATTCTGCACCTCTTGCACAAAATCAGCGCGGTTTTCGTGCAGACCGTCCATGGTCATCTGGGCGGCCACGGCACGCAGACCATCGATCAGCTTGCCTTCGATCATCTCGCGCAGCTGTTCGACATCAAAGGTCCGGTCACCCAGCGTTTGCGCGGCCCGGGCGATGCCTTCTTCGGTCGCCATGACCGAGACGTAGAACTCGACGCCCACATCAACGCGCATCCGGTCTTGGGTGATCAGGGCAGCCTCACCGCTGCGCTTCACCTCTAGGCGCAGGGTCTTCATGTTGACGGGGCTGACCTCATGCAGCAGCGGAACGATGATGACGCCGCCATCCATGATGACTTTTTTGCCGCCCGCACCCGTCTTGACCAGGCTGACTTCACGCGTCGCGCGTTTGTATAGACGGCCCAGAACAAGGCCAATAAACAAGAGTACCGCTAAACTGGTCGCAACCGTAACGGCCAGGAATGGAAGTTCCATGCAATATCCTCCGAATTGGGGTTAGGAATTTTGGTTAGTCAGACAAGCCGACCAGAACGAACCGGTCACGCCGTCGGTCGCGCAGAACAAGGACCTCGGTGCCCTGATCCAGCGCATCTTTGTCCTGCAGCGGCTCAGCGCGCAGGTAGTGGGTGTTGCCAAAGCGATCCATCACGCGCACTTCCGCCGGACGACCACGCGAAGCGGTGCCCTGCGTGATCACGCCGCGGCGACGGGCCAACATCCGCTCGGACATCGCCTCGGTCTCGGTCTTGGGCAGCAGGCGGGCAAAGACGCCACCAAAGCCCCGCGCAAACCACAGGCCCAAAGCCCCGGCCGGGATGGCCGCCATCCACGCGGGCAGATCAAGCCCCAGCCCCCCGCGCAGCGCCAACTGCAGCCCGATGCCGGACAGACCAAAGCCCGCAAGCAGAACGACGAGCCAGATCATGACCGGCACTTTGCCGATCCCCAGCCAGGCCAATGGCCCAGCCGGTGCCGCACCTGGCGCGTCGGCTTCGATTTCAGCCAGTTCAAAGTCACTCAGATCGATGTCTGCATCGATGCCCAGATCGAATTCGGCAACATCCAGGTCCGGGGCATCCATGACGTCCAGATCGACCTCGCCATCACCTGCCAGCAAGCTTGCGCCTACAGCCAACGCAACCAGTTCCAGCGCCAAAAGGCCGAACAAAAGCGCAAGCGACATGGTAAAGGGCGCAAATGCACCCTCAAGGAGAAAGTCAAACATCAATAAAGTGCCCTCGTTATTGTATACGTTTGTATACCAATCAAATGGGGAGGCATTTCTAAAATTTCAAGTGTTTGTGATTCCAATTTACAACCTATGGGTAGTGCATCCTTCGATGCCACCGCAATGCGCAACCGCCTGTGGCGCAATTAATTTGGGAAATGCAGACGGAATACCGGGTGCAAAGAAAAGCCGGGCTTTTGCTGGCGGGCCACATAAGGTAGACGAGCCCGCAGTTAGTTACGTGGAAACGCAAAATGGCCCGGATTCTCATCACCTCGGCGATCCCCTATATCAACGGGATCAAGCACCTCGGAAACCTGATCGGCTCGCAATTGCCTGCCGATCTTTATGCACGCTATCAGCGTGGCCGGGGCAACGAGGTCATGTTTCTGTGTGCCACCGACGAACACGGCACACCGGCCGAGTTGGCCGCGGCCAAGGCCGGTAAACCCGTGGCGGAATACTGCGCCGAGATGTATGCCGTTCAGGCCGACATCGCCAACCGTTTTGGCCTGAGCTTTGATCATTTTGGCCGCTCGTCCAGCGAACAGAACAAGGCACTGACCCAGCATTTTGCCGGAAAACTGGATGAGGCCGGTCTGATCCGTGAAGTCAGCGAAAAGCAGATCTATTCAAATGCCGACGGGCGGTTCCTGCCCGACCGGTATATCGAAGGCACCTGCCCCAATTGCGGGTATGACAAGGCACGCGGTGATCAGTGTGAAAACTGTACCAAACAGTTGGACCCGACCGACCTGATCGAACCGCGCAGCGCCATCAGCGGCTCGACCGACCTTGAGGTACGCGAGACCAAACACCTGTACCTGCGCCAATCCGCGATGAGAGATGAGCTGCGGCGTTGGATTCAATCTAAGATGAAACCAACCACACTCACTGTTGAAGAGGAAAAGGTTGAACCTGACGACCAAAACTACTGGCCGACTCTAACTACTTCTATCGCATTGAAATGGCTTAATGACGGTGACGGTTTGCAGGACCGCGGTATCACTCGTGATCTGGATTGGGGCGTGCCGGTCAAGAAAGGTGATCAGGACTGGCCAGGGATGGAAGGCAAGGTTTTCTATGTCTGGTTCGACGCGCCGATCGAATACATCGCCTGCGCCAAGGAATGGGCGGATGCGAACGGCAAATCGGATGCCGATTGGGAACGCTGGTGGCGCACCGACAAAGGTGCCGATGACGTACGCTATGTCCAGTTCATGGGTAAGGACAACGTTCCTTTCCATACGCTCAGCTTCCCCGCGACCATTCTGGGCTCTGGCGAGCCATGGAAGATGGTCGACCACCTGAAATCGTTCAACTATCTGAACTATGACGGCGGCCAGTTCTCGACCAGCCAAGGGCGCGGCGTGTTCATGGATCAGGCTTTGGATATCCTGCCCGCTGATTACTGGCGCTGGTGGCTGCTGAGCCATGCGCCCGAAAGCAGCGACAGCGAATTCACTTGGGAGAATTTCCAGCAATCGGTGAACAAAGACCTTGCGGATGTGCTGGGCAATTTTGTCAGCCGCATCACCAAATTCTGCCGCTCGAAATTCGGCGAAACGGTGCCGGAGGGCGGTGCATTTGGCGCGCGTGAACAACAGCTTATCGAAGACATCGCAGGGCGCGTTCGGGCCTATGAGGCGCATATGGACGCGATGGATGTACGCAAATCTGCACAGGAGCTTCGCGCCATCTGGGTTGCGGGTAACGAATACCTTCAGGCCGCGGCCCCCTGGTCGACCTTCAAGGAAGACCCTGAGCAGGCTGCCGCGCAGGTCCGTCTCGGCCTGAACCTGATCCGGTTGTATGCTGTGCTGAGTGCGCCGTTCATCCCCGACACCTCGGCCCGGATGCTGAGCGCGATGAACACATTGGACACAAGCTGGCCCGATGATGTGGCAGAAGCGTTGAATGCCCTGCCCGCAGGTCATGAATTCGCCGTTCCCGCCGTGCTGTTTGCCAAGATCACCGACGAACAACGGGAAGACTGGCAGACCCGCTTTGCCGGTGTGCGCACCTAGACCCTGAATATTAGCTGACTGCCCGAACAGATCGGGCAGTCACCTTGGCTTGGATGGCAACCGACACTGCGTCGCGGTTCGTGGTCACACTTCGCTAACCACCCGTCGCACAGCCATTTTTGGCGTGGATCATCGGTCAGATCACAACATGCGAACTTGTGATATCAAATCAAAACGGCCATCCTGAGGGTAAATGCGCCGACTCGCATGTCGTGTCCGTTTTCTGGCGCAGCGCAGTGTTTACTGAAGGGGCCGTTGTAATGCCGATGATACCAACCTCTCGAAAACCAGATTTTGTTGCCGGATTGTGCCGCATTGCGGGCATCGCGGCGCTGGTATGTGCCGGCTCTGTGGCTTCCGCACAGGATCAGGGCGATGCCCCAGCCCCCAAGGTTTCCATCGCTGCGGCTTATACGCAGGAAATCACGGATGAGGCGGTCTTTATCGGGCGCGCCGAGGCGATTGAAAAAGTGGACATCGTTGCCCGCGTAAACGGTTTCCTGGAAAGCCAGAATGTCGAGGACGGCGCCCTCGTCAACAAGGACGATCTGCTTTTTACAATTGAACCAGACCTCTACCAGGCGACGCTAGAGGCCCGCAAAGCCGATCTGGACCGGGCCGAGGCCAATCTGGAACTGGCCAAGGTCGATCTGGCGCGAAAGGAAGAGCTTTACAAGCGCGACGCCACCCCTGAATCCGAACGCGACATCGCCCGCGCCAACGAACTGGTCGCCGAGGCCGAGGTCAAAGCCGCGAACGCAGCCATCCAACAGGCCCAGTTGGACCTGAGCTATACTGAGATTCACGCCCCTTTCACCGGGCGTCTGGGGCGCGTCGCCACCAGCGTGGGCGATGTTGTGGGACCGACCAACCCACCTTTGGTCAACCTGGTCAGCGAAGCGCCAATCTATGTGAACTTTTCGCTCAACGAAAAGCAATTTACCTCAGTTCTTCAACAGTTTGGCGAAAATGCCAGCACCCTGGCCGAAAGCGACAAAAGCCCGAACGTGCATGTGACCCTGCCCAATGGCACCGAGTTGGATGAGACCGGCGAGATCGTTTTTGTCGATAACCGTATCGATCCCTTGACCGGCGCAATTACCGTTCGTGCCCAGTTTGCGAATGCGGATCGTCTGATCATTGACGGAGCCTTCCTGAACGTGCAGATCGAGGCGCTTGAGCCGACATTGCAGGTATTGATCCCTCAGGCCGCGCTGCAGCGTGACCAGCGCGGAGAGTTCGTGCTGGTCGTCAATGACAAGCAGATGGTCGAACAACGCTATATCACCACGGGCGACACGGTGGATTCGGCCATTATCGTGACCGAAGGCCTGCGCGAAGGAGAAAGCGTGATTGTCGAAGGCCTGCAAAGGGTTCGACCCGGGGTTGCCGTGGACGCGGTTGTCGCTTCTGAACAGCCAGGAGAATAACGCATGTTCTCTGCCCTGTTCATCAGTCGGCCAAAACTGGCCCTCGTTATCTCGCTTGTCCTGACGATCATGGGCGGCATCGGTTATATGGTTCTGCCGGTCGCCCAGTTCCCGGACATCACGCCGCCTGTGGTCAGCGTGACGACCACCTACACAGGCGCCAACGCCGAAACCGTGGAAAACACCGTCGCCGCCCCGATCGAGGCGCAGGTCAACGGTGTGGACGACATGATCTACATGACGTCAACTTCGGCGGATAACGGTTCGTATTCATTGAACATTACGTTCGAGGTGGGCACGGACCCCGATATCGCCTCGGTCAACGTGCAGAACCGCGTGGCGCAGGCCATGTCATCCCTGCCGTCCGAGGTGACCTCGTCAGGTGTGGTGACGCAAAAAGCGTCCACCAACATGCTGTTGCTGGTCACGCTGACCTCGCCCAATGAAACCTATGACAGTGTGTTCCTGTCCAACTATGCTTCGATCAACCTGAAAGACGCGCTGGCGCGGGTTCAGGGCGTTGGTAAGGCGGATGTTCTGACCAATCTGGAATACGCAATGCGGATCTGGATGGACCCGGACAAGATGGCCGCGTTGTCGATCACTCCGGGTGATGTGATCAACGCCATTCGCGAGCAGAATATCGAAGTATCCGCCGGTTCCATCGGCGCCCCACCCGTTCCCGAAGGTCAGACCTTTCAATATACGATCAAGACCAAAGGCCGCCTGACCTCGGCCAGCGAGTTTGCAGATATCGTCATCCGTACCGGTGATGCGGGCTCGATCGTAACCGTAGGCGACGTGGCCCGCGTTGAACTTGGCGCGCAATACTATGCCGCTTCGGGCTATTTCGAAAGCGTCCCAGCCACTGTCATCGGTATCTATCAGGCCCCGGGCGCGAATGCGTTGGCCGTATCCGAACGGGTACAGGCCGAGCTCGACCGCCTGTCGCGATCCTTCCCTTCGGATGTGGAATACAAGGTTCCGTTCAACACAACCGACTTTGTCGAGGCATCGCTGAACGATGTCGTCTCGACCCTGATCCTGACCTTCATTCTGGTGATCTCGGTCGTCTTTGTCTTTCTGGGCAGTTGGCGGGCGACGATCATTCCGGCGGTCGCCATTCCGGTGTCGTTGATCGGGACATTCGCGTTTTTGCTGCTGTTTGGCATGTCGCTCAACACGATTTCATTGTTCGCGCTGGTGCTGGCAATCGGGATCGTGGTGGATGACGCCATTGTGGTGGTCGAAAACGTCGAACGCATCATCGCGGATGAGGGCCTGCCCCCGGCCGAGGCGACGCGTAAGGCGATGGGTCAGATCACCGGACCGGTGATTGCGACCACACTGGTTCTGCTGGCCGTGTTTGTGCCCGTCACCTTCATGCCCGGTATTTCCGGGCGGCTTTATTCGCAGTTTGCGGTGACGATCTCGACCGCTGTTGTGATCTCGTCGATCAACGCGCTGACCCTGTCACCGGCCTTGTGCGGGCTTGTCCTGCGTGCGCGCAGTGGCCCGCCTAAAGGACTGCTGGCGCTGTTTGAAAAGTTCATCGGCACGGTGCGCGGCGGTTATGTGGCCATCGTGCGCAAACTGCTGATCCTTCCAATCGTTGGGCTGGGTGTCATCGTTGCGTTGGCGATGGGCACGGGCACGATCATGTCCAACACTTCCAGCGGGTTCATTCCCCTTGAGGATAACGGCTATCTCTTCGTCGACATCCAACTGCCCGACGCGGCAACGCTGGAACGGACCGAGACGGTATCGGCCCGCGTGGACGAGCAGATCCAGCAGATCCCAGGGGTTGCCAGCACGGTTCTGATCAACGGGTTCTCGCTGCTGAACGGGACAACGACCAATGGTGCCGCGATCTTTGTGAACCTGACCAATTGGGCCGAGCGGCAGGAAGAAGACCTGAGCGCCGATGCCATTCTGGCCAAGGTTCTGGCCATCGCCAATGGTGAATCCGCGGCCTCAATCGTTGCGTTCAACCCGCCGCCCATTCAGGGCCTCGGCATGTCCGCCGGGGTCGAGATGGAGGTGCAGCAAACAGGGGGCGGCACGCCACAGGATCTGGCTTCGGCCGTGGGGTCCTTTGTCTATGCGGCGAACCAGCGGCCCGAGATCGGGCAGGCCTATACAACCTTCCGGGCCAACGTGCCGCAGCTGTTTGTCGATCTGGACCGGGAAAAGGCCAAGACCCTTCAAGTCTCTGTCGCCGAGATATTCCAGACCATGCAGGCTCAGCTGGGGTCGTACTATGTGAATGACTTCAACCTGTTTGGCCGCGTTTATCGGGTCATGATTCAGGCCGAGGGCGAATATCGCGACAAGGTCGACGACATCTCGAACCTCTATGTGCGTTCCAACAAGGGTGAGATGGTGCCGCTGGGCACGCTGATCGACGTGGAAAACGTGCTGGGACCGGTTCTGCTGAAACGGCATAACCTGTTCCGCTCGGCCACGGTGACAGCGGTGCCAGCACCTGGTCTGTCCACCGGTGACGCGATCAATGTCATGACCGAGGAATCGGCCACCGCCCTGCCCCCCGGCTATGCCTTCGAATGGACCGGGACAGCGCAGCAGCAGCTTGCGTCTGGCGGGCTGGTGATCGTCATCCTCGGACTGGCGATTCTGTTCGGCTACCTGTTCCTCGTGGGGCAATACGAAAGCTGGACGCTTCCGGTGTCGATCTTGTTATCGGTGATCGTGGCCTTGTTCGGCGCGGTTGCCGCGGTGGCGATCGTGGGCAGTGACATCAACCTCTATACGCAGATCGGGATGATCATGCTGGTCGGGCTTGCCTCAAAGAACGGTATTCTCATCGTGGAATTCGCGATGGAGCAGCGAGCGAACGGCCTCTCGATCAAAGATGCCGCTGCCGAGGCTGCGTTTCAACGTTTCCGCGCCGTGATGATGACCGCCCTGTCCTTCCTGCTGGGCGTGGTTCCGCTGTTGGCTGCCAACGGCGCGGGGGCTGCCAGCCAAAAGGCTATCGGTGTTGCCGTATTCGGCGGAATGCTGGCTGCCACGCTGGTTGGCGTCATTCTTGTCCCGGTCCTTTATGCGCTGATGCAAGGCCTGCGGGAATGGATCAAGGGCAGTAAGAACGACCCCGGCCCAACCGAAGAAGCCGCCTGACAAAGCCCAACGCCCCGCCAACCCAGCGGGGCGTTTTTTCTACCGACAGGTTTTGTCGTCAATTCGCCAAAACCCCAAAAAAGTGCATTGACGACCGGGGCACCAAAACTGAGGATGGAGCAACCTTCCCGAAAGGAGGCACGAGCATGGGACTTTTGGGTCAGCCACTTGGCTATTACGACTATCTGACTTTTGTCGCACTGATCCTGCTGCTGGCAGCGGTGATGGGGCTGTTTCTCTTTCTGATGGGCCTGCCCGGCCGGATCGCGATCAAGCGCAATCACCCGCATGCCGAAGCGGTCAAAGTCATGGGCTGGATGGGCTTTCTGGCTGTCGTGCCATGGGTCCATGCGTTCATGTGGGCGTTCCATGACGGTGTCACCGTCGATATCCGTCGCGGGCCAGATGAAGAAAAGGATGCCATCCGCAAAGACATCGAGCGTCTGGGCGGCACGGTGAAAGACGAATACAAACCGGCGTCGGAACAGACGCAGGAAAGCTGAGGCCAAAGGAATTTATTCACGATGTTTGTTGCCCTTGGCATCACGCTTTTCTACATCATTTTCGTCTGGTTCATCTTCTTCAAGATGGAGTGGCTCAAGTTCAACATCGCCTGGGGGATCGTCTCGTTCTGGGTGGGGGCGCATCTGCTGCTGATCTTTCTGGTCGCCTTGCGCTTCTTTCAGCCCTTCTCGGTCGACAGCCACGTCATCCGCTCGACCATCCAGATCGTGCCGAAACTGACGCAACCAACCATCCTGACCGAGGTTCTGGTTGAACCCAACACGCCTGTTGCCAAGGGCGATCCGCTCTATCGTTTTGATGACACGGTCTTCTCGCTGGCCGTTGAAAACGCAACCGCGCAACTGGTTGCAGCCGAGCAAAACGCCAAGATTCTGGAACAGGACGTCATTGCCAAGACCGAAGCGGTCGAGCGAGCGAATGCGCAATTGGCCTACGCATTGACCGAGCAAGCCCGGTACAAGAACCTGGTGCCCGCTGGTGGCGCACGTCAGGACGAGTTGGATCGCTGGGACGAACAGGTGGCCGAGGATCAAGCGCAGGTCAAACAGGCCGAAGCCAATCTGGAAAAGGCCAACCTCGCGCTGAATTCGCAGATCGACGGGGTGAACACCGGTGTGCTTCAGGCGCAGGCGCAACTGGCCGAAGCCGAGTATTTCCTGAACAATACCACAATCTATGCGCCCGAAGACGGCATGATCGTGTCTCAGCAGGCGCGCCCTGGCCTTGTGGTTGGCGATATCCGCCTGGGTGCGATCGCCAGTTTTGTGACAGAGGATGATCCCTATATTCTGGCCACTTTCCGGCAACAGAACCTGAAATTTGTCGAGGTCGGCCAACCGGTCGAAGTGGCGCTGGACCTTTACCCGGGCGAGATTCTCAACGGAACGGTCGAGGCCGTATGGTGGGCCACACGTCAGGGGCAATACCTACCTTCCGGTCGTTTGCCGGGCTTTGAGCTTCCTAAAATCCCCGGACGCATCGCGGTTCAGATCAAGGTGGATGTGCCCGAGGGCCATACCTTCCCTGCCGGCGGCCACGCCGCAGTGGCGATCTATACCGGTCAGGGCAAAAGCTTTGAGTTTCTGCGGCGCATCAACATTCGTCTCTATTCATTCGCCAACTTCATTCGACCGCTGGATATCTGAGGGCACAGACCATGACAGGCGCCAAGCCGCTTTGCAGATTGATCGGAACAGCCCTGTGCGCGGCTACGCTGGTGGCCTGCACACCGTTGGGGCCGGATTTCGTGCGCCCCAACTCTCCGGTCGTCAAACAATGGATTGAGGTGAACAACCCCAGCGTCAGCCAAAGCGGCCTGACCTCGCGCAGCGCGCCTGTCGTAAAGTGGTGGGAAACGTTCAACGACCCCACGCTTAACAAACTGATCGCGCAGGCTTATGCGCAGAACCTGTCCTTGCAGGTGGCAGGCTCGCGAGTTCTGCAAGCCCGCGCACAATTGGGCATCGCTTTCGGAGAGCTTTATCCGCAATCGCAGGCCATCGGCGGCTCGCTGCAACGGCGCGAGATTAGTGACAATCTGGGCCCGATTGCCGATATCAATCGCATCATTCCGCTGGATACCGAGTTTTCCACCTCGCAAGTGGGATTTGACGCTCAATGGGAGTTGGACGTCTGGGGCGCGCAACGGCGCGGTGTGCAGGCCGCGCGGTCCAACCTTGCTTTGCAGGTTGCAAACTATGACGATGCGCTGGTGACGCTGACCGGCGATGTCGCGGCGCTTTATGTCAACATCCGCGCCCTGCAAGAGTCGCTGGTTGTCGCGCGTGAGAACATAAAGCTGCAACAGGAATCTGCGGACCTGACCCAATTGCGGTTCAACAATGGTGTCACGACGGAGTTGGATGTACAGGAATCCAAGGCCCTGCTGAACAACACAAAGGCGTTGGTTCCAGAGTTGGAAAGCGATCTGCAACAGGCCAAAAACGCGCTGGCGGTTCTTCTGGGCACCACACCTTCGCGGATGACCAGCCTGTTGGGCAACTCCGGGCGCATCCCTTCGGCCAGATCAAACGTTGCCGTGGGCGTTCCTGCTGAGCTTTTGCGCCGTCGTCCCGACGTGCGGGCGGCGGAGTTGGCGGCGGCGACCCAATCCGCTCAGGTCGGGATCGCGATGGCCGATCTTTACCCGCAATTCATCCTGTCCGGCGCGATTGGCTTGCAGGCATCGGGCGGGCGCGATCTGTTCAGCTCGGCCAGCACAACGGGGCTTGCGAATGCGGGCGTCGTTTGGAATGTGCTGAACTATGGGCGCATCCAGAATAACGTGCGTGCGCAGGACGCGGCGTATCAGGAATTGATCGCCAACTATCAGAACACCGTTCTGACCGCCTATTCCGAGGTCGAAAGCGCGATGGTCGCCTACGTCCAATCGCGCAAGCAGGTCGGGTTCTATCAGCAAAGCGTCGAGGCCTCGCGCCGGGCCGCCGACATTGCCATTGATCAGTATCGCGACGGCATCGCCAGCTATTCTCGCATTCTGAACACGCAGACCGCCCTGCTGCGGTCGCAGGCCAATCTGATCGAAGCCCGCCAGCAGGTTTCAAGCAATCTGGTGGCCATTTACAAAGGGCTCGGCGGTGGATGGCAAATCCGCCAATCGCAAGAGTTCCTGCCCGACACTGTGCTGGCCGAAATGGCGTATCGCACCGACTGGGGCGATCTGCTGGAAAAAGACCCAACCGGTGCCAGCCTGAACTGATCCTACTTGGTCAGCCCTCGCAGACCGCCTGAAATCAGGATATTCACCTCATAAAGGATGCGCGGTGCGGCCAACCCGCCGGGGCTGGCCAAATAGTTCGGGCTCCATTCCGGTTCGAACTTTTGCTTGAAACTGCGCAGCCCTTCGAAGTGATAGAACTGTTCGCCATGCTCGTACACGAACCCGCCGATACGGTTCCAAAGCGAGGCAAGCTGCCGGTTTTCGATCCCGGAAAATGGCGCGGCCCCCAGCGAGAACCAGTGAAAACCCTGCTCGAACCCCCAGACCATCATCTCGGCAAACAGCGCGTCCATGACAAAGCTGGGACTTTCAGGTTCGTACCGCATCAGGTCCAGCGACAGTTCGGATTTATTACCCCCTTGGAACAGGTTGGCGAAGGCTCTGATCTTGCCCGTCTCGTCCCGCAGCACAGCGTGATCGAAATAAGACAAGTAGTCGTCATCAAATCCGCCTAAGGCGAAACCCTTCTCCTCACCGGCCTTTTGCGAAAGCCAGTCGTCCGAGATTTTGCGCAGTTCCGGCAACACCGGCGCGAGGTTCTCTTTCGGAATGATTTCGAACACATAGCCTTCGCGCTCGGCCCGGTTTTTGGACTGCCGGAAGCGCTTGCGCGATTTGCCATCCAGCGAGAAGCCTTCGAGCGGCACGCGCGCGACCTCACCGATCTTGAGAATAGACAGCCCCAGATCCAGGAAGGTCGGCAGATACTTGGTCGAAACGCTGTAAAAGGCACACAGCTTGCCTTCGCGGTCCGCGCGCTCTCGTAGCTGCCAAATCAATTGCTGGCCTGCCTTTTCGTCGCCGACCGGCTCGCCCTTGGTGATCAGCGCGTTGCCGGTATCGGCATAGGCCAGAAACGCTGTTTCATCGTCCGAAATCAGGAACTGCTTGTCTCCGGTCAGCGATATCTGTGATTCCGTGTCCTCGGATTCCATGACCAGTTTCACCACGACATCCGGTATCTCGGTGCGGAAAGGCGCGGGAATGTCGCGGCCAAATAACGAGTTCACGGCAACAATTCCCAAGATCACCGCAACAACAAGACTGGACCGCAGAAAGCGTGAGGCATCGCCGTTCCATGCAAAATCCCACCACAACGCGTTTTCGTATTGAACGTGGGAATAGGCAAAGAGACCGATCCAGAAAATGACCGCCAACAAGGCCATAACGCTCACGAGCCAGGGAATGTTCAACCGAAAGATCGACGCCCCACTGACCCGGTAGAACGCACCGCGGAACATCGCCAACAGGCCGATCGTGCCCAGCATCGAGATCGCCTCATGCGTATCCAGGCCCTTGGCCAATGAGGCAAAGAAGCCCGCAACCATCAGCAACATCGCAACCACCCAGGCGCGGTAGAGCTTGCGGAACAGTCCGCGCGACACCAGCAGCAGCAAGACACCGATGGCGCTGCCTGCCAGATGCGATGCCTCAACAAAAGACAGGGGCAGTACCTCTCGCAGAACGCCCAGGTTCTGTGAACTGGAAGGCAAGGCGCCCGACACCAGCAGGATAACCCCGGCCACAGCGGCCACCCCGGCCGCAACCATCGGGACAATTGGCCGGATCACCCGGTAAACCCATGTCGCCGCCCCGCCAATCCGGTGTCGTTGGGTTAGGGCCGACGCCACCGCAATGGCCAGGCTGGCGATACCAAAGGGAATGAACGTATAGGCGATGCGATAGAGCAGAAGTGCGGCGATCACATCCGAACGCCCGGACGCACCCAGCCCGGCGATCAAGGTGGCCTCGAATACACCAAGCCCACCGGGCGCATGGCTGACAATGCCAACAGCGATGGCCAAAATGTAAACGGTGAAGAAATACGGGTATCCGACACCCAGATCGTCCGGCATCAGCACATAAAGCGCCATTGAGGCGCCAAAAATGTCTCCGATTGCCGCCAGTGTCAGCAGACCGGCCAGCTTACCGCCCGGCAGGTTGAACCCGAACCCCGCAACGCCCAAACGCCGCCCACCGCGGGACAGCCAGATAAACAGTGTTACCAACCCGGCCAGCAAACAAAGCCCAATGGCCGTTTCAACCGTTTCGTTGATCGGAAGAACCTTGGACACGCCGTCCGGATGGAACGTCAGCAAAAGCCCCAGAAACAGGATCATCCCCATCCAGAACGCCACCCAAGAGGTCGCGATCACGCCCGCAACGCGGCCCAGATCCAACCCGAGCGACGCGTAGATCCGATAGCGGATTGCGGTGCCCGTGATGTAGGAAAACCCCAGACAATTCGACACCGCATACCCGCTGGCCCCGGCCATTCCGGCCACGGGCAAGGGCACTTTGCCCTCGGCAACGCTCTGCACCGCGAAAACGTCATAGAATGACAAAGACAAAAAGCTGACCGCTGTCCAGAACAACGCAAAGAACATCAAGGTCCAGGGCGTTTCGGACACATCCGTTTTCACATCCGCCCATTTCACATGCGCGGACAGATCGTGCAAAACGAACAAAGCGATGAGCGTCACGAACACGGGGATGGCAATCCGCACCAGCGGTTTTTCCAGCAAACCGGTGACCGTTTCGACCCATCGTTCGACCCGCGACACAGGTTCTGTCGCTTGATCCGTCATATCACTTACCCCTGCCCTGGTGCCAAATTCGGACCTTCGTGTTCAACCAGATCAATCCCGGTCCTTGGTTTCAGCTTGGCACAGAATGCACCGACGTCAAAGGGCGGCTGTACCGGTTCAGGATCTTCCCTTGCGTGTGGACAGCAACAGGTTGGTCTCGGACCGGGTGACACCCTCCATGCGTCGGATTTGGAACAGGACGGCGTCCAGATCAGCCAGCGTTTCCGTTCCAATCTCGGCGATCAGGTCCCAGCTGCCATTTGTCGAATGTACCGCCCTGACCTGCGCCATCGCCGCGATCCTGGACATGATCCGTTCCGTTCCCCGCCCTTCGATCCCGAGCATCATCAAACCACGCACCGGGCTTTCGGCAACGCCCTTGCGCGTGACAACGGTGAACCCCACGATTTCACCCGCGTCCTTCAGGCGCTGCATCCGGCTGCGCACGGTTGTGCGCGTAACGCCCAGAATCTCGGACAGCTCTGACAGCGATGCACGAGCATCGCGATGCAGCGCATTCAGCAGCTTTCCATCCAATTCGTCCAAATTTGACCTCCGATTCGAGCAACTTGGATTCATTTTGTGCATTCTGTTTTCTTCACGCAACCCGAACTGTGCGGATAAATAGGCATATGGAAAAAAAGAACATCATATTGGTCGGGGCCCCGATGGATGCAGGCAAGCGCCGTCAGGGCTGCCGCATGGGGCCGGATGCGTTTCGCGTTGCGGGCCTGGACACGGCGCTGCGCGATCTTGGACACAGCGTGCATGATCTGGGCGATACGGCACCTGATGCCGTCGACACCCCGGAACATGATCACCTGTTTGCCTTGCCCGAATGTGTTGGCTGGACCCAGGCGCTGAGTCGCTCAGCACAACAGGCCGCCACGCAGGGATTGCCGGTCTTCATGGGCGGAGATCACGCGCTGTCCATGGGAACTGTGACGGGTATGGCAGCCTATGCGGCAACGCTGAACCGCCCTCTGTTCGTTCTCTGGCTGGATGCCCATAGCGACTTTCATACCCCCGGCAGCACCGACAGCGGTAACCTGCATGGCACCCCGGTGGCATACCTTACAGGACAGCCCGGCTTTGAAAGCTTCCCCCCACCTGCGGCAACGGTTCCCACCGACCGGGTTGGCATGATCGGCTTGCGATCGGTTGATACGGCTGAACGCAAAACTCTTGAGCAGCACAACGCGATGCTGGCGGATATGCGCAGCATTGACGAACATGGCATCAAGGCGCCGCTGATGTCTTTCCTGGACACGGTCCGCGCCGCCAACGGCATCCTTCACGTCTCGCTGGATGTGGATTTTCTGGATCCGGCCATTGCACCCGCCGTTGGCACCACCGTTCCCGGCGGCGCGACCGAGCGTGAGGCACATCTGGTGATGGAACTGCTGCACGAAAGCGAATTGGTCTGCTCGCTCGACCTGGTTGAACTGAACCCTTTCCTTGATGAACGCGGTCGCACCGCAAAACTGATGGTCGATCTGGTTGCCTCGCTGATGGGCCGCCGCATCTTCGACCGCCCGACCCGGAGCTTTTGATGACACTTCCCTCTGACAAGGCACTGGTGCCTTTTGTATCCGTCGACAACATGATGCGCCTTGTGCATCACATCGGTGTCGAGAAAATGATCACTCAGATCGCCCGGCAGATCGAAGCCGATTTCAAACGGTGGGAGAGTTTTGACAAGACGCCCCGCATTCCGGCGCACTCTCCCCATGGGGTGATCGAGTTGATGCCGACCTCGGATGGCGAGGCCTATGGTTTCAAATACGTCAACGGTCACCCCAAAAACACGTCAGAGGGATTGCAGACCGTGACAGCCTTTGGCCTATTGGCGGACGTCTACACTGGTTACCCGACCCTGCTGACCGAGATGACCCTGCTGACTGCCCTGCGTACTGCGGCGACGTCCGCATTGGTTGGCGGCTATCTTGCGCCCAAATCGGCGACGACGATGGCCATGATCGGCAATGGCGCCCAATCCGAGTTTCAATGCCTGGCCTTCAAGGCAATGTGCGGCATCCAGACCGTGAAACTGTACGACACAGACGCCAACGCGACCGCCAAATGCGCGGCCAATCTGTCGGGCAAGGGCCTGACCGTTGTTCCCTGCAAGACGGCGGAAGAGGCTATCGAAGGCGCACAGATCATCACAACCTGCACCGCAGACAAGAAGTATGCGACCATCCTGACCGACAACATGATCGGCCCCGGTGTGCATATCAACGCCATCGGCGGCGACTGCCCCGGCAAAACCGAGCTTCACCGCGACATCTTGCTGCGGTCGGACATCTTTGTGGAATACCCGGAACAAACGCGGATCGAGGGCGAAATTCAGGCCTTGGAAGCGGACCACCCCGTGACCGAGATGTGGGAGGTTATGACAGGCCGCGCGCCTGGGCGTCGCGACGACCGGCAAATCACGCTGTTTGACAGCGTGGGTTTTGCAATCGAAGATTTCTCGGCCCTGCGCTTCATCAAGCAGGCAATCGAAGGCACCGACTATTTTGAACCGCTCGACATGCTGGCCGATCCGGACGATCCGAGGGATCTGTTCGGCATGCTGATGCGTGCCGGATAAGACAACTCACAGCTATCAGGGGGTCCTCCCCCTGATCTGTTCCCGCTAGTGGCGTGCGTGCCACTAGCGCCAATTCGCCGAGTCTTTTGGGCCTTGAAAGAAACTCAGAAAGACGCCGCGAATGGCGGCCTTGCCGATTGGCGAGACGCATTTTGCACGTTCATTGCGATTTCGGGCGACTTGAACCGTCACGACGCTGCCTCATGGTTGCGCGAACAGGTAGAAGTTGAGATTACACGTTTTCCATTGTTTTTATTATATTTTTTAAAAATCCTGCTATTTTCTTTACAAAAAATGACACGCGCAAAAAATTTCTTTACAGGATAAACATTACATTTCGGTGATTTATTTCTTTATTTTCAACTTTGCCTATTATCCGGCATCGGAGGGGGAAATCGGATCGACATTGTCAAATCGGCAGGCAAAATCGACCCGATTAGATCCAGGACTTGAAGGAGGAGTTCACCATGACCACCGCTGCCCAGGCAGATGCCAAGACATATCCGCCATCCGCAGACACAGTTGCCCACGCCCATGTCGACGCGGGTAAATACGCCGATATGTATGCGGACTCGATAAAAGACCCCATTTCCTTTTGGGGTGAGCATGGCAAGCGGGTTGAGTGGATCAAGCCTTACACGCAGGTCAAGGATGTCAACTATGGCTTCGGGTCGGTCAAAATCAATTGGTACGCCGATGGGACACTGAACGTCTCGGCCAATTGTCTGGACCGTCACCTGGAAACCCGCGGCGATCAGACCGCGATCATCTGGGAACCTGATGATCCGAATGACGCGGCGCAGCATATCACCTATGCAGAACTGCACCGTCGCACCTGCCGCATGGCCAATATTCTGGAATCCATGGGTGTGCGCAAAGGCGACCGGGTTGTGATCTATCTGCCGATGATCCCCGAGGCCGCCTATGCGATGCTGGCCTGCGCCCGGATCGGTGCAATCCATTCCATTGTTTTTGCAGGCTTTTCACCCGACGCTCTGGCCGCACGGATCAATGGTTGCGAGGCCAAGGTTGTCATCACCGCCGATGAGGCGCCGCGCGGTGGCCGCAAGACGCCGCTCAAGTCCAACGCAGATGCGGCCCTGCTGCACTGCAAGGACACGGTCAAATGTCTGGTGGTCAAGCGTACCGGCGGTCAGACCACCTGGATTGATGGTCGGGACTACGATTACAACGAAATGGCGCTTGAGGCGGATGACTATTGCGCCCCGGCCGAGATGAGCGCCGAGGATCCTCTGTTCATCCTTTATACGTCCGGCTCGACCGGTCAGCCCAAAGGCGTTGTGCACACCACCGGTGGCTATCTGGTCTATGCGGCCATGACGCATGAGATCACCTTTGATTACCACGAGGGTGACATTTACTGGTGCACGGCGGATGTGGGTTGGGTCACCGGCCACAGCTATATCGTCTATGGCCCGCTGGCCAACGGCGCGACCACGCTGATGTTCGAAGGGGTTCCCACTTATCCGGATGCCAGCCGTTTCTGGCAGGTCTGCGAAAAGCACAAGGTGAACCAATTCTATACGGCTCCGACCGCGATCCGCGCCTTGATGGGTCAGGGAACCGAGTTTGTCGAAAAATGTGACCTGAGCGACCTGAAAACCCTGGGCACCGTGGGCGAGCCGATCAATCCCGAAGCCTGGAACTGGTACAACGAGGTGGTTGGAAAAGGAAAATGCCCCATCGTCGATACGTGGTGGCAAACCGAAACCGGAGGTCATTTGATGACCCCCCTGCCCGGCGCACACGCGATGAAGCCCGGCTCGGCCATGAAACCCTTCTTTGGCATTCAGCCCGTGGTACTGGACCCTCAGTCCGGCGTTGAAATCGAAGGCAACGGCGTCGAAGGCGTTCTGTGCATCAAGGACAGCTGGCCCGGTCAGATGCGTACCGTTTGGGGCGACCATGAGCGGTTCGAAAAGACCTATTTCTCGGATTACAAAGGCTACTACTTCACCGGCGACGGATGCCGCCGCGATGAGGATGGTGACTACTGGATCACCGGACGTGTGGACGACGTGATCAACGTATCCGGTCACCGTATGGGCACAGCCGAAGTGGAAAGCGCGCTGGTTGCACATGCTGCAGTGGCCGAAGCTGCCGTGGTGGGCTATCCCCATGAAATCAAAGGACAAGGCATCTATTGCTATGTCACTTTGATGAATGATCGCGAGCCGTCGGAAGAGTTGCTGAAAGAGCTGCGCACCTGGGTTCGGACCGAGATTGGCCCGATTGCCAGCCCGGACGTGATCCAGTGGGCCCCCGGCCTGCCCAAGACCCGCTCAGGCAAGATCATGCGCCGTATCCTGCGCAAGATTGCCGAGAACGACTTTGGATCGTTGGGCGACACGTCAACTCTGGCTGATCCGTCCGTTGTGGATGACTTGATCCAAAACCGGGCCAACAAGTGAGGGTATGATGGACGCTGCCGCAACCATAGCACCCGCCGTTCTGATCCTTCTCGGCCCTCCGGGCGCCGGGAAGGGCACACAGGCCCGTATGCTTGAGGACAAGTTCGGTTTGGTGCAGCTGAGCACCGGCGACCTTCTGCGCGAAGCGGTCGCTGCCGGGACCGAAGCGGGCCTTGCTGCAAAAGCGGTGATGGAGGCAGGCGATCTGGTGAGTGACGGCATCGTCATCGCCATCCTGCGCGATCGCATGGCACAGCCCGATTGCGCAAAAGGTGTCATCCTCGACGGGTTTCCGCGCACAACGGTTCAGGCCGAGGCACTGGACGGTTTGCTGGCGGCGTCGGATCAGAAAATCAGTGCCGCAATCAGCCTGGATGTCGAAGACGCGGAAATGGTGGCACGTATCTCGGGCCGCTACACCTGTGCCGGCTGCGGCGAAGGTTATCATGACAGGTTCAAGGTGCCCGTTGTCGAAGGCAAATGCGACAAGTGTGGACATACCGAGTTCAAACGCCGCGCGGACGACAATGCCGAAACCGTTGCCTCGCGCCTGACGGCCTATCACGCGCAGACCGCTCCGCTGATTGACTATTACGGTGGCCACGGCGTGCTGCAGCATGTTGATGCCATGGGCAAGATCGACGACATCGCCCGCGATCTGGAGGCAATCGTGGGCGGCGCGATGAATTAAGGGGAGGAGACAAGCCACAAGGCTTTGATCCGACATCAGAATACTTCAATGGACCGCCTTGGCGGAACAGGGAAGTTTTGCCTGACGTCACGGGGCGGCAGGCACGACCAAGACGCGGCCCACGGCACTGGAGGAGTTGGGCATGGGCCGCCCAAGAGGGAAGCGAAGGAGGAACCCGCAATGGCGGATCAATCATCAAACTCCGCGCAGACTGCCGAAGCCGACAAGGGCTATTGGCAGGCCAACCTGCGCCTCATCTACATCAGCCTCGCGATCTGGGCGCTGGTGTCGTTTGGATTCGGCATCCTGCTGCGTCCGCTGCTGTCGGGCATCTCCGTTGGCGGCACCGATCTGGGCTTTTGGTTCGCTCAGCAGGGATCGATCCTGGTCTTTCTGGTGCTGATCTTCAACTACGCCTGGCGCATGAACAAGCTCGACGCTGAATTCGGCGTGGACGAGGAGTAAGAGCCATGGATCAGTTTACCATCAACCTGCTGTTTGTTGGCGCATCCTTTGCGCTCTACATCGGCATCGCGATCTGGGCCCGCGCGGGATCCACATCGGAATTCTACGCCGCCGGTCGCGGTGTTCACCCGGTCACAAACGGTATGGCGACAGCGGCGGACTGGATGTCTGCGGCCTCGTTCATCTCGATGGCGGGCCTGATTGCCTTTACCGGCTATGACAACTCGACCTTCCTGATGGGTTGGACCGGTGGCTACGTGCTGCTGGCACTGCTGCTTGCACCTTACCTGCGTAAGTTCGGCAAGTTCACCGTGTCGG
This sequence comes from Ruegeria sp. H6, assembly GCF_056532975.1. Classification (NCBI taxonomy): domain Bacteria; kingdom Pseudomonadati; phylum Pseudomonadota; class Alphaproteobacteria; order Rhodobacterales; family Roseobacteraceae; genus Ruegeria; species Ruegeria sp. H6. The sequence continues at coordinate 83,577 of NZ_JBQFOA010000011.1, forward strand.
AATTCATCGGCGATCGTTTCTACAGCCAGACAGCCCGTATCGTTGCGGTGATCTGTCTGATCGTGGCATCGGTGACCTACGTGATCGGTCAGATGACCGGCGTTGGCGTGGCCTTTGGCCGCTTCCTCGAAGTGTCCAGCACCACCGGTCTGCTGATCGGCGCCGCAGTCGTGTTCGCATACGCGGTGTTTGGCGGGATGAAAGGTGTGACCTACACGCAGGTCGCTCAGTACTGCGTGCTGATCACAGCCTATACTATCCCGGCCATCTTTATCTCGCTGCAGCTGACCGGTACGCCGATCCCGGCACTGGGTCTGTTTGGCGACACCGCCAACGGTGAGCCCCTGCTGACCAAGCTGGACGCTATCGTGACAGAGTTGGGTTTCAATGAATACACGACCCACCACTCGAACACGCTGAACATGGTGCTGTTCACCCTGTCGCTGATGATCGGTACGGCGGGTCTGCCGCACGTCATCATGCGCTTTTTCACCGTACCCAAAGTGTCTGACGCACGTTGGTCGGCTGGATGGGCATTGGTCTTCATCGCGCTGCTGTATCTGACCGCCCCCGCGGTTGGCGCAATGGCTCGCCTGAATATCAGTGACATGATGTGGCCCAATGGCGGCATCGAGGGCGGCGCAGTCTCGGTCGAGGATATCGACAACGACCAGCGTTACGACTGGATGAAAACCTGGCAGAAGACCGGTCTTCTGGATTGGGAAGACAAGAACGGCGACGGCAAGATTCAGTATTACAACGACAAGTCTGAATCGATGAACGCCATTGCGGAAGAAAAGGGCTGGGTCGGTAACGAATTGACCAAGTTCAACCGCGACATCCTGGTTCTGGCCAACCCCGAGATTGCCAACCTGCCGGGTTGGGTGATCGGTCTGGTCGCGGCTGGTGGTCTTGCGGCGGCCCTGTCGACCGCTGCGGGCTTGTTGCTGGCGATCTCGTCGGCTGTGTCCCACGACCTGATCAAGGGTGCAATCAACCCGTCGATCTCGGAGAAGGGCGAACTGCTTTCGGCACGGATCGCAATGGCTGTTGCAATCGTGGTCGCGACGTGGCTGGGTCTGAACCCACCCGGCTTTGCGGCGCAGACGGTGGCCCTAGCCTTTGGTCTGGCGGCAGCCTCGATCTTCCCGGCGCTGATGATGGGGATCTTCTCGACCCGCATCAACAACACCGGTGCGGTCGCAGGTATGCTGGCTGGTCTGGTTGTCACTCTGGTCTATATCTTCCTGCACAAGGGCTGGCTGTTCATTCCGGGCACCAACTCGTTCACCGATGCAGACCCCCTGCTGGGTCCGATCAAGTCGACCTCGTTCGGCGCGATTGGTGCCATGGTCAACTTCGCCGTCGCCTACTTTGTTGCAGGCGCGACCAAGGAGACCCCGCAGGAGATCAAAGATATGGTCGAAAGCATCCGCGTTCCCCGTGGTGCGGGCGCAGCTCAGGATCATTGAGCGTGATGCGGCCAATGGCTAAACTCCAATGGCCGCGTCTTTCGACTAACTGTACCCGCCCGGCACACCACCGGGCGGGGCTTTTGTTTCAGACACCCGGAGACACATGATGCCGCTGTCCCATGATGAGATCACCAGGTTTCTGAAATCCGTGCATCCCTATGACGCGCTGCCTTCCGATACGCTGGACGATCTGGCAAAGCAGATCGAGGTTTGGGAGGTGGAAGAGGATTTTCCCGTCTACGATCTGGGCCACACCCTGCCCGGCGTGTTTGTCATCTATGAAGGACAGGTCGAAATTACGGACGAGAACGATTCCGTGGTGTCGCATCTGGGACTGCGCAATTCCTTCGGCGAACGCGGGTTGATGAAGGATGGCAAGGCCGCGACCAAGGCACGGGCCAACACACCCTCTGTCCTGATCGTGTTGCCGCCCGATCTGGTACGGGATCTGATCGACAGCCATGAGGTTGTATCCCGGTTCTTCAACCGCACCCGGAGCCATCGGACCGGTCCGCAAAGCCTTGCGACAAGCGCGATCGACGTTCTGATGGCGCATAATCCGGCAACCTGCTCGCCTGGCACGCCCGTTCAGCATGTCGCCCAGATCATGCGGGACAAACATATTTCATCCCTTTGTGTCACCGATGGCGATCAGTTGCTTGGCATTGCCACACTGCGCGATATTTCAGGCAAATTCGTCGCCGATCAGATGCCCGCCGATACGCCGGTGTCGTCCATCATGACGCCCGACCCAATCACCCTGTCGCCGTCGGATATCGGGTCCGACGTGCTGCATATCATGATGGAACGCGGGATCGGCCATATCCCGATCTCTGAAGGTGGAAAGCTGGTCGGTATCGTCACCCAGACCGATCTGACCCATTACCAGGCTGTCAACTCGGCAGAGCTGGTGCGCCGCATCGCACAGGCCGACGCAGCCGAGCAGATGGCGGCAGTCACCTCGGAAATTCCGCAATTGCTGGTGCAACTTGTGGCTGGTGGCAACCGGCATGAGATCGTGACGCGGCTGATCACCGATATCGCCGATACAGCCACGCGCCAGCTGCTGAGACTGGCCGAAGACACGCTGGGCCCGGCGCCGGTTCCCTATCTTTGGCTGGCCTGTGGATCACAAGGGCGGCAGGAACAAACCGGCGTTTCGGATCAGGATAACTGCCTGATTCTGGACGATTCCGTGACCGATGCACATATGCCCTATTTCGGCGCACTGGCAAAGTTCGTGTCCGACGGGCTGGACACCTGCGGCTATTTCTACTGCCCTGGCGAGATGATGGCGACCACCCCGCGCTGGTGCCAGCCGCTGCGGGTCTGGAAGGACTATTTTCGCGGCTGGATCGCGAAACCAAACCCCGAGGCACAGATGCTGGCCTCGGTCATGTTTGATCTGCGCCCCATCGGAGGCACGTTCGATTTGTTTGACGACCTACAGGCCGAAACCCTGGCCGAGGCGAATGCCAACTCGATCTTTGTGGCGCATATGATCGCCAACTCACTGAAACACACTCCGCCGCTGGGATTGCTGCGCGGCTTTGCCACCATCCGGTCTGGCGAGCATCGCAACACGCTGGACATGAAGCATAACGGCGTGGTGCCCATCGTCGATCTGGCGCGCGTCTACAGCCTGCAAGGCAAATTGACCGAGGCCAACACCCGCGCTCGTCTGAAAGCGGCGGAAACCGCGCAGGTGCTCAGCCCATCGGGCGCGCGTGATCTGTTGGATGCCTATGATCTGATTGCCGAAACGCGGCTGGATCATCAGGTCAAGCTGGCCAAATCCGGTGCGAAGCCCGACAACTACTTACCGCCCTCAGATCTTTCGGACTTTGAGCGAAGTCATCTGCGGAATGCCTTTGTTGTGGTAAAAACCATGCAGTCGGCTGTTGGCCATGGCAAGGGAATGTTGGGATAGGTTGGTGGCGGGTGTGAAATCGCCTTCGGCGACCGTATTTGGAACGAGAAGAAGGGCTGGTGCGCGCCCGAAAGGTGGAGGACACTCATGTTTCTGGAACTGATCGGCACGATCTTTGCAGGCTTTGCTTTTGCAGGCGTTGTGATGTTTCTGAACAAACTGACGGGTGGTCGCCTGCCCCGCTGGGCGGCTCCGGTCGCGGCCGGTATCGGCATGATCGGGATGACCATCGCCAGCGAGTATTCTTGGTTTGGCCGCACCCAGGATACCCTGCCCGAAGGTATGGCCATCGTGCAAAAGGTGGAAAGCCGCGCGTTTTACCGGCCTTGGACCTATGCGGTGCCTTTTGTCGACCGGTTTGCAGCCATTGACACGGCCTCGGTCAAGACCAATGACAAATTGCCCGAGCAGCGCCTTGTTGACCTTTACTTCTTTGGCCGTTGGGCCCCTAACTCAATGCTGCCTGTGGCTGTCAACTGTGCAGATAGCAGCCGGGCAAATCTTGCAGATGGGGCGGAATTCGGCGACGACGGGCAGTTGCTGAATGCAGACTGGATCCCGGTTCCCACAGACGATCCGGTTGTTCGAGCAACCTGCGGGGTGTGACATGCTGACCCGGCTGAGCCTGCGCCTGCGGATTTTTCTATTCTTCTGCCTGCTTGCGGCGGGTGGCCTGATCATCAGCGCGCTTGCTTTGTGGATCAGCTATGAACGGGCGGGCAGCCCAGACCTTGCCGATGCATATGTCTTTGCCGAAATCCTGATCGCTTTTGGGTTTCTTGGGCTGATCGTCGGCGTCTGGCTGCTGTTCGACGACAATGTAGCCAAACCGATCGAACGTCTGTCGGCGCAGCTGCGCGCCCGGGCCCATGCGGGTGTCAGCACTGATCTGGATCTGAACGCCGCGCGGTATCTGGGCGATCTGGCCCCTGCGGCGGCGGGCCTCGCCGAACAGCTCAGCGACACCGCCCTCAGCACTGCCGAAGCTGTGGCCGCTGAAACCGCACGGCTGGCCGCAGACAAACAAAGACTGACAGCTCTGCTGACGGAAATACCGGTTGCGATGCTTCTGGCCGGGCCCAAGCATCAGATTGTTCTCTATGACGCGCAGGCCGCCGAGGTATTGGCCCAAATCGCGCAACCACGCCTGAATGCCTCGCTGTTTGATTACTTTGAAAGCACCGGACTGACCGATGCCTATACCCGTTTGTGCAAAACCGGGCTTGAGGTGACCTGCACGCTGACGAATGTGGACGGCACCCAGACCTATTCCGCCCGCATGAAACCACTGGGTGACGCGCCGGGATACATGCTGATTTTTGACGGTGCAACGCTTGAGATTGAACCCGAAGACTCAAGGCCGCTCGTCTATGACTTCGATCTGCTGAATGCTGCGGTTGATGTCGATCTCGAAAACAGCCCGCTGACAGATTTGTGTTTCGTTGTCTTTGATTCTGAGACCACCGGGCTGTTGCCGCACAAGGATGAAGTCGTTCAACTGGCCGCCGTTCGCGTGGTGAATGGCCGTATCGTGGACGGAGAGCGGTTGAACACACTGGTTGATCCGGGAATGCCGATCTCGGCAGCCTCGACCCGCGTGCATGGGGTCAGCGACGCCATGGTTCAGGGTGCGCCGGATATCGCCGAGGCCGGACGGGCGTTCCACCACTTTGCCCGCGACGCTGTCATCGTGGCCCATAACGCCCCGTTCGATATGGCTTTTCTGCGGCGGCACGCCAAGCGGATGGATGTCGAATGGAACCATCCGATCCTGGACACCGTGCTGCTATCCGCCGTGTTGTTCGGCGCTAGCGAAACGCACACGCTGGATGCGGTTTGTGAGCGCTTGGATGTTACCATCCCCGAAAATGTGCGCCACACGGCGCTGGGCGATTCCATTGCCACAGCCGAGGTTCTGGTCAGAATGTTGCCCATGCTGTCAGCACGTGGAATGGTGACATTTGGCGACGTCCTGCGCGAAACGCGCAAACACGGGCGTCTGCTGGAAGATCTGAACTGACGAAAAAACCGTCGCCCGCACGCTTTCGATGGACAAAGCCGACACTACATGGCACCTGAGGCCTGCCTATCTAACGAGCGGATGATGACCGAAACCACCTTTACCCCGACCCCTGATCGTATCGACACATTTCGGCAAGCGCTGGGATGTTTCGGCACTGGGGTAACGGTTGTCACGACCCAGACCGATCAGGGGCCTGTCGCCATCACGGCCAATTCCTTTGCGTCGGTTTCGCTGGACCCGCCGCTCGTTCTGTGGTGCCTGGGCAAAGACTCGAACCGGTACGAACAGTTCAGCACAAGCTCGCATTATTCGATCCATGTGATGTCGCAGGAACAGCATGAGCCCGCGCTGAAATTTGCCTGGAACGGCTTTGATTTTTCGCATTCCGACTGGCAGGCCGATGCAGCCGGCAGACCGGTGCTGCAGGATTGCCTGGCACGGTTCGATTGCGTGACCTTTGACCGGCATGAGGCTGGTGATCACCTGATTATCGTCGGGCGGGTTGAAACCGTGATGCATCGCCCCGGACAGGGGCTGATCTTCAAGCGTGGTCAGTTTGGCGGGTTCGCCGATCTGATCTAGTCATCCAGGGATCCGTGAACGGCCAGCGCCTCAAGCTGTGTTTCCTGCGGCGTGATGGTGCGAAACGCTTCGTGCACACCGGCAGATGACAGTTCGCGCGCAACTGTCAGCAAGGTATTCGGCGCGTGATCGGCGCACATCTCAGACATGTGCGAGATCTCTTGCCGCGCCACATCCATCGCGGCCTCGACCGACGGAGCACCATAGAGCTGCACAAAATGCTGCGCGAGGTTTTGGGTGATCTCATCGATTTCGGCAGGTTCGATCTGCGTGATCGCAACAAAGGTAACCCGGCCAAAAGTTTCCAGCCCAAGCCAGCCGTTTGCAAAGGCCTGACGCGCCTTGCCTTCCAGATCGGCATCGCCCCAGTTCGAAAATTCGAACCCGCCGGAAATACACCACTCCCCGGTCCGAGCCGGAGAATGGAAGACGTTCATGTCACTTTCGTCAAAGTGAATTGCCCGGGCCAGTTTCATCCGGTGCCCTCCAATAGTTGCGTCAGCGGGCGCAGATGCGTGTCCGAGCCATCTCGGATCAGCATTCCAAATTGCTCATCCGTGCCAAGAAACACACCGTGATCCGGCAAAGGTTCTCCTACCCCGCGCAGCAGACCCATCCATTCGGCATGAAGGGGCGCGTTGCCATCCTCCTGCCAGCGGTTGAGCCAGGTCAGCATGTGGCGCGACCAGCTTTCGACCAGCTGTACGGGCGAGACATCGGCGCAGCCTTCGTCATAAAGCGCGGTGACGTCCGGCGTGTGCCCCGGTGCTTCAGCGGTTTGCAGCAAGACCAGCTCCCACCCGACAATCAGCCAATCAGGCACTTCACTGGGATCAGTGGTCGAGGCCGCCGCCCGCAGGCGCCCGCACCGTGCGCCGTTGACACAGATTGTACCTTCCCACCCAAGATGCACCGCAACCTCGGGCGGGGCCAGCGCCCCCAAGGCGTTCTGGAAACCGACCGAACATAACGGCAGCATCGCCATGGCATCGGACAAAGGGACCTCGGGGGCAAAAACAACCGCCGCGCGCAGCAGATCGGCCTGAATGTTGTAGACAACTGTCCCCGAATCGCAGCCCAGCGCCGCCATGGCCTGCGCCCTATCGAACGGGTCTTCCCCACCCGGCACCGGGTGACCCGTCAGCAAAGGGGGAAAAACCGGCTCGTTCATGCGTTGCCCTTGGCGATCAGGTCGCGCGCGACCTTGCGGAACGCCTCGGCTTGCGGACTATCGGGTTTGCTGACCACAATCGGCGCCCCCCCATCGGCGGCCAGCCGGATGTCCAGATGCAACGGGATCTCGCCCAGCAAAGGCACGCCCAGCGCCTCGGCCTCGGTCGCAACACCGCCATGGCCAAAGATGTGTTCCTCATGCCCGCAATTGGAACAGATATGCGTCGACATATTCTCGATCATCCCAAGGATCGGCGTCTTGAGCTGATTGAACATGTCGATCCCCTTGCGGGCATCAATCAGGGCCACGTCCTGCGGCGTGGAGACAACAATGGCGCCGTCCACCTGAAACTTCTGGCTGAGCGTCAGTTGCACGTCACCGGTGCCGGGTGGAAGGTCGACGATCAGTACGTCCAGCGCCCCCCATTGCACCTGGCTCATCATCTGTTGCAACGCGCCCATCAGCATCGGACCACGCCAGACAACTGCCTGACCTTCGTTGGTCATCAGGCCCATCGACATTATGGTGACGCCGTGATTGCGCAGCGGCAGGATGGTTTTGCCGTCCGGGCTGGCCGGACGCCCCGAAACGCCCAGCATCCGGGGCTGAGACGGGCCATAGACATCCGCATCCAGCAGACCCACGCGCCGACCTTCGGCGGCCAAGGCGCAGGCTAGGTTTGCGGAAACGGTGGACTTACCCACCCCGCCTTTGCCCGAGGCAACAGCGATGATCCGATCCACGCCGGGCACCGCTTGCGGCCCGGTTTGCGAAGGTTTCGGTTTCGGCTTCAGATCCGGTGGGGCCTTGTCGGAATGCGCGGTCAGCATGGCCGAAACCTTCGAAACACCATCGACCAGTTGTGCCGCCTGCTCAGCGGCGGCGCGTACCGGCTCCATCCGCTCGGCCTGTTTGGGATCAATCTCCAGCACGAAACGCACGGTGTCGCCTTCGACATTCAGCGCACGGACCACACCGGCGCTGACAATATCCTGGCCAGAAACCGGATCAGTGATCTTTTTCAGGTTCGCCAGAACCGCATCACGGATGCTCATGCCTTTACCCCTTTGAATTGCCCGATCCTTCGGGCGCTGCGTGTCGACAAATTACAGTCGCCGCTCATTGCATGTGTCTCCGTCTCTTACAGTTTATTTGACGCATTCCGGACCAGACCGTTAGGTTGAGCCATGCGCTTTGTCCTCTTGTGCCTGAGCCTGACGCTCACCGCTACCCCCTCTTGGTCGCAAGAGTCGTTGGGCCTTGCGGCCCCGGATGAGGTTTCGAACTCGGGTCTCTTGCAACATATTCTTCCGCGCTTTTCTCTCAAGACCGGGATACGCGTTGTCGCGGATGAAAACGGGATTATGGAATTGGCCACCGCGTCGCCGGGCAAGCCGGTCTTCGCGCGCGGCGACGTGATCTATCACCTGCGCATCGACGATGATACCCGCCAAACCCGGTTTCAGGACTGGCTGTTGTCGGATATCGGAAAGCGAACGGTTGAAAGCTTTGCGCCGGACAGTGGCGCGCCATTCAGCGCCAGTTTTGAAGTTGCCGCGACCGATGAAGATGTCACCGTCGACGGAGATACCGAAAAAGGCGCAGAACTGTCGATGGCCCTGTGCGGGCGCTGCCATGTCATCGGGCCGCAGAACCGGATGAACGGTTTGGGCTCGACCCCGTCCTTTGCGGTGCTGCGCGCCATGCCGGACTGGTCCGAGCGGTTTCAGTCCTTCTTTGCGCTCAACCCGCATCCCGCGTTCACGCAGATCGAAGACATCACTCCGCCTTTTGCGATTGACCGCCCCTCGCCCATTCACCCGGTTGAAATGACACTGGACGATCTTGAGGCCATTCTTGCCTTTGTGACGGCGATGAAAGCCGCCGATCTGGGCGCACCGCTGCAACTTCAGTGATCCTTGCGCTTGGAAAAGTAGTCCTCGGTCGTAACGACGCGTGGTCTTGGCGCGGATTGGAACGGGTTGTCGGTGCTGTGGAACTGCGCATTCACGCGGCAATTGTCGCACATCTGGATCATGCGCGCCTGCTCGGACGTGGCAAACATCGGATGTGTGCCTGACAGTTTCTCCATGATCCGCTCAATCGTCGACTTCACCCCAAACGCGGCACCGCATTCGACGCATTCAAACGGCTCTTCCTCGTTCAACACACGCTGAGACAGCGCGGCATCGCTCAGATCCAGCTCCGGCACCAGCGTGATCGCGTCTTCGGGGCAGATCGTTCGGCACATGCCGCATTGCAGACAGGCATCCTGCTGAAAATTCAGCTGCGGCTTGTCCGGGTTGTCGATCAATGCGCCGGACGGGCACAGGGACACGCAGCTGAGGCACAGCGTGCACGCATCCGTATTCACCGCGATAGCTCCATAGGGGGCGTTTTCGGGCAACGGTAACGGCGTTTCGGCCCCGGGGTTCAGCGCCTGCGCCGCGAGCCTTGCGATCTGGCGACGATTGCCCAGCGGTAAAACCGGATTAGAAAGCGGAGCCGTCACATCCTGCGCATAAAGCGCAGCGGACAAGGCATCCGGATCAGCCTCATCAATCAGGCCAACTTGTTCCCCTGGCGCGATGGCTTGCGCCAATTGCAGCTCTCGGTTCAGCGCATCGCGTTCGGTTGTCGGGGCCAAGAGGATATCGACACGCGCAAACCCATGCGCCAATGCGGCCAGCATTTCCGCATGACCAAAGCCCGAGATCACGTCGAGTTCCAGCGGAATGACATCCGCTGGCAGGCCCTGCCCGAACCGGGCCGACAAGCGGATCATCTGCGCCCCATGTGCGTCATGCACCAAAAGCCGGGGCGCGGTTCCACCCGCTCGCCGATAGGTCCGCGCCAGAATATGCAGGCGCGACAGAAGGGCAGAGACCGGCGGGTCCTCATACGTGATCGCAGTTGACGGACACAGGGCCGCACAGGCGCCGCAGCCCGCGCAGATCATCGGATCGATGGCCACATGATCGCCGGCTGGTGTGATGGCTCCGGTTGGGCAAATGTCCAGACAGTTGGTACATCCCACCTGTTCGGCCCGCGAATGCGCGCACAACGTCTCATCCAGCCGCACATAAAGCGGCTTTTCGAATGTGCCCACCAGTTGCACCGCCTCGAAAGCCAGCCGCTCAACCGCGATTACATCCCGCGGATCAGCACGCAAGTAACCTTCTCGCTTTTGTGGAGCTGGTACAAACGGGGTGCCTCCGGTCAGGTCGATAACGATATCACAACGCGACTGCGCGCCATTGCGCGGGTCGGTCCAGGCAAACGAACCGCGGCCACCGGGTTCCTGCTGTTGCACCTGATCCAGACGCAGCGAAAAGCCACCCAGCGCCCCGGTCAGAGATTTCACCCGGGCCCGCACAACGTCAAAAGCACGATCCACCGGATCGGCCTCATCCGTTACCAGAACGGTCACGGCCAGTACACCTGACAAACGCGACGCCAGATCAAAGGCCACTTCCCCCGCGCCGATGATACAGCACGTGCCTTCGCTGAGGACGTCAACACTGGGCGTCACAGGCAAGGGCAACATCGCCTCAGCGGCGAGTGCGGCGATCTTGGCGCCAGCTGATTCCCCTTCATCCGACCATCCCGCCCGATCCCGCAGATCAACAAAGCCCGGCTGATCAACGCCCAGCTCTTCCGCGAGTTCGGAAAAAACCTGCGTCTCCTGACCGCACGCGATGAGAACCTGATCACCCGCCTGCAGCAGTGCTGCGGCTGACTCAAGCTCTCGGGTACACAGTGCGGTATGCACTTTGGTACATGTCGCGTCGCAGGACTGGGAAATCTGGTCTGGATTCAAAGACTGCGTCCCCGCGCAGTCACATAAGACGAGCTTGCTGGCCATCTCCCCTCCCGGAGTGCTTGCTGATGCCCGTCACATTAGACCTTATGACCGGCGTGGCAATGCGATCCGCGCAGATCACGAAGGATTTATGCATTATTTTTCATCATTCGATTTAGAAAGGCAGAAGTGAAACGCCTGATTTTGGCTGAAATGCGCAAAATTGAGGCATGTTTCACGCAATGTAGACTTGGCACAACGCCACATTATGTACCATAGTACACCAAGGAGGAGGTCGGACAGGACCTTCCGGGGAGGAGCCAGTGGCCAAGGCCGCAAGCCAGATTGAAATGCCGGTTGGCGTCATCGTGCGCAAAACACCCGGGGTCACCAAGTGGGCCCGGTGGAATTGGCGCGCAGTGGCCGTGTTGCCCGGCGCGGGCCCTGCGGACTGGGTTGAACTGAGGCGCGAAGGCGAAGCGGTGGAGTATCACGCAGCAACATTGCCGCTGACACTTTGGGCCGATGAGACCGAGGCCTATATGGTCAATCTGTCCGATGGCCAGCCTTCTCTGTATCTCGTGCTGCGCAACGAGTTGAAGGGCGAAACGCCCCTGAATGTCGCGCTGATCACCGCCTCACCCTATGAGGGCCAGGACTATGCGGATACCGGCGAAGAGATTGTCGAAAAAATCCCGATGACCGAGGGGTTGATCGCCTGGGTTCGGGATTTCACGCTGAAGCATCACCACGATGAGGTTTTCATAAAACGCCGCCGCGACAAGAAACGCGTCGATCTTGTTGAAGATGGCAAAGGCGATGCGCGCATCCGTCAGGATTCGGATGTCTATCGCGCGCCGCGCAAGGTGCTGCAATGAAGGATCGCGCCGATTTCTGGTCGCGCCGCAGGGCCGCCGTTCAGGCAGAAGCCGAGGCCGAAAGCGCCGCGATCGAAGCGCAAGCTATGGCCGATCAACACGCTGAACTGGAAGAAAAGACCGACGCAGAGATTCTGGCCGAGTTTGACCTGCCCGACCCGGACGCCCTGCAACCGGGTGATGATGTTTCCGGCTTTATGGCCAAGGCAGTGCCGGATCGTTTGCGCCGCCGCGCGCTGCGCCGCCTTTGGCGGTTGAACCCCGTATTGGCGAATGTCGATGGACTGGTCGATTATGGCGAAGACTATACCGACGCCGCCTGCGTGATCGAAAACCTCCAGACCGCGTATCAGGTTGGCAAGGGGATGCTGGCCCATGTCGAAGCATTGGCTGTCCAGGCCGAGGACACGCAGGATGAAGACCCTGTGACTGAGGTCGAAGACGCTCAGGACGCGCCGGTCTTGGTGGAAACAGAAGAACCGGCGCCCGAACCTGTTCATGTGGCCCATGTTGAAGAACCGGAAGAGGCGGACCTGACCCCTGCCCCACGCCGGATGAAATTTGAATTTGAAGGATGACCGAATGACCGCACCTGATGCGCAAACTCTGGAGATCTCGGCCGAGGATCGCCTGCGCGCGGATTTCTACAACTTTCTGGGTCTGCTTCTTGCGGGTCCGCCCGATCAGCTGCTGCTGGACCAGATGGTGGGCCTTGGGGGCGACGAAACCGATCTGGGTCAGGCCATTCAGGCGATGGCGCGGGTGGCCAAAGTCACCAAACCCGCCGCAGCCGAGCGCGAGTTCAACGCGCTGTTTATCGGTCTTGGACGGGGTGAGTTGCTGCCTTATGCCAGCTTCTACCTGACCGGGTTCCTGAACGAAAAACCCTTGGCGCAGTTGCGCAACGACATGGCCGCGCGCGGAATCACGCGGGCGCAGAATGTCTATGAACCCGAAGACAATATCGCCTCGTTGATGGAGATGATGGCGGGCATGATTGTGGGTCGCTTTGGCGCGCCTGCCGGGCTCGATGATCAAAAGGCGTTCTGGAACAAACATATCGGCCCCTGGGCCGCGCATTTCTATTCGGATTTGGAAGCTGCCGAGAACTCGGTTCTTTATGCATCCGTCGGCACTGCCGGTCGGGTGTTCATGGAGATTGAGCGCGAGGCGTTCCGAATGACGACAGCGTGACGTGCTGTCATTCGCCAACGTCCCTCTTGGGTCGTTAAACTGCAAATGGGAAAGGAGATACCCATGAGCAAGACCAAGGAAGAAGGCGCAACGCGCCGCGACTTCCTGAAACTGGCAGGAACTGCAGCGCCCGCTGCCGTCGCCGCCGCCACCCTGACCGGGAAAGCCGAAGCAGCCGAGCTGCCGACGGACGAAACCCGGATGCAGGACACCGCGCATACCCGCGCGTATATAGAAAGCACACGCTTCTAGCACCACGAAAGCACCCGGTTCCGACCGGACGTTTTCACCACCCGACAGACGGTTGCGATTGGCCCTGACGTCGGTTTTGCGAAGTACCAAGCCAGCCGTGGCTGACACGGCGCGCAAGGGAGGAAAGTAATGCTTAGGAAAAAGACCAACGGGGTTGCGAGACGCCCCCAGCGGACAAGTATCCTGTCCCAGGTCGGCGAGAAAACCGTCGATCGCCGCGCATTCCTGCGTGGTTCGGGCCTGACGATCGGCGGCCTTGCCGCGATCAGCGCTACGGGTGGAACCGTGACGCCAGCCAGCGCCCAGACAGCGGCCAATCAGGCCGTCGAAAATATCAAATCCGTATGTACCCACTGCTCGGTCGGTTGTACCGTCGTGGCCGAAGTGCAGAACGGCGTCTGGGTCGGGCAGGAACCCGGCTGGGACAGCCCGTTCAACCTAGGCGCACACTGCGCCAAGGGGGCCTCGGTCCGCGAGCACGCCCATGGCGAGCGCCGCCTGAAATATCCAATGAAAAAGGAAGGCGGAGAGTGGAAGCGCATCAGCTGGGAACAGGCGATCGACGAGATCGGCGACGGCATGATGAACATCCGTCAGGAATCCGGGCCGGACAGTGTGTACTGGCTGGGGTCTGCCAAGCATAATAACGAACAGGCCTATCTGTTCCGCAAGTTCGCCGCCTACTGGGGCACGAACAACGTGGACCATCAGGCCCGTATCTGCCACTCGACCACGGTTGCGGGCGTTGCGAACACATGGGGCTATGGCGCCATGACCAACTCGTACAACGACATGCACAACAGCCGGGCCATCTTTATCATCGGTGGTAACCCGGCCGAGGCGCACCCCGTCTCGCTGCTGCATATCCTGCGTGCGAAAGAGCAGAACAACGCGCCCTTGATCGTGTGCGACCCGCGCTTTACGCGCACCGCGGCCCATGCGGATGAATATGTCCGTTTCCGCCCCGGCACCGACGTCGCATTGGTCTGGGGTATCCTGTGGCACATCTTCGACAACGGTTGGGAGGACAAAGAGTTCATCCGCACCCGTGTCTGGGGTATGGACCAGATCCGCGAAGAGGTTGCCAAGTGGAACCCGGATGAGGTCGAGCGCGTCACCGGCACGCCCGGCTCGCAGCTGCGTCGCGTCGCCCGGACCATGGTGAACAACCGCCCCGGCACCGTTGTCTGGTGCATGGGTGGCACGCAGCACACCAACGGCAATAACAACACCCGCGCCTATTGCGTGCTTCAGCTTGCGCTGGGCAACATGGGCACCTCGGGTGGCGGCACAAACATCTTCCGCGGCCATGACAACGTGCAGGGCGCGACAGACCTTGGCGTTCTGTCCCACACCCTGCCCGGCTACTATGGCCTGTCGAAGGGCGCATGGGGTCACTGGGCCCGTGTCTGGGGGGAAGAGCCTGAATGGCTTGCCGGTCAGTTTGCCACGATCAAAGACAAGGAAGGCAAGGATAAACCGCTGCAGAACGAGCGCGGCATCCCGGTTTCCCGCTGGATCGACGGTGTGCTGGAAGACCCGGCCAACATGGATCAGGACAACAATGTCCGTGCCATGGTTCTGTGGGGCCACGCGCCCAACTCACAGACCCGGATGACGGAAATGAAGACGGCGATGGAAAAGCTGGACATGCTGGTCGTGATCGACCCGTATCCCACCGTTTCGGCCGTTCTGCATGACCGCACCGATGGCGTCTATCTGTTGCCCGCCTGTACGCAGTTCGAAACCCGTGGTTCGGTCACGGCGTCGAACCGGTCGCTGCAGTGGCGTGACAAGATCGTCGATCCGCTGTTCGAAAGCCTGCCGGATGAAGTCATCATGGCCAAGTTCGCCAACAAGTTTGGCTGGGCAGATCGGTTCTTCCGCAATATCGAGATGGACGATCCAGAAACCCCGAATGTTGAAAGCATCACGCGTGAATTCAACTCGGGCCTCTGGACCATCGGATATACCGGTCAGTCGCCGGAACGTCTGAAAAGCCACATGGCCAACCAGCACACGTTCGACAGAACCACGCTGCAAGCCATTGGTGGACCCAACGACGGCGAGTATTACGGTCTGCCCTGGCCCTGCTGGGGAACGGCTGAGATGGGTCATACGGGGACACCGAACCTCTATGATATGTCCAAGCCGGTGGCCGAAGGTGGCCTGACCTTCCGTGCGCGTTTCGGCGTGGAACGGGATGGTGACAACCTGTTGGCCGAAGGGGTCTATAGCGTTGGATCGGAGATTCAGGATGGATACCCTGAATTCACGATGCAGATGCTGATGGATCTTGGATGGGATGGCGATCTGACGGCTGAGGAACGCGCGGCGATTGACGCTGTTGCGGGACCAGAGACCAACTGGAAAACCGACCTTTCCGGCGGTATCCAGCGGGTCGCGATCAAGCATGGTTGTGCGCCCTTCGGGAACGCCAAGGCCCGCGCGGTCGTCTGGACCTTCCCGGATCCGATCCCGCTGCATCGCGAGCCGCTCTATACGCCGCGTCGCGATCTGGTCGAGGATTATCCGACCTACGAAGACCGTCAGGCCTATCGTCTGCCTACCCTTTATGCGTCGATCCAAAAGAACGACTTTTCAAAGGATTACCCGATAATCCTGACGTCTGGTCGTCTGGTCGAATATGAAGGTGGCGGCGAGGAAACCCGGTCGAACCCGTGGTTGGCCGAGCTTCAGCAGGACATGTTCGTCGAGATCAACCCGCGCGATGCCAACAACCTTGGTATCCGTGACGGGCAACAGGTCTGGGTCGAAGGTCCTGAGGGCGGAAAGGTCAAGGTGATGGCGATGCTGACCAACAGGGTCGGTGCCGGCGTGGCCTTTATGCCGTTCCACTTTGGCGGCCATTTCCAGGGCGCGGACCTGCGGGAGAAATACCCGTCAGGCGCCGATCCCTATGTGTTGGGTGAAAGTTCAAACACCGCCCAGACCTATGGCTATGATTCAGTGACCCAGATGCAAGAGTCCAAGTGTACTCTCTGCAAAATCTGGGCAGCGTAAGGAGGACGATAATGGCTAGAGCAAAGTTTCTCTGCGACGCTGAACGCTGCATCGAGTGCAACGCCTGCGTCACCGCGTGTAAGAACGAACACGAGGTGCCGTGGGGCATCAACCGCCGCAGGGTGGTGACGATCAATGACGGCAACCCGGGCGAACGCTCGATCTCGGTGGCCTGTATGCATTGCTCGGATGCGCCCTGCATGGCGGTGTGCCCGGTCGACTGCTTCTATCAGAACGAAGAAGGCGTCGTCCTGCACTCCAAGGACCTGTGCATTGGCTGCGGCTATTGCTTCTACGCGTGCCCGTTTGGTGCGCCGCAATACCCACAGGCGGGCAACTTCGGATCACGCGGCAAGATGGACAAATGTACCTTCTGCGCCGGTGGTCCCGAAGAAACGCACTCGACCGCAGAGTTCGCCAAATATGGTCGCAACCGGATTGCAGAGGGCAAACTGCCCATCTGCGCCGAGATGTGTTCCACCAAGGCCCTGCTCGCTGGTGACGGCGACGTTGTGTCCGCGGTTTACCGCGAACGCGTCGTTGCGCGTGGCTTCGGCTCGGGCGCTTGGGGTTGGGGCACGGCCTACGACCAGAAAGACGGGTAAAACCCTGTCTGCATGACAACCAGATGACCCGCCCCGGCGCGGGTCATCTGCCTGGGAATTTTGACCGAGGTTCAGATGTTCCGTCTTCTCTTCGCAGTGCTGCTGACTTTTGCAATGGCCCAATCCGCCGTCGCCCAGTCTGGCGCTTCAGACGCCCCAGCCCCCGTCGACAGATCAGAAACCGGGGGTGCCACCACGCTGGAAGATATCCTGGCGCGGCAAAGGGGCGAAACCGTCGACAACACCTATCGCTCGGACAACACCGGCCAGGGAAATGTCGAAGGCCTGATCGGGCAGTTCGGTACACGCGGCGTGGCCTCCGACAGTGATGTCTATCGCGCACTGCGCTATGGGTCCGCAGACGTTACCGTTTCATCTCAGGGACCCGCGGCCAGCGTTCTGATACAGGATGGCGGTATGTGGTGGTGGGCCTTCCGCACCGGGCCGCTGCGGGAATATGGCACCTACATCATCGCGGGGATGCTGGGCATCATCCTGCTGTTCTTCCTGATCCGCGGCAGAATCCGCATCGACGGAGAGAAATCGGGTCGCACCGTGACCCGCTTTAACGGGTTTGAACGGTTTGGCCACTGGCTTTTCGCCGGATCCTTCATCGTTTTGGGCATAACCGGTCTGCTGACGCTTTATGGTCGCGACTTCCTGATCCCGCTTTTCGGAAAAGAAGGCTTTGCCACCATCGCGCAGGGCTGCAAATGGCTGCACAACAACCTGGCATGGGCCTTTATGCTGGGGCTGATCATCGTCACGGTAAACTGGATCGCGCACAACATACCCAACCGCACTGACCTGAAATGGCTGGCCGCTGGTGGCGGCCTGTTCACCAAGGGCAGTCACCCACCCGCTAAAAAATTCAATGCGGGTCAAAAGATCATCTTCTGGGCCTGTATCTTGCTGGGCCTTTCCATCAGCCTTTCGGGCCTGTCTCTGCTGTTTCCGTTCGAGATGCCGCTGTTTGCCAAAACCTTCTCGATTGCAAATGCAACGGGCATTCCACAAGCGCTTGGCTTGAATCTGCCAGTGCAGATGTCGCCACAAGAGGAAATGCAATACGCACAGGTCTGGCACGTCATGGTGGCCTATGTGTTCATCGCCATCATCGTCGCCCATATCTACTTGGGATCGGTTGGTATGGAAGGCGCGTTTGACGCCATGAGCACCGGTGAGGTCGAAGAGCAATGGGCGCGCGAGCATCACTCGCTGTGGCTGGATGAAGTTCAGGAAAAAGAGGCCAGCAAGGCAGCGGCCTCGCCCGCCGAGTAAATGCGCTCTCTTGTTCTGGCCCTGACCCTGCTGGCGCTGCCTGCCTGGGCCGAGTTCTACACGTTGAAAGGGCATGGCGGGCCAATCATGGGCATCGCGACCGCGCAGGACGGCCGGATCGCAACCGCCAGTTTTGACAATTCGGTAGGGCTGTGGTCGAACCAGCGCCCGGAATGGCTCGATGGTCACGAGGCCGCCGTGAACGCCGTGGCCTTCAACGGGCGCGCGCTTTATTCCGCCGGGGATGATTTCACCCTGCGCCGCTGGCCGGGGGGTGACGTGATCGGTCGGCACAAGGGCAAGATCGTCGGCATTGCGATCTCACAATCCCATGTGGCAACCGCCAGTTGGGACGGCACCATCGGGCTGTGGCCCCAAGACGGGTCCGAGCCGCGTTTCCTGGGCCCGACCGGCAGCGGCGTGAATGCGGTCACCTTTTCCCCTGACGGAGATTATCTGTATTCCGCCGGTGTCGACGGAACGTTGCGACGCTGGGATGTGGCGACCGGGCAGGAAATCGACCGGCTGGTCGAGCACGGGTTTGGCATCAACGAAATGGTTCTGAATGCCCCCGACAACTGGCTCGCTTACGGGGCCGTGGATGGCGTTACGCGCATCCTCGATCTGGACACGCGGGAAGAGCGGGATTTTACGCTGGATCGCCGCCCTATCTTGGCCCTCGCGCTCAACCCGGATCGCAGCCTGCTGGCCGTCGGGGATGGCGAGGGATACATCATGGTGATCGATACCGTCGATTGGCGCATCGCGCAGGATTTTCGCGCCACACTGCGCGGACCGGTCTGGGCGCTGGCCTTTTCACCGGATGGCGAAAACATTCATGCAGGTGGCATTGATGAGGCGATGTACAGCTGGCCGGTGGCGGCGCTGTCGGATCAGGAGCAAATGGCCAATGCCGAACCCAGTTTTTTGAAAGACCCGCAAGAGATGGACAATGGTGAACGCCAGTTTGCCCGCAAATGTTCAATCTGCCACAGCCTGACCCCCGATGGCCAAAGACGCGCAGGGCCGACGCTGCACAGGATTTTCGGGCGGCAGGCCGGTTCGCTTGAGGGATATTTCTACTCGGAAACCCTGCAAGACTCTGATATCGTTTGGAATGAAGACACAATTGACGCTCTGTTCGATGAAGGGCCGGACCACTATATTCCCGGATCCAAAATGCCGATGCAACGGATCACCGGGACACAGGACAGGGCCGATCTGGTTGCGTTCCTGCGCCGCGCCACCGCATCCGAAGACTGAGCCGGAGGACATGATGAAAGCTTTTCTCGCCGCAGTCGCCGCAATGATCGTCATTACAGTCGCGGCCCCTTTCGCTTTGAACCAGATCGGGTTCAGCGCGGCTGATGCAACTTCCGGTTCGGCCGTGCGCCTCGATTAAATGTCCCAATATCTGACCACCCGTGAACTGGCTGATCTGTTGCGCATCGGCGAGCGCAAGGCTTATGACCTCGCCTCTTCGGGCGAGGTTCCCTGCGTTCGCGCCATGGGCAAATTGCTGTTCCCGAAAGCCGAGATCATCGCCTGGCTGAACGCCTCTCGTTCGGGTCCCCAGGTGGCCGAACCGCCCCTGCCCCCGATTGTGGCCGGCAGTCATGATCCGTTGCTGGATTGGGCGCTTCGCGAAAGCGGTTCGGGTCTGGCAACCTACTATGACGGCTCGTTTGACGGGTTGGACAGGTTGCGGACACGCGGCGCGCTGGCCGCTGCGCTGCATATCCACGAAAGCGAAGGGTTCAATAAAAACACCTTGGTCGAAGCCCTGGGTCAGGCGCCGGTCATCCTTTACGAGGTCGCTCAGCGCCAGCGCGGGCTGTTGATCGGCGCGGGCGTCACCGGGATTTCCGGCTTTGCCGACCTCAAAGGCCGCCGGGTGATTCTGCGCCAGGACAGCGCCGCCAGCCAGCGCCTGTTCGACGCGCAACTGGACGCAATTGGCCTGCAGCGAAGCGATCTGGACACGCTGGGCACCTGTGCGCGCACCGAAGAGGAACTGGCCATCGCCCTGCGCGACGGCAAGGCTGAAGCCGGGTTTGGCCTGGGCGCCATGGCGGGGTTCTTTGGGCTGGGCTTTGTGCCCACCCACACCGAGCGTCTGGACCTAGCGATCTGGCGCCGCGCCTATTTTGACCCGCCGATGCTTGAATTGCTGACGTTTCTGCAAAGCGACCGTTTCGCAACCCGCGCGTCAGAGCTGGGCGGTTACGATCTTTCGAACCTCGGCACCATTCACCACAATGGTGCTAGCGGCTGACGCGCTTCATCTTTTCCCAAATACTCTCACCGAAGGTATTGGCCGCAGGCCAATTTATTGCGCGTTGGGAAAAAACAACTGTTCTCCATCCAACGCATAAGATGCAATCGCCGCCTGACCGTCCGGTCCGATCAGCCAATCAATAAACCTCTGCCCGGCTGCGGCACGCGCGCGCGGATGCTTTTCAGGGTTCACAAGGATGACCCCGTATTGATTGAACAGACGCGGGTCACCTTCAACCATGATTTCCAGATCACCGCGGTTACCGAATGACAACCACGTCGCCCGATCGGTCAGAGTGTACGCGTTCATCCCGCTGGCCACGTTCAGCGTGGCGCCCATACCCGAGCCGGTTTCCCGGTACCAACTGCCCGAGGCAGACTTGAGATCCACGTCTGTTTTTGCCCAATGCGCCATCTCGGCCTTGTGCGTGCCACTGTCATCTCCACGAGAGGCAAACGGGACCTGCGCCGCAGCAAGGGCCTCGAACGCGGCCACGATATCCTGCCCGCCTTTCACCTTGGCCGGGTCCTGCTTGGGGCCCACAAGAACAAAATCATTGTACATCACATCGAACCGCTGAACCCCCCAGCCGTCTTTGACGAATTGCTCTTCTGCAGGTCTGGAATGAACCAAAAGCACGTCCCCGTCGCCATTGATGGCGTTTCGGATCGCCTGACCGGTACCAACCGCGACGACGCGGACATCGATGCCCGTCTCAGCCTCGAATCCTGGCAGGATATAATCCAGCAAACCCGAATTCTGCGTCGAGGTCGTGGATTGAACGATGATAAAGGGCTCTTCCGCGATCCCTTTGACCGGGCTCAAGCCAAGTGCCACCACCAATGCGCCAAGCGCTGCGCGGATCATATCTGCTCTCCGTTTTCTTTGAATTAAGCCACCAGCCCACCGGCCAGAAATCTTTGTGTTGCGCGGTCTTGCGGCTGGTCCAGAATCTGTCGGGCGGCTCCGTGTTCGTTGATCCGTCCGCCATGCATCACGACGATATCCGCCGCCAGACGACGCGCCTGCCCGACGTCATGCGTCACCATCACGATGCGCACACCGTTATCCGAGGCGCGCAGGATCATCCGCTCGATCGCCTGCGTGGCACCGGGGTCCAGCGCACTGGTCGGCTCATCCATGAACAGAGTATCAGGGTCACTGGCCAAAGCGCGTAGAATGGCGAGACGTTGCGCCTCACCACCGGACAGGGACCGCGCTGATTGACGTGCCTTGCCTTCCAGCCCACCTTCGGCCAAGAAGTCGGCGATCCTGGTCTTGCGCGCCTCGCGGCTCAAGCCGTTTCGTTTCAGCACAAAATCCAGATTGGCAGCCACCGAGCGGCGCAGCAGCACCGGACGTTGAAACACCATCGCCTGCTTGGCCCGGTGTTCCGCGTTCTGAAGGGTTCCATCGTGCAGAACCTCCCCGTGATCCGGGACAATCAGCCCGTGCAGACACCGCAGCAACAGGCTTTTGCCCGCACCGTTGGGGCCCAGTACCACAGTTGGTCCGGCCCCATCCAATGACAGGCGCGCTACATCCAGCAGGGTCTTGCCTTCTCCGGTCAATCGCAGATCGTGCACTTCGATCTTGGCCGGGATCGAGGTGGAAAAGTCACGCATGTCGCAACCCCTCCTGCTCGGCCCGCAAGGTCAGCGCGCTAACCATCGCGTTCACAGCGACGGCAATGGCAATCAGGATCGCACCCAGCGCCAGGGCGAGCGCCAGGTTGCCCTTGGACGTCTCCAGCGCAATGGTGGTTGTCATGACGCGTGTGACATGGTTGATGTTGCCGCCCACAATTATGACCGCGCCCACTTCGGCGATGGCGCGCCCGAACCCCGCCAACAGCGCCGTCACCAGCGCCAGTCGCGCATCCCACAACAGCACCGGAACCGAGGCCAACCGCGAGACACCCAGCGACCGCAGTTGTTCGGCATATTCCTCGGCCAGAGTTTCGACCACTTGACGGGTCAGCGCGGCAATGATCGGTGTAACCAGAACCACCTGCGCAATGATCATGGCCGTCGGGGTATAGAGCAATTCCAACACGCCCAGCGGGCCAGAGCGTGACAGCATCAGATAAACCAGAAGCCCAACAACAACCGGCGGCAGACCCATCAACGCGTTGATCAGGACAATCAGCATCCGCCGACCGGGGAACCGTGCGACCGCCAATGCGGCCCCAATCGGCATCGCGATAAGGGCCGAGATGAGAACCGCCATCACAGACACACGCAAAGACAACAGGACAATGGCCCAAAGCTCGGCGTCGCCGCCAAGAATCAGGCGCATTGCCATGTTGAATTCTACTGCAAATGACTGCATTTCATTTCCAAATTCATGGATTTCTCATATTTTGCAATGAATTGCTATCCATTTCCAGACCAAATCCGTACACATGTGAGTGACCCGAAACAAAAAAACGCGGCCCCGTCCGGGACCGCGTTTGTCTTTGAATTTTCAGGCTGGGTTAGTTCAGCGCAGCATCCGTGATCTGATGTGTCCAGGCGCCTTCAGGCTGCGCCGTGATCACAGGATCAGAGCCCCCGGCCAGCAATGTACCGACGGTGCGCTCAAAGTCAGCAGGGTCCAGGGCCCCGTTCGACCCGGCGGTCAGCTTGGCGATCTCACCCATCATGCGCTTTTGATGCTCTTCGGTCTGTGCACCGGTGGCATCGTTTTCCAGCACGATATCCGCGGCCTCATCCGGGTGTTCTTCGGCGTATTTCCAACCTTTCATCGAGGCCCGCACGAACCGTTCCATCTTGTCGGTGAATGCGGCATCGCTCAGGTTTTCTTCCAGAACATAAAGACCGTCCTCAAGCGTTGCGACGCCCTGATCTTCGTATTTGAAGGTCACCAGCTCGTCCGGGCTGACGCCAGCGTCAATGACCTGCCAGTATTCATTGTAGGTCATCGTGCTGATGCAATCGGCCTGACGCTGCAACAGCGGGTCAACATTGAAGCCCTGTTTCAGAACCTCGACACCGTTTTCGCTTTTGCCGCCGGTGTCGATGCCAAGCTGGCTCATCCAGCTCATGAACGGGAATTCATTGCCAAAGAACCAAACGCCAAGGGTCCGGTTTTTCAGGTCCTCAGGCGACGCGATGCCTGCGTCCTTCCAGCAGGTCAGCATCATGCCTGAGCTTTTGAAAGGTTGCGCGATGTTCACCAACGGCAGGCCCTTTTCGCGGGCGGCCAGCGCGGCGGGCATCCATTCCACCGTGACATCCGCACCACCGCCAGCAATCACCTGAGTTGGCGCGATGTCCGGGCCGCCGGGTAGGATCGTAACGTCCAGCCCCTCTTCTTCATAAAAACCTTTGTCCTTGGCCACATAGTAACCCGCAAACTGCGCCTGCGTGACCCATTTGAGCTGCAACGTCACCTCATCCGCCGCCAAGGCTGCGCTGGCTGCCAAACTAAAGGCGGCAACCGCCCCGCTGAGTAGCTTATTCATCTTCATCTCTCCTAGTTTCTAGTTGTGCCCCTTTTCCGGGGTCTGTTGCGTTATTCCTTTTATCCACGCTGGGACGGGTGCCAGAAAGTTACGGCCTTTTCGATCATCGCGACCAGCCCATAAAACGCTGTTCCGGCCAGGGCCGCCACAACGATTTCGGCCCAGACCATATCCAGCGCCAGCTGGCCCACGCTGGTCGAGATCCGAAAACCCATGCCCAAAGTGGGTGAGCCAAAGAACTCGGCCACGATAGCGCCAATCAGCGCCAATGTCGTCGAGATCTTCAACCCGTTGAAGATAAACGGCATCGCCGCTGGTAGACGGAGTTTCAAGAAGCTTTGCCAATAGGTGGCCGCATAGGTCTCCATCAGGTCGCGCTGCATTGTGGTCGCTTCGCGCAGGCCCGAAACCGTGTTCACAAGCATCGGAAAGAAGACCATCACGACAACAACCGCCGCTTTGGAATGCCAATCGAATCCAAACCACATCACCAAAATCGGTGCGGTTCCGACAATGGGCAGAGCGGCCACGAAATTGCCCACCGGCAGCAGACCAAGCCGCAGGAAATCCCAACGGTCGACAGCGATCGCCACCAGAAAGGCCGAGCCGCACCCGATGATATACCCGCTCAGCGCGCCCTTGATGATTGTCTGCACGAAATCGGCCCACAAGACCGGCAGACTGTCGGCAAAACGCGTGATGATGACAGAAGGTGCTGGCAGGATCACCAGTGACACATCCAGCCCGCGCACAACCAGTTCCCACATGCCGACAATTGTCACACCAAAGATCAAAGGCGCCAGAAGGCGCACCATCCGTGTATCGGCCTGCGGACCGCTGGCAAGACGGCCATTCAGCCACCATCCAAAGGCCCAGAGCAGGATCGCGCAAACAACCAAAATCATTGCGTTATCCCCATCCGTTTAAGCACCGACCGCTCGATCACACCCAACAGCCCCACCAGACAGGCTGCCAGAATGGCCGCGGCAAACAACGCAGACCAGATTTGCACTGTCTGCCCATAGTAGCTGCCCGCCAGCAACCGCGCGCCTAGACCCGCCACCGCGCCGGTCGGCAGCTCACCCACGATGGCCCCCACCAGCGATGCCGCGATCCCGATCTTCAGCGAGGTAAAGAGATAGGGCATCGAGGCCGGCAGGCGCAGTTTCCAGAACCCTTGCGCCTTGGAAGCGTTATAGGTCCGCAGCAGGTCCAACTGCATCGCATCCGGGCTGCGCAACCCTTTGACCATGCCGACGACGACCGGGAAAAAGCTGAGGTAAGCCGAGATGATGGCCTTGGGGATGATCC
Source organism: Ruegeria sp. H6 (assembly GCF_056532975.1). Classification (NCBI taxonomy): domain Bacteria; kingdom Pseudomonadati; phylum Pseudomonadota; class Alphaproteobacteria; order Rhodobacterales; family Roseobacteraceae; genus Ruegeria; species Ruegeria sp. H6. The sequence goes on from NZ_JBQFOA010000011.1 coordinate 108,852, forward strand.
CTTGAATACCGACCGAATACAGCACCACGATGATCATCGGTGCCAGCGCAATGATCGGGATAGTTTGACTGATGATCGCCCATGGCATCACCGACAGATCCATGACCCGGCTGTGCACGATGCCAACGGCCAGCAGGATGCCCAACCCGGTGCCAATCGCGAACCCCAGCATGGTGGCGCTGAGCGTCACCCACGAATGATAGATCAGCGACCGTTTCGACGTGATCTTTTTCTGAACTGTCGTCTCCCACAACTCAGCGGCAACCTGATGCGGGGCCGGTAGGCGCGGTCGTTCTTGCGCCCACGTTGCGGGAATTGCAAAGCTGTTGCGCAGGGTCAGGCCAATCTCGCTCATGTCGCGGCGATCCTTGGCAGAGGGCGGCTGCACTTCGGCACCCGCGCGTTCCTGTTCGGTCAGAACACCTTTGATATTCATCGGAATACAGGCCGCATACCAGAGCACGACTATAGCGGCGATCACGGTGAGGACGGCGATGATCTGCTTCATGCCCGCCACTCCATCCGAATGACGGGAACAGTGTCCGGCGGGGTTGGCGGCTCTGTTCCCGCATCGACAAACCCTTCGCGGCGATAGAACTTCTGCGCCGACCGGTTTGGCACGTGTGTGGTCAGCCAAAGGAAATCGCGCCCCTCTTTGGCCTTGTCCAAAAGGGCTTTGCCGATCCCCTGACCTGTCCGCAGGCAATACAGCGCCCCGACCTTCTGTTCGACGGGATCAAGCGACATGTAGCAATCCACAGGCTCACCAGCGATCCAAATGTCGCGATTGGGAAAGGCGTCACGTATCAGGTCTGCCAGTTTGGACTCTGGCACCTCATCTTCCATCCACTCTGTCTGAGCGGCCCAGGTTGCGATGACCCCCGCGCAGGCCCCAACATCGTCAATGGATGCACGTCTGATGTAGTTGACTGCCATCACATGTCGTCTCCGTGACCTGCCCTCAGACCTTCACGCACCCGATGAGCAACTTCGATGAACTCGGGCGAATCGCGAATGTCCAAGGGCCGCTCTTTCGGCAGCGGGCTGTCGATCACATCGGTAATCCGTCCCGGCCGCGGGCTCATGACAACAATCTTCGTGCTGAGGTAAACGGCCTCGGGAATCGAGTGGGTGACAAAACCGATGGTCTTTTCCGTCCGCGCCCAAAGCGCCAGAAGTTGCTCGTTCAGATGGTCGCGCACAATCTCGTCCAACGCCCCGAAGGGTTCGTCCATCAGCAGGATGTCGGCATCAAAAGCCAACGCCCGCGCAATGCTGGCCCGCTGCTGCATACCGCCTGAAAGCTGCCAGGGGAACTTGCCACCAAATCCTTCAAGATCAACAAGTTCAAGTACTTTCTTGACACGATCTTCCTGATCTGCGGCCGAATACCCCATGATCTCAAGCGGCAGTTTGATGTTCTTGGCGATACTCCGCCAGGGGTACAGCCCGGCGGCCTGAAACACATAGCCATAGGCCCGATTGCGCCGCGCCTCATCCGCGCTCATGCCGTTGACTGTCAGCGTGCCTCCGGTCGGCGTCTCAAGCGCCGCGACACAGCGCAGAAAGGTGGTTTTGCCACACCCCGATGGGCCGATGAAACTGACGAAATCGCCTTTGTTGACGGTCAGGTTCACGTCCTTGAGCGCGTGGACTGGGCCGTCATTGGTTTGGAATGTCAGATCCAGATTGCTAGCCTGAATAACAGCTGTGCCTGCTTCGTTCATATCTCTTTATCCGTTGTCTTCCAGCGGGTCACCATGTGCTCGGTCGCGGAAAAAAGGTTTCCGTTTTTGGCGCGCAGCCGTTCGCCACTGACGAAGTTTTCCAGCCTGTCCCAATCGCGATAAAGCGCGGTGCGCCAGTAGTCGCGCAGGATATCCTCATCAATCGCGCCATGTTTGATCATCCGCGCCATAAGCCCGTAAATACTTAGAATGTAACGCGCTAGTCCGCGTTCCTCACTTTCCAAGTCTCCATATTCATTCATATGCGGACCGGTGAAGAAACGCTGTCGTGCCTCTCGGAACTGAGTGGCCTGGAGCGTTTCGTGAATCACGTGGATGGACTCTCGTAGAAACCGGCGCTCATCCTTGTCCTGACCCCGCGCCTGCAGGCGCATTTGGCGCCATACAAAGGCGGTCGTCACGATCACAGCCAAAGCAGCCAGGATCGCCGCCACATCCGCAGAGATATCCAACCAGAATTCCAAACTCATTGCACCGCGACTAGACCCCTGTCGCCGGAATACCCGACCGTTCGACAGGGCGAGGCGCCGTCAGCTCTTTCCAGGTACTCAGCGCCTTGTTCACATGGCCGTTTGGCTCACGCGCAACAAAGCTACCGTGGCCTTCCTGCGTGCGGATCTCTCCGTCATGCACGGCGACTTGCCCGCGTGTCAGCGTAAAGCGCGGCAGGCCCTTGACCTCCTTGCCCTCAAACACGTTGTAATCGATCGAGGATTGCTGCGTATCGGCGCTGATCGTTTTGGTCTTTTCGGGATCCCAAACCACAAGGTCCGCATCGGCCCCCACCAGGACCGCACCTTTTTTCGGGTAGCAATTCAAGATCTTGGCGATGTTCGTTGATGTGACCGCCACGAACTCATTCGGAGTCAGGCGTCCGGTGTTCACCCCGTGCGTCCACAGCATCGGCATCCGGTCCTCCAACCCGCCGGTCCCGTTCGGGATCTTGGTGAAATCCCCCACGCCATAGCGTTTCTGATCGGTCGTAAAGGCACAATGGTCGGTGGCCACCACGCTTAGCGTCCCCGAATGCAGCCCGTTCCACAGGCTGTCCTGATGCTGCTTGTTGCGGAACGGCGGGCTCATGACGCGGCGTGCGGCGTGGTCCCAATCCTGATGGAAATACTCGCTCTCATCCAAAGTCAGGTGCTGGATCAAAGGCTCACCCCACACCCGCTTGCCATTCATCTTGGCCCGGCGAATGGCCTCGTGCGCCTCTTCACATGAGGTATGCACGACATACAAAGGCACGCCTGCCATATCGGCGATCATGATGGCGCGGTTGGTCGCCTCGCCTTCGACCTGCGGCGGACGGGAATAGGCATGCGCCTCTGGGCCGGTATTGCCCTCAGCCAGCAATTTGGCGCTGAGTTCGGCCACCACATCGCCATTCTCGGCATGCACCATGGCAATCCCGCCCAGCTCGGCCAGACGTTTGAACGAGGCAAACAGCTCATCATCGTTCACCATCAAAGCGCCTTTATAGGCCATGAAATGCTTGAACGTGTTGATCCCGCGCGTCTCGATGACGGTCTTGATGTCATCAAACACTTGCTCCCCCCACCACGTGACGGCCATGTGGAAGGAATAGTCACAATTCGCACGCGTCGACTTGTTGTCCCAGCGCTTCAGGGCATCCAGCAGGCTCTCCCCCGGGTTGGGCAGGGCGAAATCCACCACCATCGTGGTGCCACCCGCCAAGGCGGCGCGTGTTCCGCTTTCGAAATCGTCGCTGGAATAGGTGCCCATGAACGGCATCTCAAGATGGGTATGCGGATCAATCCCACCCGGCATCACATAACAGCCAGTGGCATCCAGCTCCTGATCCCCTTTCAGATCCAGCCCGATCTCGGTGATCACACCGCCTTCAACCATGACATCTGCCTTATAGGACAAATCCGCGGTAACAACGGTTCCGTTCTTGATAACAGTGCTCATTTCAAACTCCCTGTTGCGGTCTACGCCACGTGCTTCTTTTGTTCAAAAATACCCCGGTGGAGTTGCGGCCTGCCGCGACGGGGGCAGCTCCCCCTACTCCACAATCTCCGCCGTCTCGACGACAGCATGAAACAGAACATCCGCCCCGGCGGCGGCCCAGTCTTTGCTGATTTCCTCGGCTTCATTGTGGCTCAACCCGTCTACGCACGGGCACATCACCATCGCGGTCGGTGCCACACGATTGATCCAGCAGGCATCATGACCCGCGCCCGAAATGATATCGGTATGCGAATATCCCAACCGTTCGGCGGCATCGCGCACCGCGGACACACAGCCCTCATCGAATTTCACTGGATCAAACCCGCCCACTTTCTCGAACGCGATCTGCAGGCCCATTTCGTTGACGATATCTTCGGCGGCAACCCGCAGGCGGTTCTCCATATCGGTGATCACATCCAACTCGGGTGAGCGGAAATCGACCGTGAACACCGCCTTGCCCGGGATCACGTTGCGCGAGTTCGGATACACATCGATATGGCCCGCAGCCCCCACGGCATGGGGGGCATGGGACCACGCGATCTCATCCACTTTTTCCAGAATCCGTGCCATCGCCAGACCCGCATTTTTGCGCATCGGCATCGGCGTAGATCCGGTATGGGCGTCCTTGCCAGTCACCGTGATCTGCGTCCAGCTCAAACCCTGACCATGAGTGACAACCCCGATATCCTTGCCTTCGGCCTCCAGGATAGGTCCTTGCTCGATATGCAGTTCGAAAAAGGCGTGCATCTTGCGCGCGCCAACCTCTTCGTCGCCACGCCAGCCGATCCGGGTCAGTTCATCGCCAAATTTCTTCCCTTCGGCATCTTCCCGGTCATAGGCCCAATCTTGCGTGTGCATCCCTGCGAAAACACCCGAAGACAGCATCGCAGGCGCATAGCGTGTGCCTTCTTCGTTGGTCCAGTTGGTCGCCACAATCGGGTGTTTGGTCTTGATGCCTAAATCATTGAGCGTGCGAATAATTTCCAACCCGCCAAGCACTCCGAGCACACCGTCATATTTCCCGCCGGTTGGCTGTGTATCCAGATGCGATCCGACATAGACGGGCAATGCGTCGGGGTCGGTGCCTTCACGGTGCGCAAACATGTTGCCCATCTGGTCCAGCCCCATGCTGCATCCGGCATCCTCGCACCATTTCTGGAACAATGCCCGCCCTTCGGCATCTTCATCTGTCAGCGTTTGTCGGTTGCTGCCCCCTGCCACACCGGGCCCGATCTTGGCCATCTCCATCAGGCTATCCCAAAGCCTGTCCCCATTGATCCTGAGATTCTGCGCCGGAGCTGCCATTTTCTTCCCCTGTTGCTAGCGATTTGGCTCGCATTGTTGGCCTTGATTTGACCATCTGGTAAAAACCACGCTATCACGGGTTCAACACCAGTCAAGAAATTGAATGGCACATTCGCAATTTTCGACTAAATTCGTATTACGACGGCGCAAAAAGAGACATCCAATGCCCAATGACCGTGCGCCTACGCGTATCCAGAAAAAGAACCGAGCAGCGATTCTGGAAGCGGCGCTGAATGTATTCTCAGCACATGGCTTTCGCGGTGCAACCGTCGATCAGATCGCAACCGAGGCCGGACTGAGCAAACCGAACCTGTTGTATTACTTTCCCTCCAAAGAAGCGATCCATACGGCACTACTTTCGCAGCTCTTGGATGTTTGGCTGGCCCCACTGCGTGAGCTGGACGAAAACGGCGATCCGCTGCAAGAAATCCAGACATATATTCACCGCAAACTGCAGATGAGCCGCGACCTGCCGCGCGAAAGCCGTCTGTTTGCCAACGAAATCGTTCAAGGGGCCCCGCGCATCCACGATGCGCTGTCCGTCGATCTCAAAACGCTAGTCGATGAAAAGATCGGTGTGATCTCAAAATGGATGGATCAGGACAAAATTGCCCGCGTACACCCCTATCATCTGGTGTTTTCGATCTGGGCGCTGACACAGCACTATGCCGATTTCGACGTTCAAGTGCGCGCCATTCTGGGCGAAGAGGACCCGTTCGAGGGGGCCGAGACCTTTATCGACACGCTCTATCGCAAGTTACTTGCGCCATAGAAAAGGGCCGCATAGCGGCCCTGATCTGTTTCCTCACTCGGCGGCGCGCGCCATCGGATTGTTGGGATGGCTCGTCCAGTTGGCATATTCCGGATCAACCGTCTTGCCGGTGCGAGGATCAACCTCGCCCGCGGCCATCTGCACCATCGAAATACAATTCTCGACCGGGCAGACATCGACGCACAGGTTGCAGGCAACACATTCCTCATCGATCACCTCGAACACGCGGTCATCCGACATCGAGATCGCCTGGTGGCTGGTATCTTCGCACGCCGCATAGCAACGCCCGCATTTGATGCACTGATCCTGATCGATTTTGGCTTTGGCAATGTAGTTCAGGTTCAGATATTGCCAATCGGTGACATTTGGCACGGCGCGCCCGATCACCTCATCGATGCTGCTGTATCCTTTTTCGTCCATCCATTCGGACAGGCCCGCCGTCAATTCATCGATGATCTTGAACCCATAGGTCATCGCAGCCGTACAGACCTGAACCGTGCCACACCCCAGCGAGATGAACTCGGCCGCGTCGCGCCACGTGGTCACGCCACCGATGCCCGAAATGGGCAGTCCGCGCGTGGCCTCGGCCCGTGCAATTTCGGACACCATCGACAGGGCAATCGGCTTGACCGCCGGACCGCAATAGCCGCCATGGCTGCCCTTGCCGTCAATCGACGGTTCCGGGCTGAACGTGTCCAGATTGACACTGGTAATCGAGTTAATCGTATTGATCAGCGACACCGCATCCGCGCCGCCATTTTTGGCCGCCGCCGCTGGCTTGCGGATATCGGTTATGTTGGGTGTCAGCTTCACGATGACCGGGCGGTCATAGTATTGCTTGCACCAGCGGGTCACCATTTCGATATATTCCGGCACCTGCCCCACGGCAGATCCCATGCCACGCTCGCTCATACCATGCGGGCAGCCAAAGTTCAGTTCGATACCGTCAGCACCCGTTTCCATCACGCGCGGCAGGATGGCTTTCCACGCCTCTTCCTCACACGGCACCATAAGTGACGCGATCAGCGCGCGGTCCGGGAAATCCGATTTGACCCGGGCCATTTCCTCAAGGTTCACCTCAAGCGGCCGGTCGGTAATCAATTCGATATTGTTGAGCCCCAACAGCCGCCGATCAGCGCCATAGATTGCGCCATAGCGCGGGCCGTTGACATTGACCACCGGCGGGCCTTCGGCCCCCAGCGTTTTCCACACCACACCGCCCCATCCGGCCTCGAATGCGCGGCGCACGTTGTATTCCTTGTCCGTCGGCGGCGCCGAGGCCAGCCAATACGGGTTCGGGCTTGAGACACCCAGAAAGTTCGTCGTCAAATCAGCCATTTATCCGGCCTCCCTGATGCGAGTTAGCATCTTCATCTTTTCAAAAATACTCATGGTGCACCCTTGCGGATCACGCGCTCAGGCTGGCATGGATGTCCATTGCTGCATCCCGGCCCTCGGCCACCGCAGTCACGGTCAGATCCTCGCCACCGGCGGCGCAGTCACCACCGGCCCAGACACCCGCCACCGACGTTTTCCCGGCGCCACTGACTGCGATCTTGTTGCCGTCCAGCTTCAATCCTTCCGGCGCGCCGTCCAGCGTTTGCCCGATGGCTTTCAGTACCTGATCAGCGGGCACGCGGATCGTCTCACCCGTGCCACGCAGGCTGCCACCTTCGCTAGAGGTATACTCCAACTCGATCTCGACCGCCGCGCCGTTTCCATGCACCGCCACAGGCTGCACATTGGTCAGGATGCGGACGCCGTGCGAAGCGGCAAGATCCTGTTCGTAGCGGCTGGCCCCCATGGCGTCGCGACCGCGTCGATAGGCTATCGTCACATGCTCGGCACCCAGCAGCTTTGACTTCACTGCGGCATCGACCGCCGTCATACCGCCGCCGATCACAACAACATTTCGCCCAACCGGCAATTGCGCCAGATCATCCGCCTGTCGCACGTCCGAGATGAAATCGACCGCGTGTCGCACTCCGTCCTTGTCTGCGCCATCAGCGCGCAGGGCATTCACGCCTGCCAAACCAATAGACAAGAAAACAGCATTGTAATTCTCAACCAGACCGTCCAGCGAGATCCCCTCGCCCAGAACCGAGCCGGTTTCGATGCTGATGCCACCGATCTTCAACAGCCAGTCCACTTCGGCCTGGGCAAAATCGTTGGTCGATTTATAAGCGGCAATACCATATTCGTTCAGGCCGCCCGGCTTGGGCTTGCCTTCGTGGATCACCACATCATGTCCCAACATCGCCAGACGATGCGCGCAGGCCAGACCCGCAGGCCCTGCCCCGATAACCGCAACGGTTTTCCCTGTCGCTGGCGCGCGCTCGAACGGGTGCTCGCCCGAGGTCATGAGCGCATCCGTTGCGAACCGCTGCAAACGACCGATTTCAACCGGCTTGCCCTCGGCAGTTTCGCGCACGCAGGCTTCTTCGCACAGCGTCTCGGTCGGACACACCCGGGCGCACATTCCACCCAGAATGTTCTGATCCAGAATGGTGCGCGCCGCCGACCCCGGCTGACCCGCTTGGATCTGTCGAATGAACAACGGAATGTCGATGTCGGTCGGACATGCCGTGATGCACGGCGCATCATAACAGAAATAGCACCTATCCGCGGCCACGGCGGCCTCGTGCGGGGCCAAAGGCGGGTGCAAATCCGAAAAATTCGAGGTCAGCTCATCGCTGGAAAGCCGCCCGGATACGATACCGGGTGCCATCTGGCCCTGTGCCATCACTCTACTCCCTGTAGATATGTTTGTTGTCCCTCTACCTTGCCACAATCTGATTTTTTATCAATTGGTAAAATTTACCAAATGGAAAAAACTTTGTATCTGCCCTCAGACCGGCTGTTTTTGCAGCATTTGAACGGTATTTGGGCAATCCCACCCAGCAAATCAGGCCAAAAAGAGCGGCCGATTATTCAAATCCGAGGCATCATCTGGTTTTGACGCCCGAGGTCCCTTGCTGTAATTCCGGATCAAATGGCTGCAACGGCCCTTCTAACAGAAAGCGCGCGCATGCCGGCGACTCCTTCGAATTTCAACGTTGTCATCATCGCGCAGAACAATCGGATTCAATACGAAGCGGTGCTTTTTGCCGCGTCGCTGCGCCACAGCTCTCCTGATTTCCAAGGGCGCCTGATCGTGGCGGTCCCGCAACCGGGCCCGCTTTGGGGCCGCGATCCAAGCCTGCAGAACAAGGATGTGTTGCAGGCTCTGGATCATCTGGGTGCCGAGATCGTTCCTTTTGAGAACCGAACCTTCGGTGAAAGCTATCCGAACGGCAACAAGATCGAAGCCCTTCTGGCCCTGCCCGAAGATGAGCCGTTTGTCTTTTTCGACAGCGATACGCTTATTACCGACGAACTTGCGACAGTACCGTTCGATTTCAACCGTCCTGGCGCTTCAGAAAAGGTTGAAGGCACATGGCCCAAACCTACGCTATACGGACCCGGCTATGAGGGGATCTGGCGCGCGCTCTATGATCGCTTTGACCTGGATTTCGAAAGCTCCATCGATGAAGCGCAACCGCAAGACTATTGGCGGCGGTTTTTGTACTTCAACGCGGGTTACTTCTTCTACAAATGCCCCCGCAGATTTGGTGAACGGTTTCTGGAATACGCGCGCGTCCTTCGGGATGAGGGCATTCCAGAGCTTACCGGCCAGAACCTAAATCCCTGGCTGGATCAGGCCGCCCTGCCCCTTGTCATCCACTCGTTTGGCGGATGGCGCCATGTTCTGCCTGCCGGTCTTCTGGACGGGTCGGTCAGTTGCCACTACCGCCTGTTTCCACTGCTTTATGCGCGCGAAAGCGACCGCGTCATCGAGGTACTGGAAACCGTGGCTGCGCCCAACAAGATCAAGAAGGTTCTCAAGACCTATGATCCAATGAAGAAACTGATCTATCAGGGCAAGGGCATGAACATCCGGTCGATGTTCGATCAGAACAATCTGCCCCAGCGCGAACAGGTGATCCGCAAGGCCATCAAATCCAAGGGGTTGTGGCTGCGCTGACAACGTTGTGTGCAGTCAACCAATGCCGTACAGAGTTCACGAGAATAGTTCCTACAGGAGAGTTCACTATGTCTGAGGGCCCGACCTACGGCTTTGATACGCTGCAAATTCACGCGGGCGCCCGGCCCGATCCGGCAACCGGGGCACGTCAAACACCGATCTATCAGTCAACAGCCTTTGTGTTCCGCGATGCCGATCACGCGGCAGCACTGTTCAACCTGCAAGAGGTCGGCTTTATCTATTCGCGCCTGACCAACCCAACGGTTGCGGTTCTGCAAGAGCGTGTCGCGACGCTTGAAGGCGGCGTAGGTGCCGTTTGCTGTTCGTCTGGGCATGCGGCCCAAATCATGGCGCTGTTTCCACTGATGGGCCCGGGGTGCAACGTGGTGGCCTCGACGCGCCTTTATGGCGGGACGGTCACGCAGTTCAGCCAGACGATCAAGCGTTTCGGCTGGTCGGCCAAGTTCGTGGACACCGACGATCTCGACGCGGTCAAAGCCGCCATCGACGAAAACACCCGTGCAGTGTTCTGCGAATCCGTCGCCAACCCGGGCGGCTATGTCACCGATATTCGGTCTCTGGCAGATGTCGCGGATGAAGCCGGCATTCCGCTGGTGGTCGACAACACCTCGGCCACGCCGTTCCTGTGCCGTCCGATCGAACATGGCGCGACGCTGGTGGTGCATTCGACCACAAAGTACCTGACCGGCAACGGCACCGTCACCGGCGGCTGCATCGTGGATTCGGGCAAGTTCGACTGGTCGGCCAATGACAAGTTCCCATCGCTCAGCCAGCCCGAGCCTGCCTATCACGGCTTGAAGTTCCACGAGACATTCGGCCCGCTGGCCTTCACCTTCCACGGCATCGCCATCGGCCTGCGTGATCTGGGCATGACCATGAACCCGCAGGCGGCGCATTACACCCTGATGGGCATTGAAACCCTTTCACTGCGGATGGAACGCCATGTCGAAAACGCCCAAAAGATCGCGGCGTGGCTTGAGACGGATGATAGGGTTGACTACGTGACCTATGCGGGGCTGCCCTCGTCGCCCTATTATGACAGGGTCCAGCAGCATTACCCGCGCGGTGCTGGCGCCTTGTTCACCTTTGCCGTCAAAGGGGGCTATGACGCCTGCATCAAGTTGGTCAATGCGCTGGAGATCTTCAGCCACGTGGCCAATCTTGGCGATGCGCGTTCGCTGATCATTCACTCGGCCTCGACCACCCACCGTCAGCTGACGCCGGAGCAGCAGGAAGCGGCGGGTGCAAGCCCGAATGTTGTCCGTGTCTCCATCGGGATCGAGAACGCAGATGACCTGATCGCCGATCTGGATCAGGCCCTCGCCAAAGCCAGCGCCTAAGTCATGACCGGGCACAACACCAACGAGCTGGGTCAGCCTATCGGATTGCCGGTCGAGGGCGCGTTTCCGCGCCCGACGCCACCCTATACGCCGATGGAGGGTCAGTTCTGCTCGGTTGTGCCGCTGGATGTAAACCGGCATGCGCCCGGTCTCTACCGGGCGTTTGTCAACGATGTTGATGGGCGCAACTGGACCTATCTGCCTTATGGGCCGTTCCAGTCCGAGGCGGATTTTGTCGAATGGGTGCAAGCCAACTGCACCGATGGCGACCCGATGTTCCACACGGTTCTCGACAAAGGCGAGGTCCCCGTCGGGATGACATCCTATCTACGGATCGCGCCTACCGCAGGCGCAATTGAAGTTGGACACATCCACTTTTCGCCCTTGTTGCAGCGCAAGCCGCAATCGACCGAAACCATGTATCTGATGATGCGGCGTGTTTTCGACGAATTGGGCTATCGCCGCTATGAGTGGAAATGCGATGCGCTGAATGCACCCTCCTGTAGCGCGGCCAGACGCCTGGGCTTTACCTACGAAGGCACCTTCCGTCAGGCGACGCATTACAAGGGACGCAACCGCGACACCGCGTGGTTTTCGATCCTGGATAGCGAATGGCCCAGAATCCGCGACGCGTTCGAGGCCTGGCTTGATCCGCGCAACTTCGACGACCAGGGGCAGCAACTGAAACCGCTGCAGGCCCGCGCGGACGCGTAAACTAGTCGAGTATCTCGAACTCCATCGAGATATTGACAGACACTGAAATCTCGCCGCCAGCCACCGGAACGCCACCCGCATCCGACATCGCCATTCTGTGCATCTGCTCTACGGGGCGCACACCGCCAGCCTGGTCGCTGATCGAAACCACCGGCCCCAAAGTGACACCAGCGGCCTGCGCCAGTTGTTCCGCCTTGGATTTGGCGTCCGCTACCGCGTCTGCCCTGGCTTTTTCTTCAAGCGGTTTGCGGTCTTGCACGCTAAAGCTCAACCCGCCGAAATCATTGGCGCCATCCTGGATGACCGCGTCCATGATGGGTCCCAGATTACCCAAATCCCGCACCCGCACGAACACTCGGTTCGACGCGGTAAAACCGGTGATCTGCGGCGCTTCTCCGCTTTGGCTACTGCGGTTCGACCAGACCGGGTTCAGCGACAGATCCCGCGTCTGGATATCACGAGACTCCAGCCCCATCTCATCCAGTCGCTTGAGGATCAGGGACACCGCAGATGACGTCGCCTCCATCGCGGCAGAGGCCTGCCCATCCTGGTTCGTGACCCCAAGCGTGATCGTTGCCATATCCGGTTCAGCCAGAGCCGTACCCGTACCACTGACCAGGATGCGACGTTCTTCCGCAGCGGCAGGCATCGCCGCCATCGCAGCTGTCATCGCGGTCAAAAAAGCAAGTGTCTTCAAGGTGATCCCTCCTATTGCCTTGCGTCTAAGATGGGTCTGGCGACCCATGTTCAACAAGAGGTGATACCGTCTTTTTCTTTTCCTCGGCAGGTTCCTGCTATAATCTCGCTGAGCGGACACCAAAGCGTTTGCATTGAAACTGACAACTATGGTTCATCCGGATTATGAAACCCGCCTTCGCGCTGTCTTTTTCTGAGAACGGTATTTCCCTGCATCACCATTCGGATGGCGAATGGTACTGCATCGGGACCGTTCCGCTGGACGCGCCGGATTTCGCCGAACAAATACAGGCGTTGCGGGATCAAGGATTTGCGCTGGCCAATGATCTAAGCTGTTCGCTGATCATTCCCGATGATCAGGTTCGCCTGCTGACCGTTGAAACCCACGGGCTGGAAGCCACCTCTGCGCAACAGAAAGTGCAGGAAACGCTCGCCGAAGCAACGCCTTACGACCTGTCTGAGCTGTCTTATGCCACGGCCGATTGCGCCGGTGATACGCTGGTGGCCGCAGTTGCGCGTCAGACCCTGACCGAGGCGCATGACTTTGCCGCCGCACACGGGTTCATTCCCGACGGTTTCCGGGTCAGCGCCACGGATGAGGACGCTTTGACAGGCCCCTATCTGGCCTTCGCAACTGATCTGGAACCTTTGGAGGATCAGCCAGACATTCCCGTCACAGAAGCGGTGCCAACACCGGTGGCGGAAAGTGCTGAGGACAGCGAACCGCCGGTACACGCAATCGCTGCGACCCCTGCCCCGTCTGCCTTTCGGTCACCCGAGGCAACCAAGACACCACCCCCGGTTTTGGTGCTGGAGTCAAAGCGCGTTCTGGTACCTGCGGTGGCGGCGTCGGTGGTTCTGGGCATGGTTGTCGGAGGATGGTGGGCGCTCAGGTCGTCCTCCGAACAAACGCCGATCGATCTGGCAACTGACCTTGCGGAGCCGAGTGTTCAGACCGAGATCGCGCAACCCGAACCGGCACCCCAGTCGCAACCCGCCCTTCCCGAGATTGCGCCAGAGCCAGAGCCCCAGATCGCGGTTGTAGAACCAGAGATACTGAAAGAACCCGCGCCAGAGAGCTCGGCCCCGGAAACGGTCGTGGACCCAGTGCTCAGCCCGACGGACGCCGCGATTCTCGAAGCTCTGCAGGTGGCGCCGGAACCGGTCGAAGCCATTGACCGAAGCCCAGAGCCACAGACCTTGTTTCGCGAGTTTTCGGGGGTTGCCCCGGCCACTCCACCCCTGCTGGACACGCCAGAGCCTCACCCGCCTGAAGAATTGTACCTGACATCCCTTGATCGTTCGGACCTGTCACAGGATGCAATCGCCCTGCCCGCCGTCGATGAGTTTGCGACGGATGCGCCGTTTGTATTGGCCGCACTGCCCCTTGCGAATGCCGCCGAATTCGAACTGGATGAGCGTGGCTTGGTGACCCCAAGCCGCGAAGGCACGCTCAATCCTGACGGCGTGATGGTTTACGCCGGTCGCCCGTCATCCGTCCCGCCTGATCCACCGGTCCGGTTTGAGGAAGAACCGGTTGTCGAGGAACCGGATCAAAGATTGGCCGGATATCGCCCACGGGCGCGGCCCGACAACCTGGTCGAACAGTTCGAACGTCAGCAGTTGGGCGGACGCTCGCTGGAAGAGCTTGCCGTGGTTCGGCCAAAGCTTCGCCCAGCCACGCTGCGTCCCGAACCCGAGCCAGAGGTTGACCCGACCCCAACCGCCTTGGCCGTTGTCCGCGTTCCCAGACCGAAGCTGCGCCCCGCGCGGGCGGCCGCGGTCGCAGCCGCGCAACAGAGTGCCGGAACAGCGACGCTGGGATCGACGGCCAGGGTAAACAACTCCGACGACGATATCGGAACTTTCCAACCCAGAACAGTCAATCCGCGCATCCCGACAACGGCATCGGTGGCCCGGCAGGCCACAATCGACAACGCAATCAACCTGCGAAAGCTGAACCTGATCGGGGTCTACGGCACACCTTCGAACCGGCGCGCGTTGGTCCGATTACCCAGCGGACGCTACAAAAAGCTGAAAGTGGGCGACAGGCTGGATGGCGGCAAAGTGGTCGCAATCGGAGACAGCGAACTGCGCTATCAAAAACGCGGCAACAACGTGACCCTCAAGATGCCGCGTGGATAGCGCTGAAGTCTCACGCTCGGTTGTCGTCGGCTATCAGGATGCCGCAAGCGAACTGATACCGGCCTATGACGCATTGCCACCCCAAGCCGTTTTGGCCCCCGTCGCCAAATTCCTTGAACGGAAACACAGTTCAGTTCTGGACATCGGCGCAGGCACAGGCCGAACGGCACATTGGTTCGCGTCACAAGGCAGCTTTGTCACCGCTGTCGAACCGACGCCCGCCTTTTCGCTCCCACGGACAAGCACACCACGCGCATCCAGCAATCACTTGGTGCGATGACTGCTTGCCCGATCTGAACTCCACAAATGCGCTCGACTGCTTGCACGACCTCGCCATTGCTATCGGAGTTCTCCACCACCTGACAGCCCAAGACCAGCCGCGGGCTATCGGACGCATTGCTACCCTGCTCACCCCAAGGGCACGGCTTGTATTGTCGCTCAGGCACGGGCCCAGCCCCGTTGGACGGCGGAGCTTTGGGATCGACGAACAAGGGATCCTTGCTGCCTCCAAGGCGCTGGGACTGAGACTTTTGCATCTCAGTAACGAAGCATCATTGCAAGACGGCAACCATCGCGCCGGAGTGACTTGGACATGGATTGTGCTTGAAACACCCGAAGGCTGACCAACGCGCCTGAAAGCCTGGACACAGCTGACAGTGGTTGGCGTGATCCGCTCCTTGGTCGCGCTCAATTATTGGACTCTACATGGCCGATAGCCAACCTAATTCCGCCAAGCCCGTGATCGTGAACAGATCGCGCTGTTTCTGCGCGAGGAATTCGTGTAAACTTGGGTAACGCGCGGAAAAAACGCATAAAATTGATCAATGTTGAGGATATTACGCACGTGCTGGACGCCACTGACACGCGATTGCTGTCGGCCTTGCAAAAAGACGCGCATCTGACTGCGAATCAACTGGGTGAGATGTTGAACCTGTCTGCCAGTCAGGCGGGACGTCGCCGACAGAGGTTGGAGGCCGAAGGATACATCACCGGATATTCCGCCCGGCTGGACCCGCTGAAACTCGGGCTGCAGGTGCAGGGGTTCATTCAAGTGCATCTGGACACGCACGGCCCGGAAAAATCATCAAGCTTTGCCCGGATGGTGAAAACCCGCCCCGAAATCTGCAGCGTTTGGTCCCTGACCGGTGAGGCGGACTATTTGCTGCATGTCTATTGTGACGATCTGCCAGCGCTCAACAGCTTGCTTCACGAGGTGATCCTGCCCCATCCTGCGGTGGCGCGGGTGCAAAGCCAGATCGTGATGGACCAGCTCAAACGCGACGCCCCATTGCCGACGTGACGGCTCAGGAAGGACGAATATGAACGAGTTCCTTTATCAGGCATCCATCTACCTTGCTGCCGCCGTGATTGCCGTGCCACTGTCGGCGCGGCTTGGGTTGGGCTCGGTTCTGGGGTATCTGGCCGCCGGTATCGCCATTGGCCCGGTTTTGGGCCTTGTAGGCGCCGAAACGGAAAACCTGCAGCATGTCGCCGAATTTGGCGTCGTCATGATGTTGTTCCTGATCGGGCTCGAGCTGGAGCCACGGGCGCTTTGGGATATGCGCGACAAACTGCTGGGCCTTGGCGGTCTGCAGGTCGCGTTGTCCACTGCGGCCATCGCAGGGGTAGCTTATTATGCTGGCCATCCTTGGTCTGTTTCTCTGGCCGTTGGGCTGACACTGTCCCTTTCGTCAACGGCTATCGTCTTGCAAACACTGTCAGAGAAGGGGTTGATGCAAACAAACGGCGGCAGGGCAACGTTTTCGGTTCTACTGACGCAGGATATCGCCGTCATCCCGATCCTTGCATTCCTGCCGCTTCTTGCGTTTCCGGCATCCATCCACATCGAAGACGATGGGTCGATTGACCGCGGTGTCGACGCGGCGCACGCAGACCATGGCCATGCAACGCTTTCGTTGGTCGAGGGATTACCGGGTTGGGCGGTCACATTGGTGACGATTGGGGCCATCGCGTTCGTCGTGCTTGCCGGTGTTTACCTGACGCGGCCCCTGTTCCGGTTTATCCACGCCACGCGCCTGCGCGAGATGTACACGGCGCTGGCCCTGATGATTGTCGTTGGGATTTCGTTCCTGATGGCGCTGGTTGGCCTGTCACCCGCACTCGGAGCCTTCCTCGCCGGGGTCGTTCTGGCCAGTTCCGAATTCCGGCACGAGCTGGAAAGTGACCTAGAGCCGTTCAAAGGCCTGTTTCTGGGCCTGTTTTTCATCACCGTCGGGGCCGGTATCGATGTCGGGTATTTCTTCAATGATCCGCTGGACCTGATCGGTCTGGCTCTGCTGGTCATTCTCGCCAAAGGGATCATCCTGTTTATCGTCGGGCGCGCCTTCAAGCTGCGCGGGCGCGACCATTGGCTGTTCACATTGGGCCTGGCTCAGGCAGGTGAATTCGGCTTTGTCCTGCTGGCCTTTTCGACACAGCAAAGCGTCATTCCGCCTGCCCTGTCCCAAAAGCTGCTGATGATCATCGCGCTGACAATGCTGATCACACCGCTTCTCTTTATCATCTATGACCTGCTCAGCCGCCGCATGGGCGACACCGGACCGAGCGTCGAGCCGGACACGATTGACGAGGTGGGCCCTGTGATTATCGCAGGGATCGGGCGGTTTGGGCAAATCGTCAACCGTCTGGTGCAGGCCAGCGGGTTCAAAACGGTGGTTTTGGACCACGACATCGAAACCATCCAGCTGATGCGCCGGTTCGGGGTCAAAGGGTTTCTGGGGGATCCGACACGGCCGGAATTGCTCAAGGCGGCAGGAATTGAGAAAGCCACCGTTCTTGTGGCTGCGATGGATGACTACAAACAGGTGACCCGCCTAGTGGGATATGCGCGGCGGCAACGGCCCGATATTCACATCATCGCCCGTGCCCGCGACCGCAACCATGTCTACGAGCTCTATCAGGCCGGTGCGAACGACATCGTGCGTGAGATGTTCGACGGTTCGCTGCGTGCAGGGCGCTATGTGCTGGAAAACATCGGGCTCAGCGAATACGAGGCCGCGCAGGCCGAGCAGACCTTTTACCACCATGACCGGTCCTCGGTTCGCGAACTGGCCGAGCTGTGGGTGCCGGGCATGCCAACGGCTGAGAACAAAAAGTATATCGAGCGGGCCCAGCAACTGGAAAAAGATCTGGAAACCGCTTTGTTGGAACTGGCCGAGGAACACGCAAAGAATTCCGCCTGACCCGGGCAACGCTGGGTCGGGCGGCATTAGTCAGCCGTCAGCAACGCCTGCCTCAGCAAAGGTTGCCATGCCCGAGTGGCAGGCAATGGCGCTTTTGACGATGTTGATCGCAAGCGCCCCGCCAGAGCCTTCGCCCAGACGCAGACCAAGGTTCAACAAAGGTTCCTTGCCCAGTTGCGCCAAAACCTTGCCATGCGCGCCCTCGGCGCTTTGGTGACCCGCAACCGCGTGATCCAGCGCGGTGTCCGATACCCGCCCAAGGCACGCCGCAGCCGCCGCGCAAATAAAGCCGTCCAGAACGACCGGAATGCGCAGGACACGCGCCGCGGCGATCGCGCCAGCCATCGCGGCAATCTCGCGCCCGCCAAGGCAACGCAGCACCTCAAGCCCATCTTCCGAGCCGCCATGCAAGGCGACGCCTTCGGCGACAACGCGTGTTTTGTTGGCCAGACCAGCATCATCTACCCCGGTACCGCGCCCGGTCCAGTCGGCGGCCTCACCTCCGAACAACGCACAGGCAATCGCCGCGGCGGGTGTGGTGTTACCGATGCCCATTTCGCCAACCACCAGCAGATCGGCGGACGGATCCACCGCCTGCCATCCGGTTTTCAGCGCCGCGACAAGATCATCATGGCTGAGCGCGGGTTCCTTGTTGAAATCCGCCGTGGGGCGATCCAGGTCGAGCGCATGAACATCCATCCTGGCACCAGCGGCTTTGGCCAATTGGTTGATCGCCGCCCCGCCATGTTGAAAATTCATGACCATCTGCACGGTCACCTCGGGCGGGAAGGCAGACACGCCCTGCGCTGTGACGCCGTGGTTGCCGGCAAAGACGATCACTTGCGGCGCTTTGATCTGAGGGCGTGCATCGCCGCGCCATGCGGCGTACCAGATTGCCAGATCTTCTAGCCGACCAAGGGCACCCGGCGGTTTCGTCAACTGACCGTTACGGTCCTGCGCCCCATTTCGCGCGGTCTCATCCGGGCCCGGCGCATTTGTCAAAGCGTCGCGAAACGCATTCAGGTCGGTGAATTCTGGCAGCATTCAAAGCCTCATTGCATCAGAGTGGTCCTGTGTGTTTAACCAATGCTGGCAAAGCAACAAGACCCGGAAAGGCCTGCGAGTGCACAAAAACGACACGAGCCCTTTTTCTGCGTGGGATATTCCGGTGGCACTGGTGCTGTTGACCCGCTTGCCCATTCCGACCCTGCCCCAGCATGTTTTTGACCGCCAAGCCCGCGCCACCTGGGCCTTCCCCATTGCCGGGGCGATTGTGGGCTGTCTGGCATTGTTGGTAGGTCGCATCGGTCTGAGTCTCGGTCTGTCACTTCTGGCGAGTGCCGCATTAATTGTTGCCACCCTCATCGTGGCGACGGGGGCCATGCACGAAGACGGGCTGGCCGATACGTTCGATGGGTTCTGGGGTGGATTTACCAAAGAACGCCGGTTGGAAATCATGAAAGACAGCCATATTGGCACATATGGCGTGTTGGCCTTGCTGCTGTCTCAGCTGATCCGGGTTGCTGCGATCGTTGCGCTGCTGAACGCTGATCTGGCCGCGGGAATCTTGGCGGCCTGTGTCTTATCGCGCTCGTTGATGCCGGTTCCGATGGCGCTGATGGCAAATGCGCGCGCCTCGGGGCTGAGCCATTCGGTCGGCACCCCGCCTCGCCTTGCTGTGTTGACCGGCTTGACCCTGGCCATCCTGCTTGCGGTTCTGCTGGTCGGTACGACGGCCATTCTTGCCGCGGTCATTGCCCTGTTGGTTGTGAGCGGTCTTTGGGCGCTGGCCAAAGCCAAAATCGGGGGGCAAACCGGCGATGTGTTAGGGGCGACCCAGCAGATTGGGGAAATCACGTTTATTCTTGCACTGACGGCATCGATCTAGGGCGCTGAACAATCTGCGTAGCAGCCCAAGAAAAAAGGCCGCCCCGAACACCGGGACGGCCCTTGAATAGAATTCAGAACAATCAGGCGGCGCGTGAGGTCAAGACCTCGTCCACCTGCTTGGCGGCCGAGATTTCGTCAGCACCGGACACAGCCGCCACTTCGCGGGTCAAACGCTCCAGCGCGGCTTCATAGAGCTGACGCTCGGAATAGCTTTGCTCGCGCTGATCATCGGTGCGGTGCAGGTCGCGGACCACTTCGGCAATAGAAATCAGATCGCCGGAATTGATTTTTTGCTCATATTCCTGAGCCCGGCGGGACCACATCGCGCGCTTGACCTTGGCCTTGCCCTTGAGCGTCTTCATCGCCTGGCTGATCACGTCCGGAGAGCTGAGCGACCGCAATCCCGATTCCGTCACCTTGTTGGTCGGAACGCGCAGGGTCATCTTGTCTTTCTCAAACGAAATCACAAACAGCTCAAGCGAGAATCCGGCGACCTCCTGCTCTTCGATCGAGATGATCTGACCCACGCCATGCGCGGGATAGACGACGTAATCGTTCGGGCGGAACTCAAGCTTTTTCGACTTTGACATACAGGTCTTCCTTGGTTGTGAACGGGAGGCGGACAACAAAAAACCACACGCGGCGCCCGATCTGGCCCCGACAAGCGGCTTATGTGTCATAAAATCAGAACTCCAAAGCAAACATACTTACGGAGTACATCCCATCTCAGTCATCATTCAGGTTGGGATTATATCACAAAAATGCGACATCCAAAAGCTCTATCGGATTAAAGGTCCTTAAAGTACTTATCTTTCAACGCGATAGGGTCTATATCAGCCAGATATACGCCTCACTGCGGCGGCGAATCGCTTAACCGCCTTCGCCCGGCGCTTCCGAGAAATACTTCTCCATCTTGCCTTCTTCACCGTCGCGCTCTTCAGCCTCGGGCAAGGGATCTTTCTTGGTTACGATCACCGGCCACATTTCCGAGAACTTCCGGTTGAATTCGACCCATTGTTCCATCCCCGGCTCTGTATCGGGGCGTATCGCATCGGCGGGGCATTCGGGTTCACACACGCCGCAATCGATGCATTCGTCGGGATGAATGACCAGGGTGTTTTCGCCTTCGTAGAAACAGTCCACCGGGCATACCTCGACACAGTCGGTGTATTTGCAGCCAATGCAGTTTTCGGTGACAACGTAGGTCATGTCGGATTTCCCGTTTGCGCTTTGGCGACTAGCTAATTCAGTCTGCCCGCCTCTTCAAGAGAAGATCATCCCTTTGGGGTGCGAGAAAGATCAAGCGCACGCCGTTCTTTCTTGGTTGGACGACCTTTTCCCTCGAATCCCGGATTTTTGGGCGGTACGTCCCGCTTTTCGGTCATATCAAAGTACAGCGCCTGCGCCTCGGGGGCCGGGCCCCGCCGTTCGCCCAGTGCTTCGATACGAACCACCCGCACGATCCGGCCTTGCGGAAAGGTCAGAATGTCACCGGGGGCCACGGCCTGCGCCGGTTTCAGCACCCGGTTTCCGTTCAGTCTGACATGGCCGCCGCTGACCTGTTTAGCGGCCAGGCTGCGGGTCTTGAAGAACCGCGCCTGCCACAACCATTTGTCGATCCGCAGCTTGGCCTCGGCCATCGGCTTTTAGTTGCTGTCCTTCAGACCCATCAGCGCGGCGGCAAACGGGTTGTCGGGATCAATGGCCTTTTCCTTTTTAGGGGGCCGCGACGAGAAGGATTTGGCACCCTGAGGTTTGCCGCCCTTCCTGCCCTGCGGCTTGCCCTGAGGTTTGCCGCGCGGCTTGCCCTTGCCCTGCCCTTGTTCGCGGCGCGGGCCGCGGTTCGGCTGGCGCTGTCGGCCCCATGTGAAGGTATAGAAGACCTCAACCTCGGGTTCGTCCGATGCAGGTTCCGCCAGCTGTTCTGCCGCCGGAGCCTCGGCTGCCGCCTCGGTGCTGTCGGTGGCCTCGGCTGGCGCCTCGGCGGGTGTGGTCACATCGTCCGTCGCCACTGCGTCTGTCGGGGTTTCTTCGGCGACCGGTTGCTCGGGCGCATCAGCCGCAGGCTGTTCCGCCGGTGCGGGTTTGACCTTTTCACGCTCGCCACGCTCGGCCTTGTAGCCCAGCCCCTGCATCAGATCGGCGAATTGTTCCAGCGTCATACCGGTGATCGAGAGCATGTCGGGTTTGGCCTCGAACCCACCCCGACTGTCCTCGGCGCGCAGCATGTCGGCCAGACGTTCCAGCATGTCGATACGGATCGAACGCTCGCCCGCATCGCGGTAGCCACACATGGTGTCATAGCCCTGTGGCGCATCCTTGGCGACAGGCACGGTGACCAGACCCGGAGGCGGTGCCTCGGGGAATTCCTGCAACCCACTGGACAGCGCCCACAGCACCAGACGCAGACGCGTGGGCGCGGGTTTCAGCAGAAGCGGCATGAAGATGGTAAACTGGCCAAAGCGAATGCCGTGCTTGCGCAGCGCGCCGCGGGCGTCCTGATCCAGATCCTTGACCTCTTGCGCAACCTGCGCACGCGGCAGCACGCCCAGCGCCTCGACCATGCGGAAGGCAAAGCCTTTGGCCAGACCGCTCAGTTCCTCGTCGCGCGACAGGTTCAACAGCGGCTCAAACAGGGCAGCCACCTTGCGGTCGATAAAGTGCTGCAGGCGGCGCTGCACTTTCTGTTCAACATCAGGCCCTGCGGCCTCGTCCACAAAAACCTCGACCATCGGCTTGAGAGGCTCTGCCCCGGCAACCAGTTTGCCGACCGCATATTCGCCCCACATCAGGCCGCCCTGATCGGTGAAATCTATTTCGGTATCGGGTGCATTGTAGAAACGGTCGGCACGCAGATGGAATTGCGGTGTGAGGGCCTGCAGCGAGGCCGATTTAAGCGCTTTCGCCTCGGTCCCCTGCGCGGCTTTGTCCGGGATAAACCGGAACCCTTCCAGACGACCGACGAATTCGCCTTCGACGGTCACTTCACCCTTGTCATTTACTTCGGCCAAAAGGGCCTCCTTCTGTTTGAGCCGGCGCAGCAATACAGATGTGCGCCGGTCCACAAATCTTTGCGTCAAACGTTCGTGAAGAGCGTCTGACAGCCTGTCTTCTATAGTGCGCGTCTCGTTCCGCCAATGGGATTCGTCACTTACCCAACCGTTTCGTTGCGCAACATATGTCCAGGTGCGAATATATGCCAACCTTTTGGACAGTGCATCAATATCGCCGTCGGTTCTGTCAATGCGGCGGATTTGTCGCGCCAGAAAGTCGTCGGGAATGGTGCCGCGTTCATGCAGGTGGCCAAAAATCACCTCAAGCAAGCCCGCATGTTCCGCGTGGCTGATGCCGCGAAAATCGGGGATTCGGCAGACATCCCACAGCAGTCGGACCGACGGGCCATCGCTGGCACGGGCAATCACCTCGGTCACCTGTGACAGGGATTTCAGCGCGTTCAGATCGTCAGCGGGGCGCGCCTTGACTAGATGATCATCTTGCGGCGCCACCTCAAGCGAGGTGATCAACGCTTCAACCGAGCCGAAACGCAAGGCAGCATTCCGCCAGTTGAGCTTTTTCATCGGCGTGAACCGGCTGTCCATGATCGCCTGCGCCGTGCCCTCGTCCAGAGGCGCGGCCTCACCGGTCACGCCAAAAGTGCCATCGGACATACCGCGACCGGCGCGACCCGCGATCTGGGCCAGTTCGTTCGGTGCCAAAGGCCGCATGCGCCGCCCGTCAAACTTGGTCAGCGCCGAAAACGCCACGTGATTCACGTCCAGGTTCAGCCCCATGCCGATGGCGTCGGTAGCCACCAGATAATCGACCTCGCCATTCTGATACAGGTCGACCTGTGCGTTCCGCGTGCGCGGGCTGAGCGCGCCCATGACCACGGCCGCCCCGCCCTTTTGACGGCGCAGCAGTTCCGCGATGGCATAGACGTTGTCGACCGAAAAACCGACAATGGCGCTGCGCCCGGGCATACGGCTGATTTTCTTCGACCCGGTGTAAACCAGCTGAGACATCCGCTCGCGCCGGACAAACTGCGCCTCGGGCACCAACGCGGCGATGGACCCGCGCATCGTGTCGGACCCAAGGAACAGGGTCTCATGCGTGCCGCGCGACCGAAGCAGACGGTCTGTGAACACATGGCCCCGCTCGGGATCGGCACACAGCTGGATTTCATCAATCGCCACGAAATCCGCACACATGCCCTCTGGCATCGCCTCGACCGTGCAGACCCAATATTGCGTCCGGGGCGGCACAATGCGCTCTTCACCAGTAACCAGCGCCACGACCGAGGGACCACGGATGGCGACGATCTTGTCATAGACCTCGCGCGCCAGCAGACGCAGCGGCAGACCGATGACACCGGTTCGGTGCCCCAGCATCCGCTCAATCGCGTAATGCGTTTTGCCTGTGTTGGTCGGGCCCAGAACGGCCACTACCCGGGATGACCCGCTTACCATTGTCGCCTGCCCTGAACCTTAAAGAGCCTTGCCTTCGATCTGAGGCTTCAGCCGATTCATGGCATTGGTTACTTGTTCGTGATGGGGATGTATAGCCAGCGCGCGTTCATAGGCCTTAAAGGCTTTGTCTGGCTGTCCGGTTACTTCAAGGATAAGCCCCAGACCATAGATCGCCTCATAGTGGTTGGGGTTCAGGGTCAGGGCATGTTCCAGATCCGCAATCGCCATCCCGAATCGGTCGATCCCGAAAAAGGCCGAAGCGCGGACATGCCAGCCTTCGGCAAATTCGGGGGCATGGTCGGTCAGAGCAGTAAGGTGATCAATGGCGGTTTCGATATCCCCATCGTCCAACGCCTCGCGCCCCCGTTCCAGCAGCAGATCGGCTGAGGCCGACCCGGACAAGGCCCAGAGCGCCTGCAACTGCCGATCCAGGCCTATCGCCTGTTCTGGTGTGGATTGGGCAAGTTGCTCCAACAGCACCGTTTCGTCCCTCGAATCCGCCTGTTGGGCCGAAGAACTGGTGGATATCATGACTGTCGCAACAGCTGCCGCGACGATACCTTTGAGATTGGTGATTGCAATGCTCATAACAATGGTCAGTGTAGCGTTGCGACCGTAGATGTCCATTCACGGCGCATAAACAATATGAGGAAGACCATGAGCGATATTCTTGAAAAGGCCGCAGCCGCGTTGAACGAGAAACTGGCAGGCGGCAGTTTCGATGCGTCGGCCAAGTTTGCCATCGCTGATCTGGGCGCAATCGTTCTGGATGCCGACGGCGCCCGTGTCAGCGACGATGAGGCGGATGTAACGCTCAGCGCCGATGCCGATACGTTCGAACAGATCCTCAGCGGTGAGATGAACCCGACAGGTGCGTTCATGTCCGGCAAGCTGAGCGTTGACGGTGATATGGGTATCGCCATGCAATTGGCCTCGGTGCTGGCCTGATGAACGCGTCGCCGGCCCCCCTTTTCGAAGACGTGGCCGGCGCGCCTGCCGGTGGAGCAGCTCATTGGCTGCAAACCTCGGACAATGTGCGCATCCGCGTTGGCCATTGGGTGCCTGATGTCCTGCCCAAGGGAACCGTGATGATGTTTCCCGGGCGAACGGAATATATCGAGAAATACGGCAACGCCGCCGGCGAGTTCCTGGGCCGGGGATACGCGTTTCTGGCCATCGATTGGCGGGGACAAGGGCTGGCCGACCGGTTGCTGGACGATCCGCGCATTGGCCATGTCAAACACTTCCCCGACTTTCAAAAAGACGTCGCGGCGGTTTTTGACTTTGCCTCGCAAAATGAACTGCCCAAACCCTGGTACGTGATCGGCCATTCCATGGGTGGAGCCATCGGGCTGCGCGCCGCTTTGGAAAACGATGTCTTTTCGGCGCTGGCCTTCACCGGTCCGATGTGGGGCATTTTCTTTACACCGATCATGAAACCCCTCAGCCGGGTAACGGCCTATTGGGGTTCGCGGTTTGGATTGGCGGAAAAGCCGCCCGTGACCACGACGCTGGACAGCTATGTGTTGTCGCAACCTTTCGAAGGCAACTCTCTGACGCGGGACGAAGCCATGTATCAGATGATGCGTGATCAGCTGACAGCGCATCCCGAACTGTCATTGGGCGCGCCCTCGAACCTCTGGCTGCGCGAGGCGCTGGATGAATGCGAGTGGCTGATGCAGCAAACCGCGCCGACAACGCCGTGCCTGACCTATCTTGGCAGTCATGAACAGATCGTCGACCGCAAAGCCATCCGGGCCCGGATGGAAAACTGGCCCAGCGGAACCCTGATCGAGATCCCGGATGGCGAACATGAGGTCCTGATGGAGGGCCCCGATGTGCGTGGGCCGGTCTTCGATCAGATCGCGGCGCATTTTGCCTCGGCCTGATCTGGGGATCTCGCCGATCAATTGAACGCGCAGCTGTCAGCCCGCTTGTGATCCAGGCGTGTCGGGCCTAGATGTTTGCCAAAGCAGATTTCAAAAGGTGATCCATGCGCGACCTTCCCTTTCCCGTCCGTGATGCAAATGCTGTCGGAGGTGCCGACAACTTGGGCAACCTGCCCGAGTGGGACCTGAGCGACCTTTACGCCTCGGAAGAGGCGCCGGAACTGGCACGGGATTTGGAGTGGTTGGAAGGTGAATGTGCCGGATTCGCTGCGGACTACGAAGGCAAACTGGCCGAACTGGACGCTGCAGGCTTGCTGGCCTGTGTGCAACGCAACGAAAAGATCAACGCCATCGCCGGGCGGATCATGTCCTTTGCAGGCTTGCGTTATTATCAACTCACCACCGATGCGGATCGCGCCAAGTTCCTGTCCGACATGCAGGAAAAGATCACCGTCTTCACCACACCGCTTGTGTTCTTCACGCTTGAGATCAACCGCATCGACGATGACGCCCTGAAAGCTCTGCTCGATGCCAATGCCGATCTGGCCCGGTACGAGCCCGTCTTCCGCCGCGTTCGCGCCATGAAGCCGTACCAATTGTCTGACGAGCTTGAGAAATTCCTGCACGATCTGGGGGTTGTTGGCGACGCATGGGAGCGTTTGTTTGACGAAACCATCGCGGGTCTGACCTTTACCATCGACGGCGAAGAGCTGAATATCGAAGGCACCCTGAACCTGCTGACCGAGCAGGACCGGTCCAAGCGTGAGGCCGCATCGCGCGAGCTGGCAGCCGTGTTTCAGGACAACATCAAAACCTTCGCGCGTGTGCACAACACGCAGGCCAAAGAAAAAGAAATTGTAGATCGTTGGCGCAACATGCCGACCGCTCAGACCGGCCGCCACCTGTCAAATGACGTGGAACCCGAAGTGGTCGAGGCCCTGCGCGAGGCTGTTGTTGCCGCCTACCCCAAGCTGAGCCATCGGTACTATGAGTTAAAACGCAAATGGCTGGGACTGGACGTTATGCAGGTCTGGGACCGCAACGCGCCCCTGCCGATGGAAGACACGCGTATCGTCGGCTGGGATGAGGCCGAAAAAACCGTGATGGACGCCTACAATGCGTTCGATCCGCGGATGGGTGAAATCGCGTCCCCCTTCTTTTCCAAGGGTTGGATCGATGCCGCGGTAAAACCTGGTAAAGCGCCCGGTGCCTTCGCCCACCCCACCGTCACCGACGTGCACCCCTATGTGATGCTCAACTACCTGGGCAAACCGCGTGACGTAATGACCCTGGCGCATGAGCTGGGCCACGGCGTGCATCAGGTGCTGGCGGCAGATCAGGGTGAGATGCTGTCGTCGACCCCGCTGACCCTGGCCGAAACGGCATCTGTGTTCGGTGAGATGCTTACCTTCCGCAAAATGCTGGACAAGGCCGAGACCCCGGAACAGCGCAAGGTGCTGCTGGCGGGCAAGGTCGAGGATATGATCAACACGGTGGTCCGCCAGATTGCGTTCTATGACTTCGAATGCAAGCTCCACGCCGCCCGGAGCGAAGGTGAGTTGACCCCGGACGATATCAACGCCCTGTGGATGAGCGTTCAAGCCGAAAGCCTTGGGCCTGCGTTCGAGTTCATGGAGGGGTACGAGACCTTCTGGGCCTATATTCCCCACTTCGTCCACTCGCCCTTCTACGTCTACGCCTATGCCTTCGGCGACGGCCTCGTGAACGCGCTCTATTCCGTCTACGAAAGTGGCGCAGATGGTTTCGAGGACAAGTATTTCGAAATGCTGCGCGCCGGTGGCTCGAAACACCACTCCGAATTGCTCGCCCCCTTTGGGCTGGACGCCAGCGATCCGAAATTCTGGGACAAGGGCCTGTCTATGATCTCGGGCTTTATTGATGAGCTGGAGGCTATGGAGGGGTAAGCGTACGAGACTATGGCGATGGTTGCATAAGGTCCCTTAGCTTTTTCGTCCCAGCAGGTAGACGTTCGACTGAAATGGAAAAGTCCCAAGACCGTTGTGGCGCAGCGCTTGGGATTTCACCAAAATCTGAAGCGTGCCCATTGCCGAGCGCAGAGTAATAGCGTGACACGTTTACGGCCCAAACAAGGATACGGCTCTAGAGTGAGATGAGTCGCTTCAGCCGTTGACGCCGCACATGGGGTCCAAAACGCTCCAACATTCGTTGAACTATGCCCTCACCGCATAGTTCAGAAAGGCAATTGAGGGTATAGAGGGCGTGGTCGGGATGCGCCCAAAGCGCACCTATATTGTGATAGTGGACGATGGATTGTGTCTGCCCTTCCCCAAATCCATGGGATCGAATATTGGAATTCAATCGTTGGTCCATTGCCTCGACAGGTTTCGCCCGATCATACCCTAATATCGGGAGCGTGAACTGGTCGATGTTGGCACGATCATATGGATAGACCACATCACGATCAAATTTTTGCGCAAGGCGAAGCCATTGGGGGCCGATCTCGGTCGGCTCCTGGTTCAGTCGCTCGCGAAAGATGATCATACCAGCGTTGTAATAGGGCAATGACAACAACTTCCTGCCCGCTTGAAGCCTGACCCTCTCGGTCGGCAAAGGAAGGTCAAAACACCCGTAGAAAGCTGTCCAGCCCTCTTCGGTGTTGCTAGGCGAAGTATAGTCGGAAATACATGCGCCAATCTCCGCATTGCCAAGCTCATAAGCGAAATCGACAGGCGTGACCAATATCGTATCAGTATCAAGAAATACGGACAGATCACATGATCTCGGCTGAGCTGCGGCCAGGATCTTGTTCCCCTGAGGGTAAGGTGCCGTCCAGATGCGTTCGTTCCCGTCCGTCGCCGGAATTTTCCGCACCGCAACATCGGCGGCCTCAAGAACCTCAAAGGTCAGCGTATCCACTTGATCAAAGTAATCCTCGCGCACATAAGCCGCAGCCTTCTGGTTGGATGTGAGGTTGGCTTTCAGCGTCGGAGCGAGCAAGCAGGCTTGTGCTTCAAGGCGCTGACCATCGACGATGAAAAAGACTTCGGTTTGCTTATCCATCACTGCACCTCCTCATGCCTGCGCCCATTTTTTGCGGGGTTCTCGCAGCAAAAAGAACCCATTTGCCCATCGTCAGATGAGCATAAGAAACCGCTATGGGATTTCGGTTCCGGTCGCTTGCACCACTACAGCCTGGATTTCCAATTGCAAGATCAGTCTTTCTGGGTCGTACTCGGAAAAAAGTCCTATCGTCATCGGACCGGGGAAGCTTTGCGCGCAGATGCCATGTTAACCGGACATTGCAGACCTTCGACCAAATTGGTGATGCCGACACTTGGCGCAAGCTGGTCACTGCTATCTCGAACCGGCGTTCTTCAAGATCAACGCGCTACTCTAACACAAGCTCGGGGCCCAAAGTAGCCAAACTCAGCTCACTTCAACTGACTGTCTTTCGAACCGCGCCGGTTGATGCCGCCGCGGGATTGGAAGGCTCCGTCGCGGTCCTGTTGGCATTCCAGACACAGCTTTACACCCGGTAAGGCCAATCTGCGCTTTTTTGGGATAGGTTCTTCGCATTCGGCGCAATGGGCCAGGCTTTCGCCCACAGGGCGCTTTTGCGCTTGCATCCGGGCGAGCTCGTCGGAAATCGACGCTTCGATCTGTTCGCTTACCGCACCGTCACGGGCCCAACCACCAGCCACACTCTGCCTCCTTTTTGCGGGGCGTACAGATTAGACGCGGGACCCGTCGTTTTGCAAGTCGAGGCTACAAGGTCGCAGCGTTGGCGAAAGCCTGATCAATCATGACCTGCGTGCCGCGTGAAAACTCCAGCGGGCAAGGATAGGCGCTGCCATCCCGAACAGATCGGCCAAACGCCTCGACCTGTAGCTTATAATGATCGTCGCCGGGAAAGCGGGTGACCTGAACCTCAAGCCCCCGGCGGTGCAACTCGACACGCGCTTCGCCAAATAGCCTCGCGTTGAACGGCGCTGTCAGTCGGATCACACCGCCTTCGCCATGGAATTCCATCCATTGGTTTGGGTGCAACCGGGTCGAGACATAGGCCGAGTACGTAAAACCCGGAAAGCGCGCCTTGATTTCGGTGAACACATCAACGTCGTTCTCCCACCGGATCGCGGATCGCACGGTCTCAGGCTCCTGCCCCGTCACGAACCGAGCACTGCCGATGACATAGACGCCAATATCCCGCAGGCCGCCGCCGCCAGTTTCCGGCCGGTTTCGGATGTTGCCGGTATCGGCGCGATTGTCATAGGAAAACGCGCCGGTCACATGCTTCACCGTGCCAATCGCCCCATCCGCGACCAGTTTTTGTGTCAGTTGCCACTGTGGGTGATGGACGATCATGTAAGCTTCGGCCGCCAGCAAGCCAGTTTGGTCCCGCTTTGCGATCAGCTGATCAAACTCTGCCGCCTGCATGGTCATCGGCTTTTCACACAATACGTGCTTGCCTGCGTCCAGCGCCTTGAGGCTCCAGTCCACGTGCAGGTGATTTGGCAGAGGAACATAGACCGCCTCAATGGCCGGGTCAGCCAGCAGCGCATCATAACTGTCGTAGACACTCAAATCGGGGCAGTATGCCTGAAAGGGTTGCGCCTTGACCGGATCGGACGTGGCCAACCCGGCGAAACGGGCGCCGTTTGCCGCGTGGATGGCCGGTGCCATTTGCTGCAGAGCAAATTTGGATGCGCCCAGAATGCCCCATTGAACCGGATTTTGCATGATGTTCCCTCCGCCTGTTTCTTGCCGTTAGCGCTAGCGCGGATCGGTCCGTCTGGCAAGGACCCATAGAAAAACCGGCCCGGGATGGCCGGGCCGGTTTATCGTTCTTGGGTTTAGCTCATACCTTGCCCAGCATCCCTTTTTCGCGGGCGAGTTCGCGCATCTTTTTCTGCAGCTTCTCAAACGCGCGCACTTCGATCTGACGAATGCGTTCGCGGCTGACATTGTACTGTGTGCTCAGATCTTCCAATGTCACCGGCTGATCCATCAGACGACGCTGGGTCAGAATGTCTTTCTCACGATCATTCAGCACCTCAAGCGCAGCCGCCAGCAGTTCGCGACGCGCCTCAAGCTCATCGCGCGCTTCATAATCACCGGCCTGATCGGCGTCTTCATCCTCAAGCCAATCCTGCCATTGCATCGTGCCCTCGCCTTCGGAGCCGACAGTGGCGTTCAGCGAGGCATCTCCACCGGACATCCGGCGGTTCATGCTGATCACTTCCTCTTCGGTGACACCCAGATCCTGAGCGATCTTGGCGACGTTTTCGGGCCGCAAGTCGCCTTCCTCCAGCGCGCCGATGCGTGCCTTGGCCTTACGCAGGTTGAAAAACAGCTTTTTCTGCGCCGACGTTGTGCCCAGTTTGACCATCGACCACGACCGCAGGACGTATTCCTGGATTGAGGCGCGGATCCACCACATGGCATAAGTCGCCAACCGGAAGCCTTTTTCCGGGTCAAACTTTTTGACGGCTTGCATCAGGCCGACATTGGCTTCGGAAATCACCTCGGCCTGTGGCAGACCATAGCCGCGATAGCCCATGGCAATCTTGGCCGCCAATCTCAGATGAGATGTGACCATCTTATGCGCCGCTTCGGTGTCTTGTTCTTCCACCCAGCGTTTCGCCAGCATGTACTCTTCTTCCGGTTCAAGCAGCGGGAATTTACGAATTTCCTGCATGTACCGGTTCAATCCACCCTCTGGTGACGGTGCTGGAAGATTTGAATAATTTGCCATTCTTTTCTGCCCCTTGGACAAATGTTTAAGCCCTTAACATGGGATATGGGCATCGCGCCCGACGCATTCAAGAGGAACCGTTAACAGTCTGGAATTAACCTTTGATAAATGAAAGCTGAGAATGAATTTCTCACGTGTCTTTGTGAATTATGACATCGGGCTGCGCAGCGCGTCCAGAAGCGAATTCATGTCTTCGGGCAAATCGGCTTCAAACCGCAGCATTTCGCCGCTGATGGGATGTTCAAAGCCCAGAACAGCGGCATGAAGCGCTTGCCGCGGGAAGGTTTGCACTGCCTCGGCTGCGGCACGATTCACCGCGCGGGCAGCCAGTTTGCGTTTGCCGCCGTAAACCGGATCCCCGACCAGTCCGTGACCCGCATGAGCCATGTGAACGCGGATCTGATGGGTTCGACCGGTTTCCAACCAGCATTCGATCAGCGACACAACGGGCGGCGTTCCAAAACTTTCAACCACCCGCGCACGCGTCACCGCATGGCGACCACCGTGAAAGGTCACTGCCTGCTTTTGCCTGTCTGTCTTGTGCCGTGCCAATTGCGTCGTCAGCCGCAGGATATTTCCGGGCTCGAAACTGGTCCCCTTGATCCCTCGCAGGCGGGGATCGTTCGCGTCCGGCACGCCGTAACACACGGCGCGATAGTATCTTTCGACGGTATGCGCCTCGAACTGAGCGGCGAGGCCCTGATGCGCCGCATCCGATTTGGCCACCACAAGCAACCCGCTGGTTTCTTTGTCGATGCGGTGCACGATCCCGGGGCGTTTGACACCGCCGACACCAGACAAGGACTCGCCGCAATGGTGTAGCAGTGCATTCACCAATGTCCCATCCGGTGACCCGGGTGCCGGATGCACCACCATGCCTGCGGGTTTGTTGACCACGATCAGGTCATCATCCTCATAATCGACGTCAAGCGGGATGTCCTGCGGACCAATATGGCTTTCATCGGCCTCGGCCACCGATATGGCAATTTGGGCACCTTCGGCGATCTTGGCTTTGGGATCGACAACAGGCTGCCCGTTCACCCTGACCGCGCCATCCTGGATCAGCCGCGCAAGGCGTGTGCGCGACAGGTTTTCCGTGGCTGGAACATCCCTTGAAAGCGCCTTATCAAGACGGGGCGGTGGTGCTGCCGCGATTTGAAATTCTATCAGGCGGGTGCCCATGACTGTCCCTTCCGACCCCCAGGAACCGCAGGAAACGCCACAGCTGAGGCTGCTTCGGCGTATGGTCATGCTGTTGACCGCGGTGATGATTGGCGGGGTTCTAGTGACATTCGCGCTGATTGTCATCCGCCTAACGGATCGGACCCCGAAACTGCCCGACCAGATCGAACTGCCGGACGGTGCCAAAGCACAGGCGCTGACAATCGGTACCAACTGGTACGCCGTTGTCACCGATGACAACCGCATTCTGATTTTTGACAAAACCACCGGCAAACTGCGCCAGGATATTGCGGTTGAATAAGAGCGCTTAGCTCGGAATGACCGGACGCGCGGCGGACAGATCCGGCGCGATCCTTATGGACTGCGCCAACGCAGACTGCCCTGCCCGCGAAGCCTCGCCCAGAAACTGCGCAGGTACGCGGGTGGCAGCCGCCAGCGCCTGTTCAAGCGGCAGATCCAGATGCTCCACCAGCATACGAACCGCTGTCGTCAGATCCAGATCCGCACCTGCCAGAGTGCCGTCCTGCAGCGTCAACCTGCCGTCATTGCGCTGGATGGGTCGGCCTTCCAGTTGAAACTCGGTCAGGTCCGTTCCAGCCACCGCCATTGCGTCACTGACCAGAAATATCTGCCCTGGCCCCTGTTTCGCCCGCCACGCCGCCTGCATGGTTTGCGGATGCACATGGATCGTATCGGCGATCAGCCCGGCGGACATCTTGCCACAGGTCAGGGCCGCGCCGACCAGGCCAGGTTCGCGGCTGCCAAGCTGGCTCATTGCGTTGAAGAGATGCGTGGCACATCTGGCGCCAGCCTCGGCATAGGCCAGACAAGTGTCATACGGCGCATCCGTGTGACCCAGCGAGACGATGATCCCGGCCTCGGCCAAGACCTCGACCTGCTTTGGTGTCGTGCTTTCGGGCGCAACAGTAACCATCAGCGCGGGCAGTTCGGCGGCGGCGTCCAGTAGCAATTGCAGGTCCTGATCGGTCATCGGGCGGATCAACGCGCTGTCATGCGCGCCTTTTCGGCGCACCGACAGATGCGGCCCTTCAAGGTGTAGCCCTGCGATACCCTGCACGCCCTCTTGCACCGCATCGATTGCGGCGCAGACAGCCAGTGCGGTCTTTTCCGGCGTGTCGGTGATCAGCGTTGGCAAAATGGCCGTGGCCCCCAGGCTGCGATGGGCAAAGGCCATACGGCGCAGTGTTTGAATCGATGGATCATCGTTGAACATCACGCCGTCACCGCCATTGACCTGCAGGTCAACATAACCGGGGCTCAGAATGTCTCCGCCCAGATCCTCGGTCACCTCGTCTTTGGCAATCTGATCCTGGGGAACGATTTCGGTCAACGCGCCGCCCACAAATCGCGCCGCTTGCCCCTCACGCAAACGCGTGCCATCAAAAATCGGGCCACCTGAAAAGGTGATCGTTGGTGCGGTCATACCGTTTCCGTCACTTTGCGCAGATGCCGCGGACTATCGGGGTTCACACCGCGCTGCGTCGCGACCATTTCGACCATGCCGTAAAACGCAGCGATGGTTGGAACGGGGTCCGTCATCCAATGCGCGGTTCGAACATGTGGCAGCGTCGCGGCCTTTTGCACACGGTCCGTCGTGGCGAAAACCTTTGCGCCCTTGGCCGCCAGCGCGTCGCAAACCTGGGCAAGGCTGTCTTCGGCCGCGTCTCCCGAGGCGAGCGCCAGAACAGGAAAGCCCCGATCCACGATCGAGACCGGGCCGTGCAGAACCTCGGCCGCCGAATAGCTTTCGGCGTGGATCTGGCAGGTTTCCTTGAATTTCAAAGCCGCCTCATTGGCGATAGCCAGCGATGTGCCCCGCCCCAGCGTGAATAGCGACCCGCCGTCAACGGCCTCGGCCACGGCACTCCAATCGCAGGTTATCGCAGTGGCCAAGCTTTCGGGTAACGCGCGAATGGCCGCCAACAGGGCGTCGTCGCGCTTGACCTCGGCCAATAGCCACAACCCTGCCACCAGTGACGTGACAAAGGTCTTGGTTGCAGCCACGCTCAGTTCGGGGCCTGCGTGGATCGACATCGCCGAAGACGCGACATCTGCCAGTGCTGAACTTGTGTCATTGGTAATCGCCACCGAATACGCCCCGCCCTTAGTGACGGATTGCGTCAGTTGCACGATATCAGGGCTTTGTCCGGACTGAGACACCGAGATACAGGCCGCGCGGTCGCACCGCATATCGACGCCATAGATCGATTTGACCGACGGCCCGACCGATGCCATTGGCAGACCCAGCAGGATCTCGGAGGTGTACTTCAAATAGCTGCACGCATGATCCGAAGACCCCCGAGCCACCGAGATCAGGAACTGTGGATCGCAGTCGCGAATGTCGTTTGCAATTCGGGCGGTGGCAGCAGCGCCTTGGGTTAACAAACGTTCAACTGCGTCGGGTATCTCATTGATTTCCCGCCTCATTTGTGTGATCTGATCAGGCATTTTCCCAGGCTTTCAGTTTGACAGGCGCAGCTCGGCCACAAAGTCATAGGCATCGCCGCGGTAAATGGATCGGGTCAGCTCGGCCACTCGGCCACTGTCCAGGTACGAGGTCCGCTGAATGCGCAGACCGGCGGTTCCCTCGGCAACGTCCAACAGGCGTGCTTCGGTCTCTTCAAGGTTAATGGCCGAGATCTTCTGAATGGCGCGGTCCGGCCGAAACCCCGATTTCTCCAACACGGCGTAAAGCGACCCGGTGACTTCTGTCGGATGGGGCAGAATATCCAGCGGCAGTGCCGCACGCTCCAGCGCCATCGGTCGCCCGCCTGCCTGGCGCAGTCGGTGAATGCGCGCAACCTGCGCGTCCGCCGACAGGCCAAGCGCCAGCATTTCTTCCGGGGAAGGCAGGAAAATACCGCGTTCAAGCCAAATCGACGTGGTGCTGAGACCGCGGCGCTCCATATCTTCGGTGAAGGATGTGAGATGTGACAGCGATTGTTCCACCCGGGCCACCGGCTCGCGCACAAATGAACCCGAGCCCTGACGTTGTTCAATCGCACCTTTGCGAACCAGTTCCTGAATGGCTTTGCGCACGGTGACGCGGGACAAATCGGTCAATTCGGCGATTTCCCGTTCCGGCGGAAGCGAGCTGTTGGGGGTCAGAATGCCCTCGGCAATCCCCTCTTCAAGCCGTTGGCGCAGTTGTACGTAACGGGGGCCCGCGCTGTGGCCCAACCACCCCTCGGGGCGCAGGAAATCAGCGATGTTCATGCGCGATCTCCTCGTGATAGGCCCAGGCCAGCGCGATCGCACCGGCCATCGGGTCGCCCTTGGGCTGTGCCACCTCGGCCTGCATGGGTTCTGGCAGATAGGTCGCGTATTGCGGCCCGATACCACCCGTCAGGCAAATGGGAAGACCGGGTTTCCAGCCCAGTCCTGTGATGCGGTCTTCCAGATATTCTGCGCCGTGCTGCAGTATCGCAACAGCAACCGCATCCCCCTGCGCCGCAGCTTCGGTCACCAGCGGCGCAACGGCGCCGAACGTATCCGGCGACATATCAGCCGCGGCACGTACCAGTCCTGCGGCCCCCTCGAATTGCTCGGCCAGTCGCCGCGTCAGGTCTGTTTTTGCGACCATCCCATCTAGCGCATCCAGCGTTCGGGACATTGCCCAGCGCGCCACCCATTGCGCCGAGGCCTGATCGCCCAAAATCGGCCCCCAGCCACCCGCAAAACGGGGCTCTCTGTCAAACTGCGCCGCCAGGAACGAGCCGGTTCCGCAATGGCCGATAACGCCGTCGCCAGGACCCAGCGCGCCCCGCAGCGCGGCTGGGCGGTCATCCTGGATCCGCACGCGGGCAAAGGGCAACGCGGCGGCAAGATCACCGGCCAGTTTCGCGCCGGTTACTCCGGCCAATCCAAGATATGTAGGCGCATCGGACAGGTGTTTCGGATCGATTCCGGATTGCACGGCAAGCTGATCAAGGCCGCTCAGCAATTGCGTCACCGTCCCGTCGAAACTGGTCGAGACATTGGCTGCGCCGACCTCGATCTGATGGACGGTATCTTTTGTACACAGAGCCATGCGGCACCGCGTGCCACCGCCATCCGCGGCCAGTACAATGGTATCAGGCGCTTGAGTCATAAAAATACCTTTATAATACCTATTCGCAAAATAGAAGCAAAAAAAACGCCAATCTAGTGTTTTTCGGCGATGGCTTTGGCAAATCCGGCGCAATCGAACAAAATGGTAGACTAATGGTATCTAAAAGGTATGATGCATGAAGCTTAGGGGAGAATCAGGTGACCACGCCAGTTACAGAACAGCTGCATCAGGATGCATTTGGGCTGGACGCGCGACCGATTAATGAGGTCGCTCATCTGCTGGCGCGCGCGCAAGCTGCTGCAGCTGAGGCCCCGATGGAGGCGTTGGAGCCGATCACATTGGGCGCACAGGCAATGGCGCGAACGGTTCGATCCGGTGGCGTGTTACACTATCTGGCTGCGGGCTCTTCCGGCCTGATGGCCGCTGCGGACGCGCAAGAACTGGGGGGGACGTTCTCAATCCCGTCCAAGCAAGTTCGCATTCGTATGGCGGGCGGGTTGCCAACCTCGGCTGAGATGCCGGGTGAGGTCGAAGACATCGCCGATGATCTGAGCACCGAACTGAGCGAACTCACCGACAAAGATACGCTTATCGCGGTTTCGGCCAGCGGCACCACACCCTATACTGTTGCGGCCGCGGAAATTGCGCGCACCCGCGGGGCGGTGGTGATCGGGATTGCCAACAATCCGGGATCGAAATTGCTGCAGCTCTCTGATCACGCGGTCTTTCTGCCCACCCCGCCCGAGCTGATTTCGGGTTCGACCCGTTTGGGGGCAGGCACCGCACAGAAAATCGCGCTCAACATGCTGTCGACCCTCATGGCCGTTGACCTTGGCCATGTTCAGGACGGAATGATGATCAATCTGCGCGCGGACAACGACAAGCTGCGTGCCCGTGCAAATGGCATCGTCCAGCACTTGACGGGCGCCGCGCCGGATCAGGCGGAAACCGCCCTGAAACAAGCAGATGGTAACCTGAAATGCGCCGCGTTGCTGGCCGCAGGGGCCGAAACGCGCGAGGCTGCGCGCAACTTGCTGCTTGAGACCAAAGACCATCTGCGCCCTGCGCTGGATCGGCTGAGAAAACACAAACAAGACAACAATCTGGGAGAGACCAAATGAAACGCAAAACCCTGAGCCTGGCCCTGCTGAGCACCGCATTGGTTGCCACAAGTGCCTATGCACAAGACGCCACGCTGACCATCGAAAGCTGGCGCAACGACGACCTTGCCTTGTGGCAGGACAAGATCATTCCGGCATTCGAGGCGGAACATCCCGGCATCAAGGTTATCTTTTCCCCTTCGGCACCGGCCGAGTACAATGCCGTGCTGAATTCCAAGCTTGAGGCCGGATCGGCGGGCGATCTGATCACCTGCCGCCCGTTTGATGCCTCGCTGGCGCTCTATGAAGCGGGTCACCTGACCGATCTGTCTGATCTGGACGCGATGAGCAATTTCTCGGACGTGGCGAAATCTGCGTGGCAGACCGATGACGCATCGGCCAGCTTCTGCGTTCCGATGGCATCTGTGATCCACGGCTTCATCTACAACAAGGACGCCTTCAACGAGTTGGGTATTGACGTTCCCACCACCGAGGCCGAGTTCTTTGCCGCGCTGGAAAAGATCAAGGAAGACGGCACCTATATCCCGATGGCGATGGGCACCAACGACCAGTGGGAAGCCGCCACCATGGGCTATAACAACATTGGCCCGAACTACTGGAAAGGTGAAGAAGGCCGCCTGGCGCTGATCAAGGGCGACCAGAAA
The DNA here is from genome assembly GCF_056532975.1 of Ruegeria sp. H6. Lineage (NCBI taxonomy): Bacteria > Pseudomonadati > Pseudomonadota > Alphaproteobacteria > Rhodobacterales > Roseobacteraceae > Ruegeria > Ruegeria sp. H6. Next base: position 147,795 of record NZ_JBQFOA010000011.1, read on the forward strand.
CTGACCGATCCTCAGTGGGTTGCACCTTATGCGACACTGGCCAAGTGGGGTGCTTACCTGGGTGACGGGTACGAGGCACAGACCTATCCCGACAGCCAGAACCTGTTCACGCTGGGCCGTGCCGCGATCTACCCTGCGGGCAGCTGGGAAATCTCAGGCTTCAACACGCAGGCTGAATTCGAAATGGGCGCCTTCAAGCCGCCGGTCCAGAATGCGGGTGACACCTGCTATATATCGGACCACACCGATATCGGCATCGGTATGAACGCCGCCAGCGAAAATCAGGAAGCGGCACGCACGTTCCTGGCGTGGGTCGCCAGCCCAGAATTCGCCAGCATCTTTGGCAACGCCCTGCCCGGCTTCTTCCCGCTCTCCAGCACTCCGGTCGAGTTGGAAGATCCGCTGGCCAAGGAAATCGTTGGCTGGCGGGATGAGTGCGAAAGCACGATCCGGTCGACCTACCAGATCCTGTCGCGCGGCACGCCAAACCTGGAAAACGAAACCTGGGGCGCATCCGTTGCTGCCATCAAAGGCGCCGAGTCGCCCGAGGCGCTTGGTCAAAGCCTGCAAGACGGTCTGGCCAGCTGGTACCCACCGCACCAGTAAAGTCTGAACCACTCACACCGGACGCGGCCTTGGCGTCGCGTCCGGACTTTCCTTCGGGAGTTTCCCATGCAAACCCGTCGCATCAGATGGCACATCGCCGTATTCCTTGCGCCTGCCGTTCTGGTCTACACGGCGGTGATGATCTTCCCCCTGTTCAACACGCTGCGACTGGCGCTGTTCAGCGAAGTTGATCAAACCCGCATCTATGTCGGGTTGCAGAATTTCCAAACCCTGTTTTTCGACCCGATCTGGTCCGAGCAGTTCTGGAACGCGCTTGGCAACAATTTCTGGTTCTTCCTGATCCACATGCTAGTGCAGAACCCCATTGGTGTTGCTTTGGCCGCGCTCCTGTCGCATCCGAGGTTGCGGTTCGCAGCATTGTATCGGTCGGCGATTTTCATCCCGACCATCCTGAGCTTTGTGATCGTTGGCTTTGCCTGGAAGCTGATCCTGTCGCCGCTCTGGGGTATCGCCCCGTCGATGCTGGACGCGATCGGCCTGAAATCCCTGTTCGCGCCGTGGCTGGGCAAGGAAGAATACGCCTTGACCACGCTTGCGCTGGTCTCGGTCTGGCAATTTGTCGGCATCCCGATGATGCTGATCTATGCCGCCCTTTTGTCGATCCCCGAAGAGATCCTTGAGGCCGGAGAGATCGATGGCATCACCGGAGCGTCGGCTTTCTGGAAGATCAAACTGCCGCTGATCCTGCCCTCGATCGGAATTATCTCGATCCTGACATTTGTGGGTAATTTCAATGCGTTCGACCTGATCTACGTCTCGCAAGGTGCGCTGGCGGGGCCGGATTTCTCAACCGATATCCTCGGCACCTTCATGTACCGCACATTCTTTGGCTTCCAGCTACAACTGGGTGATCCGCATATGGGATCGGCCATCGCCGGAGCCATGTTCGCGATCATCCTCGTCGGTGTCTGTATCTACCTTTTCGGCATCCAGACCCGGATGCGCCGGTATCAGTTGTGAGGGCAAAGCGATGAACAAGGCACGCCATAACCCGCTGAACACCGCTGCCATGCACGGGGTGCTGATCCTTTACACTCTGATCGCCCTGTTCCCGGTCTTTGTGATCATCATCAACAGCTTCAAATCCCGCCGCTCGATCTTTCGCGAACCGCTCGCCCTACCGGATGCCGAAAGCTTCTCGCTGATCGGCTACCAGACGGTAATGAAGCAAGGTGATTTCTTCCTGTACTTTCAGAACTCGATGATCGTCACGGTGGTGTCGCTAACCTTCATCCTGCTGTTCGGGGCCATGGCCGCCTTTGCACTGAGCGAATACAAGTTCAAGGGCAACACGCTGATGGGCCTCTATCTGGCGCTTGGGATCATGATCCCGATCCGCATCGGCACTGTTGCGATCCTTGAGATGATGGTGGCCACCGGTCTGGTCAACACGCTCTGGGCGCTGATTCTGGTCTATACCGCGCAAGGTCTGCCGCTGGCGGTTTTCATACTGTCCGAGTTCATGCGGCAAGTGTCAGATGATCTCAAAAACGCAGGCCGCGTCGATGGATTGTCGGAATACACCATCTTCTTCCGGCTGGTCCTGCCGCTGGTTCGCCCCGCCATGGCAACGGTTGCCGTGTTCAACATGATCCCCATCTGGAATGACCTCTGGTTCCCGCTGATCCTCGCCCCGGCGGAGGAGACCAAGACCCTCACGCTGGGCAGCCAGGTCTTTATCGGCCAGTTCGTCACGGACTGGAACGCGGTTCTGTCGGCGCTATCCATGGCGATCCTGCCGGTGCTGGTGCTCTATGTCATCTTCTCGCGCCAACTGATCCGCGGCCTCACTTCAGGAGCTGTCAAATGACCAAAGTTCTGATCGCCGGCCTTGGCAATATGGGCCTCAGCCACGCGCTGGCCCACCATCACCACCCGGATGCTGAAATCGTCGGACTGGTTAACCGGTCCGGTCGTGTGGATCACCCCGATCTCACGGGCTATCCGGCCTATTCGGATTTTCACACGGCTCTGGCCGAGGCCAAGCCCGATCTGGTTGTTGTCGCAACCTATTCCGACAGCCACGCCGATTTCGCCTGTGCCGCGATGGAGGCTGGCGCGCATGTCTTTGTCGAGAAACCGCTGGCGACCACCGTGGCCGATGCAAAGCGCGTCGTTGCAAAAGCCAATGAGACCAACCGCAAACTGGTCATCGGTTATATCCTGCGCCACCACCCCTCATGGATGCGCCTGATCGCCGAGGCGCGCGATCTGGGCGGGCCATATGTGTTCCGCCTGAACCTGAACCAACAGTCGTCGGGTGCCGAGTGGGAAACGCATAAGGCACTGATGCAGACCACCTCGCCCATCGTCGATTGCGGCGTGCATTATGTCGACGTGATGTGTCAGATCACCGATTCCGACCCGGTACGCGTCCATGGTATGGGCCTGCGCCTGAGCGATGAGATCGCCGAGGACATGTATAATTACGGCCAGTTTCAGGTGATCTTCGCCGATGGCTCGGTCGGCTGGTACGAGGCCGGTTGGGGCCCGATGATATCAGAAACCGCATTCTTCGTGAAAGATATCGTATCGCCCAACGGCTCGGTCTCGATCACCGACGGCAACAAGGGTGCATCCGCCGATATCGACGGCCATACCAGGGTTGGTGGCCTTCTGGTTCACCGCCCCGACGGCGACCGGACAATCGACATGCCGGATGAGCCCGGCCATCAGGAGCTTTGCGACGCGGAACAGGCCTATATGCTGCGTGCCATCGCCGAAGATATCGACCTGACCCGCCACATGAATGACGCCGTGCAATCGCTGGCCATCTGTCTGGCCGCCGATGAAAGCATCCGCACCGGCCAACCCATTTCGCTGCAAGAGGCATCCGAATGACCGCCCTGACGCTGACAAACGTATGTAAGTCCTTCGGCACTGTCGAAGTCCTCAAGGACATCAACATCGACGTGGAAGACGGCGAATTTGTCGTCTTCGTCGGTCCATCGGGCTGCGGCAAGTCCACCCTGTTGCGGGTGATTGCGGGGCTTGAGGATGTGACCGCAGGTGAGGTGCGCATTGGCGGAGAGCTGATGAACCTCACCCCGCCCTCGAAACGCGGCATCGCGATGGTGTTCCAAAGCTACGCGCTCTACCCCCATCTGAACGTCCGCAAGAACATGTCGCTGGCGCTGAAACAGGAAGGTCAGAGCAAGCAAGTCATCGAAGACCGCGTCGCCAAGGCCAGCAAGATGCTGAATCTTGAGCCATATATCGATCGCTACCCCTCGGAGTTGTCCGGCGGTCAGCGCCAGCGCGTCGCCATAGGCCGCGCCATCGTGCGCGAACCCAAGCTGTTCCTGTTCGACGAACCGCTCTCCAATCTGGACGCCGCCCTGCGCATGAACACGCGGCTTGAGATCGCCAATCTGCATCAACAACTCGCCGCCTCGATGATCTATGTGACCCATGACCAGACCGAGGCGATGACCCTGGCCGACAAGATCGTCGTCCTGCGCGACGGACGCGTCGAACAGGTCGGCAGCCCGATGGAGCTTTACAACAACCCAACCAACCAGTTCGTCGCCGGATTCCTCGGCGCGCCTTCGATGAATTTCTTCCCCTCCAGCCTTGTGGGCGAAAGCGCCGACGTTACAACCGGCATCCGTCCCGAGGATCTGTTTCTGTCAGATGACGGCGCGCTCAGCGCAAACGTCACCCATGTTGAGCATCTGGGCGGCGACACAAACGTCATCGCGGTGGTCCAAGACCATCAAGTCACCGCACGCCTGTTCGGTCAACACGACGTCTCGCCCGGCCAAGCCGTCCAATTCGGCTATGAACCCGCCAAAACCTACAGATTCGACCCAAACGGCGCGCGTTTGAGCTGACGATAAGACTGTCACTGAGAGAGTTGGTGCGGTCGAGAAGACTCGATTCTCAGAATTTTACCACAACCATCGAAAAATAAACACTTTTTCTGAAACGTCACACAGCTTTGTATGCTTCTTTGTGTGACGTTTTTGCATGACTTTTTGGGTGGTCTAACCGTTCATATCAACTTCATCATGGGCGACCTTGGAATCCTGATGGGCTCAGCCTGATGGTTCATATAAAGTGTATATTTATCAATAGGTAAGCGTTGTTTTTGGATTGGCATGAATCGGCGCGTTACCGAATTGGAGCGTTTGGGTACCGAAAATTGTGAGCAACTTTGCGCGTTAAAAACACCTTAGCTACCAACTTGAGAAGAACAGATTCTCAGCCTCACTAACTGGTTTTGCAATATCACCTTTAAGCATCCGGGAGTATCTATAGCCGAGCGGTACGGTTACTTAGCCTGCGGAGTGGATTCTAAGCCTTGGAACCAATCTGGCAGGTTTGGCAATGGCAAGATGCGGAAGGCTGCGGGTTCCAAAAGATGCCAGCGCACGTTTTTCGAGCCGTGGAGGCCCTGTGATAGTTGACCAATCCCAGTCGAGGCTGCACACTCAGCCAGATATTCAGGGCGGGTTCAGCATCAACGATCTTTCTCCAATAAAACCGTTCCTGCGTTGGGCAGGGAGTAAACGTGCCGTGGTTGCCCGTCTGAGACAACACTCACCGGAAGGCTACAAAAGGTATCTGGAACCATTTGTAGGCTCCGGGGCGCTATACTTTCATTTGCGGCCCAATGAAGCAATTCTGTCCGATTTGAATTGGGACGTAATCAACCTGTTTGAACAGGTCCGCGATAATCCAGAGTCACTACACCAACGTTTAGTGGCAATTTCGCGTGATAAAGACACGTACCTGTCAATACGTGCTGGATTTGGCGATGAAAGTGACAGTTTAAGCCGGGCAATTTCGATGCTTTACTTGAACCGAAATTGTTTCAACGGTTTGTTTCGAACCAACAAGAGCGGAAAGTTCAATGTTCCTTATGCATCTGCACGTAGAGGAGAAAATCCCAGCTTGGAAGATATCCTCGCTTGTTCTAAGCAACTGAGATCAGCAAAGCTTGTACAAGGCGATTTTATCGATGTGCTACTTGAGAATGTCCGGGAAGGTGATTTCGTGTATCTCGATCCGCCGTACGTTCTGTCTCAAGGTCGGATATTTAACGAATATGTAAAAGGGCATTTCAGTGTACATGATACGTCTCGTCTCGCGAGTGTGTTGCGTGAAATTGACTCAAGAGGAGCAAACTTTCTGATGAGCTTTATCGACGATGAAGTCGTATCAGACATTGCCCAAGAATGGGGTGCGCAGAGTTACAGTGTGCATCGAAACATATCTGGGTTCGCAGCTAAACGGCGAAAAAGCCCAGAGTTAATAATCAAAAATTGAATAGATGAAGATCGTTGTTCTTTCCGACTTGCATGCGTTCTGCTCTGCTGCGCTAGAAGCTTCCAGCGAAAAGGCTGCTCCTTCCTTTATCGATTTTTCCTCGACCTCGAGAACTGCAAACGTTGATCCTCTGATTGGCTTTGAGGAGCTATTCAGGGGCGGTCATGTTGAAGCACCAGACCTACTGATCGTCGCGGGTGACCTTGGAGATCGGGCTGATCCACAGGCAATAGAGAGAGTATGGTCCACTTTGAGTACTTTGGCGGCTGGCGAGAAACGAACAAAGCTTGTTGGCGCGGTAGGCAATCATGATCTCGATTCTCGGCATACCAAAAACAAGTTCGACCCTCGCGGTTTTGTTCGCAGTCTGTCCCCAGCCTTTCCATTCGCAGACTCAACATATGATGACCTCAACATCCTCGAATACTGGGCAAACAACTTCTCCCTGATCGAAAGTTCGAGCTATCGACTTCTCAATGTAAACTCATGCGCGTTCCACGGCTATGGTCCAGACGCAGCGCGCGAGCTTGATCATGGTAGAGTAAGCGATATCACCCTCGAAGCTATCAAAAGAAAGGTCGAAATCTCGGTCTCGGCTGCCCCACACAAACATAACGTTTGTTTGTTTCACCACCACATTCGTCCAGTCTCGACAGACGATTTTGACGATAGCAGCCCTATGAAGGGCTCAGAGAACTTGGCCCATTTGTTGAGCGAGCACAAAATGGGAGAATGGCTGTTCCTTCATGGCCATCGGCACCGTTCTGACCTTTTTTGCGCTGGGGGCAACACTGCGCCAATTGTGTTATCATGTGCCAGTTTTGCAGCTACCCGAGTGAACGATTTGAACAACTCAAGTCCAAACCAGTTCTACGAGATCACTATATCGGATGTGCCCGAAGGAACGCGATCAAAAACCGAGGGTACTTTAAAATCTTGGAATTGGGTGCCCGGTATGGGTTGGCTTTCGGAACAGAGTATACCGGGAGGCCTGCCAGTATCTACTGGTTTCGGATTCCGAGGGCATATACCCACACTCGCGACCGAGATCGCGTTACGTGTCAAGGAAAGTGGCAAGCTGTCTTGGGCTGAATTGGAAAGTAGCAGGCCTGAGACCAAGTTTCTGATGCCGACGGATCAGAAAGCACTTTCAGAATCGCTCGATGAGAATGGCATTGTCGTTACTAAATTGGGTGAAACAATCTTGGAGCTTGCGGTGCGAAATGATTGAGAGCTCTTTTTTTGATACGTTCAATGCAAAGCACAAGACTGATGAAGAAATTGCCACAAGCTTTGTGCCACCAACCAACATTTTAAGAGATATTGTTTCGAGAGATCATACCGTACTCTCTGGCCCACGTGGTTCTGGAAAGACAACACTCTTGAAGATGCTAACGCACTCGGCATTGAATCATTGGGGGGGCGACCAAGCAGAGGAGTTCAAGGACAAAGTAGATTTCGTATCTGTCTTTGTTGCCGCAGATAGAAGTTGGCACGGTCAACTCAAAAGAATTACTCAGACTGTCCCAGATGCAGAATCCGCGAAGCTTCTCGGCATGAGTGCTTTCACCACGCACATTTTCAAAGCGACGATGAACACCTTTGTTGGTTGGAACGCCCTCGGTGATACGGTTGACGAAAGAACACGCTCTCTCCTGCCACAAATCAGTGCTTCCGGTGAACAGGAAATTTGCAAGCACCTTGCCGATACATGGATGCTCTCGCCACGAGCGTATACTTTCCTTGAGATGGAGCGTGACCTGTCCCGTCGACTGGCAGAGATTGGCGTCTTGCGAAACCAGTTGAGGTTCGGTTCTGACATTATCCGAGAGCGTGAAAACAAGTTTCTCTTTGTTGACTACCGAGAGGGAATTAAGAGCGCCACAGACATTCATAACCAAGTCTCAAAGCTAAGCGATCGTAGGTGGAGTTACATCTTTGACGAGATGGAGGTCGCGCCGACGTTTGTTCAGGAATCTCTCTTTGCTGACTTGAGAGGCGAAGTTAGTAAATTAAAGATCAACTATAAGCTGGCTCTCGCCCCATTTAATAAGAATTTTCGCTCTGTCTTAGACGGACTGGGTGCAGCGCCAAATCACGACTACAAACATGTTGATTTAACCTTTGCCCGCAAGGAGGGCGGGTACGAGTTTTCGAAGCGACTATGCGAATGGATGTTAGCAGAAGCTGGTTTGTCAGTCCCGGTGGAGAAGTTGTTGGGAGGGTCATATTTCTCGTTCGAGGATGAAGACTCGGACGAAATCGAAAACTCCGATAGCAAGTACAATGACGATCGCCAATTGGGACAAGTCTTCAAGCGGTTGAGCGAGAAAGACGCCAGCTTTCGGGAGTACCTAGCACGTAGAGGAATAGATTTGACGGCGGTAGATCAACTCGACGAGGCTACCCGCGCGAAGACACTTCGAAAGGTCCGCAACGTAACGATCATCAGAGAGTATTTTTCTCAAAGCTCCAAGTCGGACATTCGGCCTGAGAAGCTAAACTCTCGGTCGCGCAAAACTTACGCTTTGTACACCGGCAACCCTTCAATGCTCGCCCTTACCGAGGGTAATCCGCGCAGCGTCATCAATTTGTTTTCTCCTATCATCGCTGAGTACGTGCGAAAGGATGGAAAATCTACCGTATCAAGCCGGGTTCAAGCTGATGAGGTTAGACGTTCAATCCGCATAATGCGTTCTCTATTGAAGACCGTTCCTCATGGAGACAGACGGTACCATGGAAAAGGAATTTTGTCATTCTTGGACGATATTGGTAACGCGCTATATGCGGGCGTGATGGCAGGCAAGTTCTCGGACAACCCTCCACTATCATTTAGAGTTGGCAAAGGCGTGAGTTCCAGCCATTTGGCTGCAATTGGAAAGGCTCTGAACATTGGCGCTTTGGTCTACGTGCCAGATGGAGACTCCGAAGACGTAATCTCGAGTGTGGTCGGCAAGAGGTTCAGATTGAATTACATGCTTGCAGTCTACTATAAGTTGCCCTTGGCTTTGGATAGGGCAGTATCTCTGGAAAACCTGCTTGGGCGAAAGCTTAGCGGTGCTCAGGCACAAATGGATCTGCGGAATGAAGATTGATGTTATCAACCACCTTCCATCAGACGAAGAGGAATTCGATCTTCTTATATTTGCTGTGGGCTACGAGGCCAGAGCGCGCCACGTTGCGCAGACCTATGCATCTCGAAGCAAAACCATCATGGGATATCGGTTTCCCGAAGGCCAAATTCTAAGCTTCAACAAAAATTTGGAGTTCCTGCAACGCACAAACGGCCTTCTACTGGACGCGTCAGACACTGTTGAAGCTGTCCTGCGAAAGCAAGGTGCTACTGATTTTCATAATCGTAGAATTTGCCTAGATGTCTCCTCTTTGAATCGTGGCGCTATGTCAGCGCTCTTAGGAGAGTTGCTAGAGTCAGATTTTTTTTCCGGATGCACTTTGAGTATTTTGTACGCAGTTGCAGATTTTACTGTTCCCTCACGTGAGGAAGTCGATTTCTTGGATTTTGGACCGCTTGCTGGTTTCGAGGGCTGGACAGCTAACCCCGAAAAGCCAACCACTCTGATACTTGGGCTGGGATATGAAGCGGACCACGCAATTGGGGCTCTTGAGTACCTTGATCCAAGTGCTGCTTTTGCGTTCTTCCCGGATGGACATGACGCAAAATTTGCCAAGGAAGTTCACCAAGCTAATCAAACCTTCTTTGATGTTCTTGGAATGGACCGGGTGGTGCAGTACCCGGTTTTATCTCCCTACCAAACTTTTTGGCAGATGCGGTCGTTGATACTGTCGCTTCGCGGGGTCTCTAGGGTTGTTCTGGTGCCGATGGGACCCAAGATTTTCTGTAGCCTTTGCATGATTTGCCAAAAGGTTCTCGGAGAGGAGGTCTCAGTCTGGCGCGCGAGTGGTCATACCTTGGCGAATGCAAAGGAAGCTACCGCCGCAGGGCCAATTTGTGGATATACTGTCCAACGAGTTTCGGAGACGGTTGGCCCAGAGTTGGTCGCTTGAGCCACCGCCAAAATCGATCTGGCTAAATTGGTTTCATCGTGGCTTAGAGAGCTAACTCACTGACGCTAGAGACTGATCATCGAACAACCGGAACCGTCTGCTTTTGGTATATCGCAGGTAGCGTGAATTTATATATTCGTAGTTGCTCACTATGAGTGGGTGACCCGTTCCAAGTTGAAAAAACTGCATTTTGTGGTAAATTTTTCCACATAGGTCAGCTTAGTAATTGACCTGTCCACGGCGGGGTCGTGGGCCTTTTCCCAATCCTGAAAGGAGCAGCAACGTGCCGCAAGGCATTGAGACTTATTGCGTGTCAACAAACGATATTCGGGCCGCGACGGCGGACAAATGGGGCCTCTATCGCGTCCGCGCTGTAGTGCGCGGCCTGCCATCTATCGACGGCCCAAAGACCAGCGGACGTAGCCACAAGCTTTTTCGTCCTACCGATCTCCTCCCACGACTTCGAGCCAAGCCACAATGGACCGAAGCGTTTGAGGCTAACCTTCTCGACATCATTCAAGCCAAGGAATTTCAAAATGAATGAACAAGCAGACCCGCTCGCACGTGGGCAAGAAATCATCGACACTATGAGCCGCACACAGCGCGAGAAATTCGACGCAGTGATTAGCGACCTGAAAGTCGAATGGGCCATCGCCTACGGCGACCTGCAACCGATTATCGTTGTGAAACGGCATGCAAAATTGACCCCTGTATTGGGGTAATCGGCGTCCAAAAGTGACCCCCCTGATATTTCTGTTCAGAAGCTTCCTCAA
>NZ_JBQFOA010000012.1:0-145532 GCF_056532975.1 Ruegeria sp. H6
CCCTCATCGCCTTCCTGCAAAAAAACCGCGCAGCCCGCACAAATGAACAAGAGGTAACACCATGATAAAATCCGTCCTCTGTGCCGTGGATGCCGGTAAACCCGAGACCGATGCCGAAGTGCTGCGCCAGGCCGGGCGTCTGGCGGAACTCGACAATGCGCAATTGGATATTGTCACCGTATTGCCGGATTTTGGTGAATCTTTCGTCGGCAGTTTCTTTGAGCCTGAACATCATGAACAGGCGGTGGCAAAGGCGCAGGAGGCGCTTGAAGCGCTGAGCAAATCCGTTCTGGGGGATGCGCGGAATGCAAAGGTCCGCCATGTCGTGGCCACCGGCACCGCCTATCAAGAGATTTTGCATACCGCGCAATCCGCCGGCAGCGACCTGATCGTCATCGGCGCGCACCGGCCCGACCTCAAGGATTACCTGCTGGGTCCGAACGCAGCGCGGGTGGTCAGACACTCGGATGTCTCGGTTTATGTGGTGCGCTGATCCCTCTGGGATCGGGGCAGCAATGTTCAAAAGTACCAGTGAATAAGTTTTTGAATACTCTCGTCATCAAACGGAGGAATTTTTGATGAGGACATTTTTGAGAACCAGCGCGGCGCTGGCCTTTGGGGCCATCGCAGGCGCAGCCAGCGCGCAGGATCCTGCGCCGGAATATGGCTATGGATGGGAAGACAAAGATTCGGTCACTGGCACTGAATTCATGGTCTCGGCGGCCAACCCGATTGCCGCCAAGGCAGGCTATGACGTTCTGGCCGCAGGCGGCACAGCCGCAGACGCGATGATCGCCGTCCAGCTGATGCTGAACCTGGTCGAACCGCAATCCTCGGGTATCGGCGGTGGTGCGTTCATGCTGTATTGGGATGCGGAATCCGAGACGCTGACCACCTTTGACGCGCGCGAGAAAGCGCCTGCCAAAGCCACGCCCGAACGGTTCTTGAACGCCGAGGGCGAGAAGATTCCGTTTGCCGAGGCGATCTCGGGCGGGCAGGCCGTGGGTGTGCCGGGCATTCTGCGTCTGATGGAAGTGACCCACAACCTCTATGGCAAGAAAGACTGGGCCTCGCTGTTCCAATCGACCATCGAACAGGCCGAGAACGGGTTCGAGGTTTCGCCACGTATGGCGAATTCGATCCAGTCGACCATCGACCGTGAACGCTATCTGGACGTGTTCCCCGGCGCCAAGGAATATTTCTTCAACGCAGATGGCAGCCCGCTGACCGAGGGCACCCTGCTGAAGAACCCTGCCTTTGCCGAAACCCTGCGTATTCTGGCCGATCAGGGCGCGGATGCCTTCTATCACGGCCCGATTGCCGAGGATATCGTGGCCGCAGCGGATTCCACGTCCAAGGTGGAAAACAACATCACGCTGGAAGACATGGCCGCCTATCGGGTCAAGATCCGCCCTGCCGTCTGTGCCGATTATCGTGGCTATGACGTCTGCGGCATGGGCCCGCCGACCTCGGGCGGTCTGACCGTGGGTCAGATTCTGGGTATCCTGAACAACTTTGACCTCAAGGGCACCGGCTGGAACGCCGAATTGGCGCACCTGTACGCCGAAGCGGCCAAACTGGCTTATGCCGACCGCGCGCTTTATATGGCTGACAGCGATTTCGTTGACGTGCCGGTCAAAGGTCTGCTGGACAAGGACTACCTGAAACTGCGCTCGGAAATGATCGACCCGGCTGCGGCCAGCGAAAAGCGGTCAGCAGGTGAGCCACCGCGCGATCACACCGCGCTGTTTGCGCCGTCGCAGAACCCGGATCGTCCCGGCACCAGCCATATCGTGATCCGCGACCAGTATGGCAATGCGCTGTCGATGACCACGACCATCGAGACCTTCTTTGGCAGCCGTGTCTTCGTGCGGGGCTTCCTGCTGAATAACGAGTTGACCGACTTTGACCGCGCGCCCAAGGATGGCGACCGTCTGGTAGCCAACCGCGTCGAAGGCGGCAAACGCCCGCGCAGCTCGATGTCGCCGACTATCGTGATGAAGGATGGTGAGCCCTATCTGCTGATCGGCTCGCCCGGTGGTAGCCGCATCATCAACTATGTGGCCAAGACCATCATCGCGATCCTCGACTGGGACATGGATCCGCAGGACGCCATCGAGACCGGTCACTTCGTGCACCGCAACGGTTCCAGCATGGATGTCGAGCAGGAAACCGCAGCGGCGGACTTTGCCGAGGCGCTGTCCGCGAAGGGGCATGAGGTCAAGACGGTCGACCTGAACTCGGGCCTGCATGCGATCCTGATCAAGGATGGTCAGCTGATCGGAGCGGCCGATCCTCGCCGCGAAGGTGTGGCGCTGGGGCAGTAGCCCAAAAGACCTAGATCGCGGCGGCTCAATCGAGCCGCCGCTTTCATTTCAAGCACAGTCATTCCCATCAAGACCGGAGCCGCCCATGAACCGAGAGCATCAGATCCTGCAACGCGCAATCCAAGACCGGCTTTTGGACAGTGAAAGCACCGTGTTGGGCTTTATGGACCTTGATGGTCTGCAAAAGTCGATCAATGATCTGATCGCCGCGTTTCCCGATAATTTTCAACACACCTTCGCGGTCAAGGCGAATTCGCTGCGCCATGTACTGATGAAAATCTCTCAATGCGGGATTGGGGCCGAGGTTGCCAGCCCCGGTGAACTGACCATGGCGCAATCCGCCGGGTTCGATATCCCCAAGATTATCTTCGACTCGCCGGCCAAGACGATGGACGATCTGCGGCAATGTCTGAAACATTCCATCGCCTTCAATCTGGACAATGAACAGGAATTGGAGCGTGTTGCGGGCCTGATTGAGGATTACCCAAATTCCGAGGCCATCATCGGCTTTCGTATCAACCCGCAGATCGGCTCGGGCGCGATCTCATCAACCAGCACCGCGACCAACACGTCGAAATTCGGCTATCCCATTGGTGATGCGGGCAATCGCGAGACGCTGATCGACTACTATCTGAAATACCCCTGGCTGACCTCGATCCACACCCATGCAGGATCGCAAGGCTGCCCGCTGGAGCTGATGGCGCAGGGTATCGGGGAACTGGTGGCCGTCGCCGAAGAGATCAACACCCGCAAGGGTGAACAGCAGATCACCCGGCTGGATATCGGGGGCGGGCTGCCGGTCAACTTTGCCTCGCCCGAGGTCAAGCCGACCTTTGCCGAATATGCCGAGGTGCTGCAACAGCACGTGCCATTGCTGTTCACCGGGAAATACACCGTGAAAACCGAGTTTGGCCGCGCCATTGCCGCCAAGAACGGGTTCATGGCAACCCGCGTGGAATACACAAAGAACGCCGGAGGGCGCCATATCGCGACCACCCATGCGGGCGCGCAGATCATGACGCGCACCGCTTTCCTGCCTGCGGCATGGCCCATTCGCGTCGAAGGCTTCACACCGGATGGCACGCTAAAAACCGAGGACAAGGTGCAAACAGACGTGGCGGGGCCCTGCTGTTTCGCGGCTGATCTGGTGGCCAAGGATGTGCTGATCCCGCGGCTTGATCCCAATGATTACGTGGCGATCTATGACACCGGCGCGTATTACTTCAGCAATCATTTTGACTATAACAGCCTGCCGCGCATCGCCGTTTATGGTGTCAGCACCAAGTCGGGCGAGCTGTCCATCGAACTGATCCGTCGGGCAGAAACGCTCAGCGAAGTGGTGTCGAACATGTCATAAAAAAAGGACCGGGCTTGTGCGAAGCCCGGTCCTTATCGTGGCGCTTGGAGGCAGACCCCAAGGCCGGGGGGTCAGGATATCTCGCCCATGCAGAGATATTTGATCTCAAGGAAATCCTCGGTGCCGTATTTGGACCCTTCGCGGCCCAGACCGGACTGTTTGACACCGCCAAAGGGTGCAACCTCGGTCGAGATCAGGCCGGTGTTGATGCCCACCATGCCCGATTCCAGTGCCTCGGCCACGCGCCAGACGCGCGCCAGATCGCGGCTGTAGAAATACGAGGCCAGGCCGAACTCGCTGTCATTGGCCATGGCGACGACGTCGTCCTCGTCCTCGAACTTGAACAGGGGCGCGACAGGGCCAAAGGTTTCATCCTTGGCCACCACCATGTCGCGGGTCACGCCGGTCAGGACGGTGGGTTCAAAGAACGTGCCGCCCAAATCGGATCGCTTGCCACCCAAAGTGACGGTTGCACCTTTTGAGACCGCGTCCGAGATATGTTCCTCGACCTTCGCGACCGCGGCGTCGTTGATCAGCGGGCCGGTGGTCACGCCGTCGCCGAACCCGTCACCGACGCTCAGCGCCTTGGTCTTTTCGGCCAGTTTGGCGGCGAATGCGTCATAGACGCCCGCCTGCACATAGATCCGGTTGGCGCAGACGCAAGTTTGGCCGTTGTTGCGGAACTTGGCGATCATCGCACCGTCCACGGCGGCATCCACATCGGCATCGTCGAACACGATAAAGGGCGCGTTGCCGCCCAGCTCAAGCGACATCTTCTTGATGGTGCCTGCGGCCTGACGCATCAGGATCTGACCCACACGGGTAGATCCGGTAAAGGTGATCTTGGCCACCTTGTCATTGGTGCACAGCTCATTGCCCACGCCCGAGCTGTCGGTGCCGGGGATGACGTTGAACACACCCGCCGGAATGCCCGCACGTTCACCCAGAACTGCCATCGCCAATGCCGACAGCGGTGTCAGCGTCGCGGGGCGCGCCACGAATGTACAGCCCACCGCCAGCGCCGGGCCGACCTTGCGGGCGATCATGGCGTTGGGGAAGTTCCATGGCGTGATCGAACCCACCACGCCCACGGGCTGTTTCAGCACCACGATGCGCTTGTCGCGCTGGTGGCCGGGGATGACGTCGCCATAGACGCGCTTGGCCTCTTCCGAGAACCACTCGATGAAAGACGCACCATAGAGGATTTCGCCGCGCGCCTCGGCCCAAGGTTTGCCCATCTCGGCGGTCAGGATGGTGGCCAGATCATCGGCGTTTTCGACCATCAGATCGAACCACTTGCGCAGGATCGCTGCGCGTTCCTTGCCGGTTTGCGCGGCCCATTCTTTCTTCGCCGCATAAGCCGCATCAACGGTCTGCGCGGTGCCTTCGACACTGATATCGGCTACATTGGCAATCAGATCGCCGGTGGCGGGGTTATACACGGGAAAAGTCGCCGCGCCGTCAACCCATTCACCGTTGATATAGGCACGGGTTTCCAGCAGGCCGGGATCTTTCAGATCCAGCTTGGTCACTTTGGTATCCAGCATATTCAGGCTCCTTTCACCGCATCGACCGAGGCCTCAAGAATGTCCATTGCCTCGGCAAAGATTTCATCCTGCACCGTCAGCGGCGCGAGGAAACGAATTACGTTCCCATATACGCCGCAGGTCAGCAGGATCAATCCGCGTTTCAGCGCCTCGGCCCGCACCGCGTTGGCCATTTCCGGGTTTGGGGCGCTGCCGTCGGTGGTGTTGAACTCGGCCGCGACCATGAAGCCGGGGCCGCGAATGTCGACGATTTCGGGTGTGCAGGCGCGGATGGATTCCAGCCGCTGTTTCAGGCGCGAGCCCAGCTCATTGGCGCGGGCGCACAGATCTTCTTCCTCGATCACATCCATCACCGCGTGGGCGGCGGCGATGCCCAGCGGGTTGCCACCATAGGTGCCGCCCAGACCGCCGGGCTGCGCCGCATCCATCAGATCGGCGCGGCCCGTGACCGCCGCCAGCGGCAGGCCACCGGCCAGACCCTTGGCCATGGTGGTGATGTCGGCAGCTACGTCATAGGCGTCCATCGCAAAGAGATTACCGGTGCGGGCAAAGCCGGTCTGCACTTCGTCAGCAATCAGCACGATGCCGTGTTCATCACACAGCGCGCGCAGACCCCGCATCAGCTCGGCCGGGGCAGGGTAGAAACCGCCTTCGCCCTGAACCGGCTCGATAATGATGGCGGCCACGCGGCCCGGGTCCAGATCGGCCTTGAAGAGCTTGGTCAGCGCGCCCAGCGAGTCCTCGACCGAGGTGCCATGCAGTTCGACCGGGAAGGGCACGTGATAGGTGTCAGGCATCATCGCCCCAAAGCCTGCCTTATAAGGCTGTACCTTGCCGGTCAGCGACATGCCCATGAAGGTGCGGCCATGGAAGCCACCGCCAAAGGCGATCACGGCGGGGCGTCCAGTGGCAGCGCGGGCAATTTTAACTGCGTTCTCAACCGCTTCGGCGCCGGTCGTGACAAAGACGGTCTTTTTGTCGAAATCCCCTGGCACCTTGTCGTTCAGACGCTCGGCCAGACGGATATATGTCTCATAAGGCAGAACCTGATGGCAGGTATGGGTGAAATGCGCGGCCTGTTTTTGCACCGCTTCCATCACCTTGGGGTGGCAATGCCCGGTGTTCACAACGGCGATGCCAGCGGCGAAATCGATATAGCGCGTGCCCTCGACATCCCAGACCTCGGAATTTGCGGCACGGTCCACATAGACCTGCGTCTGCATACCCACGCCCTGCGCGATCGAGGTGGTGCGGCGTTCAGCAATCTGAGCATTCAGCATCTTGCGTCCTTTCGGGTTATCGGGCGCGCGCGCCCGTAAATCTGACCGCGTGACTGTAGTGCCCACAGCCTCAGGCGAAAGCCTGTTTCTTGCCCATCGTAAGCCCTTGATCTACGGTCCCGGCACTAGAAAGTGTTGCGGATAGTGAACATGAAAAACGCCGATCAGGATGATTTGACCCTTGGACCACGCCTGCGTGCCCTGCGCGAACGGGCGGGCCTGTCGCAGCGGGCGCTGGCGAAAAAATCGGACGTGCCGAATTCGACCATTTCGCTGATTGAGTCGGGCAAGATGAACCCTTCGGTCGGGGCGCTGCGCCGGATATTGCAGGGCATTCCCATCAGCATGTCCGACTTCTTTTCCTTCGAGATCGAAACAGAGCAAACCGTGTTCTACGCCGCCGAAGACCTGACCGAGATCGGGAAGGGCGGGTTGTCGCTGCGGCAGGTCGGGTCAAACCTGCATGGCCGCGCGATGATGATCCTTCAGGAAACCTATGACCTGGGCGCAGACACGGGTCGCGTGATGTATGGGCACGAGGCAGAAGAGGGCGGCATCGTGGTCTCGGGGCGGGTCGAGGTCACCGTCGGTGATCGGCGTAAGGTGCTGGGGCCGGGCGATGCCTATTACTTTGACAGCCGCACACCGCACAGGTTCCGGCAGGTCGGTCCGGAAAAATGCCGCATCATCAGCGCCTGCACCCCGCCGACATTCTAAGCTGTTGCCGGGGCGACACATCACTATGCATCATAGTGTTGCCAAAAATGCGAATCTGATCCACAGTATAGTCCATAGTGCGGGAATTTCCCCGCATGTTCCATCGGGCGACCCGCGCCCAATTCGGAGATTTCGGAGATGAAAAAGAAGCCTGCCACTTTGCCCCGTGGCTATCGCACATGCACCGCATCGCTTGCGGTTGCTGACGTTCCGGCTGCGCTGGAATTCTATGAAAACGCCTTTGATGCCAAGATCCAGGTTTATGACGCCGAAGAGGCCCCCGGCTTTGCCGCCATTAAAATCGGCAACTCGATGCTGTTTGTCACTGCGGGTTGGGGCACGCATGTTCCGACCATTCCCGGCACGGTCATCCCGGTGGGCCACCACATGTATGTCGAAGATGCCGACGCCGCGCTGGCGACCGCGCTGGACAAGGGCGCAACACTGGTTGCCGATGCTGCCGATACCTATTGGGGTGAACGTTGCGCCACCGTGGCGGATCCGTTCGGTCATATCTGGACGCTGGCGACCCGGATCGAGAACCTGAAATCCGAGGATATCAGCGAACGCCGCAAAGCGCTGCTGCGCGCCATTCACGATCACGAAGCCGAGGCCGTGGTCGAAGCTGCCGAGACAGCAGAGCAGACCGAAGCCGCGTGATCCTGTCCGAGGTTGTCATACAGGCGGATCGTGAGGTACCGGAATGGGTGTGTTCTTTGACAGGCAAACCATGAACGACGCACCTTTTCCAACTTTCACGATCCGCCAGAATGATCTGGCTATCCTCGCAGCCGAAAACCGGATCGGCGATTATCCGGTTGCCGTACGCACCGCGCGCGAAGTGGTCAGCGGCGGTTTTGCCAACCACTCGGCACATCCCAACACCTGGACGGTCTACTTCTTGGTGGACGGGCAATGGGCTTTGGTTGAATCCACGCGCGGTCTCAGACGGGAATGGTCCAGCCTGGATCGTCTGGAAAAATGGCTGCGAAGCTGCGGCTTTCGGTTCTTCTGGGTCCGAAACGACATTGATTTTGTCGAACCAGCAGGTGTCGAAGATACCGGGGATGCGGCGGGTTGAGGAATGTCATCGCCCCTCGGTCCCGCTTTGACCAAGCTTGCGCAAGCTGCCGATTTTGTGTTCCGATAAATGTGACGGCCCAAGCCGGTCGCTGCAATCGGTGGAAATAAGAGAAGAAGACATACAATGACACCCTTTGCGATAACCGGAATTCAGATGCATGTCGGCGCCCTGCAGTCGAATGTTGAGGCCATGCTGCATCGAATTGACGTGATGATGGCGCGGTTTCCCTGGACCCAGATGGCGCTTTTCAGCGAATTGGCCCCCTATGGTCCGCTGGATCGATTTGCACAGCCGTTCCCCAATGATGACCTGTCGCGGTTTCAGGACGCAGCGCGCCGCTATGGCATCTGGCTCATCCCCGGCTCGATGTTTGAAAAACACGAGGACGGGCGGATCTTCAACACCTCGGTGGTGATCAACCCCGATGGTGAGATCGTCTCGAAATATTCCAAGATGTTCCCGTTCAAGCCCTACGAACAAAGCATCGCGTCCGGCACCGAGTTCTGCATTTTCGACGTGCCGGATGTGGGTCGGTTCGGCCTGTCGATCTGTTATGACATCTGGTTCCCTGAAACCACGCGCCACCTGACATCTCAGGGTGTCGAGGTTCTGCTGCACCCGGTTCTGACCGGCACTACCGACCGCGAGGCCGAGTTGTCGATTGCCAAAGCCACCGCCGCGCAGTTCCAGTGCTATGTGTTCGATGTGAACGGGCTGGCTGCGGGGGGCGTGGGCCGGTCGCTGGTGGTCGATCCTTCGGCCACGGTGCTGCACCAATCCGCCGGTCAGGAAGACATTTTCCCCATTGAAGTCGATCTGGATCAGGTCCGCCGACAGCGCGAGGTCGGGCTGAAGGGTCTGGGGCAGGTTCTCAAAAGCTTCCGCGACCGCGAGGCGGAATTCCCGGTCTATGACCGCACCAGCGGGGCGGACGCCTATCTGCACACGCTGGGTCCGCTGCGCATTCCGCAGAGGGGCGATTCAGCGGGTGTCGACGTTTCCGACCCCAGAACCGCGCTGGGATATGCCGAAACCGAGATGACGAGACCCGACAATTTCTATGTCTACAAAGGGCGTTCTGGAACGGACTGATATCGTCGGACTTTTGATGGGTATTGGTAGGGAGGACCAATTACACAATGAAAAGCACATCCAAGACCGAAGCCATTCCGTCAGTTTCAGATTATTTCAGCGGATCACAGCTGAGGGCCGACAGATGGAGCGCACTGCGTGAAACCGCAGAAGCGCTGCATCGCGACAGCGACCAGATTCAGCGCGCCCGCGCGCTGATGGAAGCCCTGGCGCCGATCGAGAAGTATTTTGCTTTTCCCGGCGCCTCTGCTTTTGATTATCTGCGCCGGTTGCTGGATCATGGAAATTTCACGGATTTTTCGACAGCGGTCAGGCGCGTGTCGCGGGCGCTAACCTCGGGCGCGTTTCGACGCCGGTCCATTCCGCTGATCTCGGACGAAACCGATATCGATGAGTTTGAGGATGAATCGACCCAGTCCCACGAGGCCCGTGCCCTGGGACGACCTTATTTCGAGGTCATGATCGTTGACGAAGTGAATGAGCATCAGGAACGGTTTTTGCAATCCAGCCTGCAACGCATGCGCCGCAGCGAAGACCCGTTTATCTACGAAACCGTCGTGGTTCCCAGCGTCGAGGACGCGCTGATCGGGGTGCTGTTCAACCAGAATGTGCAGGCGGTCATCGTGCGACCGGGCCTGAGCCTGAAATCCAAGAACGAAACCAATGTGCTGGGCCGCTATGTCAGCCTGTATGGCGAGGGCACCGATCTGGATGCGCTGTCGCCGTCGGAATACGGCCCTGAAACCTGCCGCCGCATCGGTATGTTGCGCCCGGAGCTGGATGCCTATCTGATCACCGACCGTTCGGCCGAGGATATTGCGGGGCTGGATTTGGGTCTGTGCCGACGGGTGTTCTATAATCAGGAAGACTTTCTGGAACTGCACCTGAACATCCTCCGCGGGGTGCAGCGGCGGTTCAAAACTCCGTTCTTCACCGCGCTCAAGGAATATTCCAAACAGCCCACTGGCGTGTTCCACGCGATGCCGATCAGCCGCGGCAAGTCCATCAGCCGCAGCCATTGGATTCAGGATATGGGGGCGTTTTACGGCTCGAACATCTTCATGGCGGAAACCTCGGCCACCTCGGGCGGGCTGGATTCACTATTGGAACCCAAAGGCCCGATCAAAGAGGCGCAAGAGGCTGCCGCGCGGGCGTTCGGGTCAAAGCAGACGTATTTCGCCACCAACGGCACCTCGACCTGCAACAAGATCGTGGTGCAGGCGCTGGTCAGGCCCGGTGATATCGTGCTGGTCGACCGCGACTGCCACAAATCGCACCATTACGGCATGGTGCTGGCCGGGGCGAGCGTGGTCTACATGGACAGCTACCCGCTGCATGACTACTCGATGTATGGCGCGGTGCCGATCCGAGAGATCAAGCACAAGCTGCTGGCCCTGCGGGCAGAGGGCAAGTTGGATCAGGTCCGCATGGTCTTGCTGACCAACTGCACCTTTGACGGCATTGTCTATAACGTGCAGCGCGTGATGCAGGAATGTCTGGCGATCAAAAAAGACCTTGTGTTCCTGTGGGATGAGGCCTGGTTCGGCTATGCCCGATTTGCGCCCAACACCCGCGTGCGTACCGCGATGCGTTCGGCCAATATCCTGCGAGAAGAGTTCCGAACCGCTGACCATGCCGAGGCCTACGCGGCCCAACAAAAGGATCTGGACGGCAAGGACGATGAGGCCTGGCTAGATACTCGCCTGATTGCACCCCCCGATGCCCGAGTGCGGGTCTATGCGACGCAATCGACGCATAAGACGCTGACCGCGCTCAGGCAGGGCTCGATGATCCATGTCAACGACCAGCAGTTCAAAGGCGCGGTCGAAGAGGCGTTTCACGAGGCCTATATGACCCACACCTCGACCTCGCCCAACTATCAGATCATCGCTTCGCTGGATGTGGGGCGCCGGCAGGTCGAGATCGAAGGCTACGAGTTTGTGCAGCGCCAGGTCGAAAGCGCCATGGCGATCCGGCGGGCGGTGACGACCCATCCGTTGCTGAAAAAGTACTTCAAGCTGGTCACAGCGGGCGACATGATCCCTGAAGAATATCGCGAAAGCGGCATGACCAGCTATTTCGATCCCGATCAGGGTTGGGCTGATGTCTGGGATTGCTGGGCCAAAGACGAATTCGTTCTGGATGCCACCCGCATCACCCTGCATGTGGGTGCGACAGGTTGGGATGGCGATACGTTCAAGACCAAGATCCTGATGGACAAATACGGCATCCAGATCAACAAGACCTCGCGCAATACCGTGCTGTTCATGACCAATATCGGCACCACGCGCAGTTCTGTCGCCTATCTGATCGAGGTACTGGTCGAGATCGCCAAGGAGCTTGACGATCTGATGGACGATGCGTCCAAGATGGAAAAACGCGCCTTTGAAAAACGCGTCCGGAACCTGAGTGAACATGTCCCGCCCTTGCCGGATTTCAGCCGCTTCCACGATGCGTTCCGCTGTGAAAAAGGCACCGAAGCGGGCGACATCCGCACCGCGTTTTTCCTGTCTTATGACGAGGACAATTGCGATTACGTGGAACCGGACAAGGACATGCTGGAACGGTTGGAAGCGGGCGAGGAAATGGTCTCGGCCACGTTTGTGATCCCGTATCCGCCAGGGTTCCCCATATTGGTGCCGGGGCAGGTGATCAGCCCGGAAATCCTGAAATTCATGCAAGAGCTTGACGTGTCGGAAATCCACGGTTTCCGCGCCGATCTGGGCCTGCGCATTTTTACCGAAGACGCTTTGAAATCAGTCAAGAACCCCTAAGGGGTCAGGGAGGACAACAATCATGCCAAAGAAGGTGCTCAAGAACATCTCGGAAATTCGCCGGTATTTCCACACCAACAAGGACCCGATCTATTTTGTATCGGCGACCAATTTCAACCTGTTGGGGCTGGATGAGTGGGTGATGAATTTCACCTATATCTGCTACATGGATTGCTTTGACGGGCGACATCCGAACGTGTTTGTGCCTTCTGAAATGCCGCATGATGAGTTCCAGTCCATCGAGGACATCAACAACTATCTGCTGCAGCACAAAGAGGTCATCGATCTGGTCAAACGGCGCGGTGGCAAGCCCAAGTTTGTCTTCCTGATGTTCGATGAGACGACCGAAAAGCTGGTCAAGGAACTGGGCGGCCAGCTGTGGTTCCCCAAGGCCAAACTGCGCACCAAATGCGACAACAAGATCGAAACGGTCCGCATCGGCAACAAAGCCGGCGTGCCCTCGGTGCCAAACACTTTGAGCGTGGTCAAAAGCTATGACCATCTGCAGAAGATCTGCGACAAGGCCGGGCTGGGGCACGATCTGGTGCTGCAATCGGCCTTTGGCGACAGCGGCCACACCACTTTCTTCATCAAGTCCGAGGCGGATTTCAACAAACACAAGGATGAGATCGTCGGCGAGGGCGAGATCAAGATCATGAAGCGGATCGACTGTCGTGGTGCGGCGATCGAGGCCTGTGCCACGTCCGAGGGCACCATCGTTGGCCCGCTGATGACCGAGCTTGTGGGCTTCAAGGAACTGACCCCTTATCGTGGCGGCTGGTGCGGGAATGAGATCTTCTCGACCGCATTCCCGCCCAAAGCCCGCGAACAGGCGCGGCAACTGACCTTCCAGTTTGGCGAGGAACTGCGCAAATCCGGCTATCGCGGCTATTTCGAGCTCGACTTCCTGATCGACAAAAAGACCGGTGAGCTTTGGTTGGGAGAATTGAACCCGCGTATCACCGGGGCCAGTTCGATGACCAATCACGCGGCCTTTGCCCACGCCGATGCGCCGCTGTTCCTGTTCCACCTCCTGGAGTTCAGCAAGAAACCCTTCAAGCTGGATGTCGAGGAACTGAACGCCCGCTGGGCCGACCCGGACATGATCGACAGTTGGTCGCAGATGGTGATCAAACACACCGATGACAGCGTGGATCGTATCACCCAGGCGCCGCAATCGGGCATCTACAAGATGCTCGAAGATGGCCGTGTGGTGTTTGACCGGTTCGACTATCACCGCCGCGCGGTGGGCGAGAATGAGGCGTTTTTCCTGCGCATCTCGAATGTCGGCGACTACCGCTATGAGGGGGCCGATCTGGGCATACTGGTGACACGGGGCCGGTCGATGACCAAAGGCTTCAAGCTGACTGACAAGTCGAAGAAATGGATCCACGGCATCACCTCGGCCTATGCGGCAGAGCCGCTGCCAGCGGCGCAGCCGATGGAAGACCCTGCGTTCAAAATCATGTAGAAAGCCCAATGGCGCTTGTTTTTCGCTCAATCGACGAAGAACAGCCCGGCCCCAAGCTGGCCGGGCTGTTTGCCGAATACTGGCCCGCCTACCACAAATGGTGGGCGCAAGAGGGGTATGCGGCGCGCCCCACCTATCGCGAATGCCTGCGGGCATTAGAGCGTCACATGCCAGAGATTCTGCCGCTTTATGAACAAGCGGTTGAGCTTGTGGGCGGCAAAGACAGCCAGGCGCGGTTTCTCAGCTTTTACTGCCCGCCGAAATATCTGTCGGGCTGCAGCCAGGCTGTTTGGCGTGGAAAGTCTCCGTTTCTGGTGCGCAATTATGACTATCATCCGAAAACATTTGATGCCGCCCTGCTGAAAACCCGTTGGGACGGGCGCGGTGTGATCGGCATGAGCGACGGTATTCTGGGCTTGCTGGACGGGATTAACGATGCTGGCCTGACGGTCTCGCTGACCTTCGGCGGACGGCGCGAGGTGGGCGACGGGTTCGGCGTACCGCTGATCCTGCGCTATGTGCTGCAAACCTGCGAAACGACGCAGGAGGCGGTCGATACCCTGTGCCGCATTCCCTGCCACATGAGCTATAACGTCACCGTTCTGGACGCTGAACACACCCACAACACCGTGTACCTGGCGCCGGACCGACATCCGCAAATCTCGGACGTGCCGGTGGCGACCAATCATCAGGGCCATGTGGAATGGTCCAAACACGCGCGTTTTACCGCCACCGTGGAGCGCGAGCGTTTCCTGCTGAACCGCCTCAACCAGCACCCCGAAAGCGAAAAACGCTTTATCGACGCCTTCCTGCGCCCGCCGCTTTATTCCACGGCGTTCAAATCGGGCTTTGGCACGCTCTACACCGCCGTCTACCGGCCCCGGAAAAAGCAGCTACAACTTCTCTGGCCCGGAACATCGTGGGATTTGTCATTTGACCGGTATCTGGAAGATGAACTGAGCCTGTGGCTCCCTGAAACGGCGGAGACATCCTATTGATAGAATATGCTTTGCTCGCGTGCTTTTCAGGCATTCTGTTAGTTCGCAACAATAGGTATCATTGAAGATACGCCTTTCACGACGCGGAAAGCGATTTTGAGTTAGACGATCGTCCAACAACCCGAGCGACAATGCCTAAATTGGCATTGAATTCACTTTTTGCTCCAAAGTTTGTTGTATTTTGCCGTAACCGTTAGCTAGTGTGGCTGAGCGAGTTTCAGGCTCTGAGAAATCATGTTCAAGATACCTTTTAATACCCCATCTATGGTTGGGCAGGAGCTCAATTATATCCGCGATTGCATCGAACGGGGGCAATTGTCGGGAGATGGGCACTACACGCGACTGTGCAATGAACTTCTGGTCAAATTAACAGATTCGCATACCGCACTTCTGACTCATTCCTGTACTGCTGCGCTTGAGATGACAGCCATTCTGGCTGATCTGAAACCGGGTGATGAAGTAATCTTACCGTCATTCACCTTTGTTTCGACAGCAAATGCGATCGCCCTTCGGGGGGCAACTCCGGTTTTTGTCGATATTGATCCCACGACTCTTAACATCGATCCAGTTCAGGTTCAAAACGCTGTGACGGCAAATACGCGTGCGATTGTGGCTGTTCACTACGCTGGTTTTGCCGCCGATATGGATAGCCTGGCCGAGATCGCTCGTGTCCATGATCTCTTGCTGATCGAGGATGCCGCACAGGCGCTTGGTTCAACCTACAAAGGTCGAAAATGTGGTTCTTTGGGTGATATGGCGGCTTTCAGCTTCCATGAAACCAAAAACATCATTTCGGGCGAAGGCGGGGTGATCACTATAAATCGCCCCGACCTGGTAGAACGCGCAGAAATTATCCGCGAGAAGGGCACAAACCGCTCGAATTTCTTGCGAGGTCAGGTAGATAAATACACTTGGGTTGATATCGGATCATCCTTCCTGCCCGGAGAATTGATCGCGGCTTTCCTTTATGCCCAGTTGGAAAACTCGGAAGAGATTAACGATCGGCGCATCCAAATGTTCAGCCGCTATTTCAACGCGTTTGCGGACCTCGAAGAAAAAGGTCGTCTGAAACGTCCGGTAATCCCCAAAGATACGGTCGGAAACGGTCACATGTTTTACCTTTTGACGCGCGATGTTAACGATCGTGACGCCTTAATTCAGCACATGCGGGATCATGGCATCAACGCACCCTTTCACTATGTCCCGTTGCATTCAGCCCCGGCCGGGCGGCGATTGGCCCGTACTCATGGCGATGTTTTGCCAGTTACCGATGACATATCTGCGCGCCTGGTGCGCTTGCCAATGTATTACACGTTGCCGGAACAGCTCGACGAAGTCATAAACGTCGCGCACGGCTATTTTGAGAAGATCAAATGAAATATATTATCTGCGCGCCTTCTTACAACGAAAACAATGGGGGCGCGATCTTTCTTCATCAACTTGGTAAAACTTTGATTTCATTTGGTGAAACTGCTGAGATGTGGCCTATGCCGAACCAGAATCCAAAAGGGAAGCGCCGGCGGATTGCCGAGTTTTTCCGGCCAAAACCTGAGTATAAGACGCTGGGCGTTCCTGTTTTTGAAGGCAAATCGGCGCCAAACGATGCCATCGTTGTTTATCCCGAACTGGTTTTGCGTAACCCGCTTAAAGCCCGAAACATCGTGCGCTGGATCTTATACAAACCCGGCGTCCTGCATCCATATGAGTTTACCAAAAACGAGATGTTCTTTCATTGTGGCGAGATGTTCGATCTTCCTGAATTGACAGGTGGTGCACCAGAGCTGACCATGTGGCGGCGGAACCGGATCTACAAAAACGAACATCGCGCAGATCGCCAAGGCACGGCCTATATCGTTAAGAAAGGGCGGGCTAAGGAAAGACTTCCGGAAACTGAAGATCCGAAAGCCATAGCGATTGACCGTCTCAGCCATGTGGAGATCAATGATATCTTTAACCGCGTTGAGACGTTTATTTCTTATGATGAAGCCACAATGTACTCGCAATTTGCGGCAATTTGTGGCTGTGACAGCATCATTGTACCGGGATTCTTTGCCGATCAGGATGCATGGCAGGCCGCACATCCCTTGGCAAAATACGGTGTGGCTTACGGGTTTGAAAACTTAGAACACGCCCGTGCCACGCGCGACAAAGTACTGGACATGCTAGATGCACGGGAAGAAGAAAGCCTCGAAACCGTTCGCAACTTTGTTCATTTGACGCGAGAGCGTTTTTGCATCGATTAAGAGGTGACCGCGGGAGCCAACGGGATGGATAGTTCTTGGCCGGCAACGGCGTTGATGAGAAAAGACTATTCATAGCTGCAACGGACCGTCTGTTCAGGTTCGGGGTCGCCTGATCTAAGACCTTCTTACCAAGAGTCTATTATCTCAGCCGCTCTGCAACCGAACGGTGATTTCGGACAGACGAGACCAGGATTGGAGCGTGACCGGCAAGGCAAGTGCGGCTTCGGCAAACTCCCATGAATAGCTGACGATCGAAAAGATCATTCCCGGTGTGGCGTCCAGGTTTTGCGTTGCATACCAGAGATTGAACAGGATCAGACCGATCAGCAAAACAAAGATCACGCCATACAGAATGGCTTCAGTATCCGAGAGCTTTATTTCGAACCGACGCAGTTTTTTCAGATGAACCAGCACCGGGCGGGTGCGGCGTTGCTCCAAAACGCTGACCTGTTGCTCCATCTGCTCATTCAATGCGCGGTTCCATTGCCAGAACGTCGAATGAAAGACGGCGTAGACGGATATCATTCCGACAAGAACTCCACAGGCTGACAGGGCCAGAGCGGGTGAGAAATAAAACAACAATACCGCAGAGACGGCGAATTGCACGACCCCAGCAAGCGCCGAGGGCAGGATCTCTTCCAGAAAATCGGCCAGTTCCCGCCCCATTCCGATCCGGGCGTTCAGCGACGATGTGGGCAGGCTTGAAAACCGTGTGGCCAGCACCTTGCCCAACTCGACGCGGATGGTGCCATAGACGCGCGTGTCATAGATCCGCCGGATCACGCCGATCAGCGTGAGGGCGATCATCAGAGCACCCAAATGCACAAAGTGCTGAAACTCTCCGTTCAGCAAGCCATCTATGGCGAAGCCGATGAACAGCGGGATCAAAACCGTCAGGGCCGTTTCTAACAGGATCAGGAACCATGTAAGCCCGACGCGCCAGCGGAACACGCACAATAGCGTGCTGATGGTCAGTTTTTGGTCTGTCAGCATGTGGCGCTACTGGTCATAATGGATACGAATGCGGACATCACCCGGCCAGACCGAGGCAGCCTTGAAATCAGGCGCGTCCTGAGAGGTCGGGGCACCAGTTGATCCCAAGCCTTCCAACAGGTGCGTGGCGGTCATGGCCAGATCTTGGTCTTCATTCTCGTCATGAAACAGCAGCACCGCATAGGGTCCCGCGTTCAGGTCGGCAAATTCGTGGCTGACGCTGCCTTTGCGGGATGGGATTTGGGCGTAGTCTATCGCGCCCCAGGCATCCATACTGTCAAAAGCGCGGGCGTCATCGAATACAAGGATCACGATGTTTCCTGTGTCGTTGCGGATACCGTTGACGGTTACATTCAAACCTTCGGCGGTGGCAGGTGTTGCCAGCGTCATCAGGGCGAATGCGGGAACCAGAAGGGGCCGTGTCATGGCTTTGTCCTTTCTTCGTAAGGGTGCGGCAGTGGTGGTTTGAAAACGGCCAGAAAATCCTCGGTGATGGCAATCAGCACGGGTACGAGTAGCAGCATGAGAGCGGTGCCGAAGAGTTCTCCGAAAGCAAGTGAAATGGCCGCGGGGATCAGATACTGTGCTTGCTCGGACGTCTCGGTCAGCAACGGCAGCAGGCCGATCACTGTTGTTGCGGTGGTCAGAAAGATCGCCTTGAACCGTCCGATGCCCGCACTTTTGAGCGCAAGGTTCACCGGCTGGCCCTCGTCGCGCGCCTGATTATAGCGGGTGATCATGACCAGGCTGTCATTCACGATCACACCGGTCAGAGCCAGCATGCCGAAGAACGAAAACAGCGACAGTGAGACATCCATGATCAGGTGCCCGACCGCGGCGGCGACGAAGCCAAAGGGCACAATGGCCAGAATGATGAAGGGCTGCCAATAGCTTTTCAGCGGCACGGCCATCAGCACATAGATCAACACAGCCGCCAGCAGCAGTGCGCGTTTGAGACCGTCGCTGATATTGGCCATTTCTTCCAACTCGCCCGCAGGCAACACAGCCACACCGGGAAACTTGGCCTCAAGCGCGGGAACCAGCTGTTCGAACACCGCTTGCCCAACCTCTTCGGGGGCGACAACATCGCGGTCGATGGAGGCGGCCACCATATTCATGCGCTTTCCGTCACGACGATCGATGGTGCCTGCGGCATAGGTGCCCTCGATTTCCGCAACCGTTTCAAGCGGCACCCAGGCGCCAGAGGCGCTGCGCAAATGGGTTTGCATCAGATCGGCGAGCGTATCGCGGTTTTCCCGCGCGTTTTGCACCACTACGCGCAGCTCGGACCCATCACGCCTGATCTTGGTCACCTCGGCGCCACCGAAGCCATAGCCGATCTGCCTGGCCAGGGCCTCGGCGTTGAATCCAAGGTGCCGCGCGTCCGGACGCAGGCGGAGTTTCAGTTCAGGTTGTCCCCCCGCCAGCCCGTCCCGCACATTCGCCACACCATCGATCTTCGACAGAAAGTCTTTCATCTCGGCGCTGGCCTTTTGCAGCCGGTCTTCGTCTTTTGATGCCAGGCGGATGCGGAAGCCGCCGGCAAGCGTTTCCGATCCGGTGAACTCCAACTCGGTCGCACCTTCGACCTCACCCACCCGGTCGCGCCATGCGCGGACCACGGTCAGGATCGGGACATCGGGGCGCTCGGCCACCGGGATCATCTCGGCGTAGATCTGCGCGTTTTCTGCACTGTTGATGATGGCAAACACCGTCTGGACAGGCGGCCTGGCCATGCCCGCCTCTGCGGCAAGTTCGGTGTTCAGGGCGTTCAACTCGGCTTCGATCCGATCCACGTTGGCGTGGGTCAGGGCAAAGGGCGCGCGGGCGTCCATTTCCAGGTTCATCGTGATAACCTGGCCGGGCACCTCTGGAAAGAACACCGTTTTGACCTTGCCCTTGACCATCAGGCCAAGCCCCAGGGTTGCTGCGGCGATGAACAGGATCAGCACGGCGTAACGCTGCCGCACCGCCGCAACAAGCAGCGGCTGGTAGAGGCGATCCCGCACCCAGTTCAACCCGCCCTGTGCCGTATCCTGTACCCGGCCCCAGAGGCGGGTCAGCAGGTAACGACGCTCTTGCCCCATCGAAATCTGCGCCAGGTGGGCCGGCAGGATGAATTTGCTTTCGATCAGCGAGAAGATCAGTGTCAGGATCACGATCCCTGCAAACCCGGCCAGAACCCTGCCCAGCGGATTGTCGATCAACAGCATCGGAAAAAACGCAGCGATGGTGGTCAAGACGCCAAAGACGGTGGCAACGGCCACACGATGCACACCGCGTTCCGTGTCTTTGATCGGGTCTTTGCCGTTGCGGCGTTCCTCAAATACGCTTTCTCCGACCACGACGGCATCGTCGACCAGAATACCCAACGCAATGATCAGGCCAAACGTCGTGACATCATTCAGCGAATAGTCGATCCATTTTGAGCCCGAGACCGCAATCGCGCCCATGACCGAAACGGGAATACCCATCGCCACCCAGAACGCCAGGCGCACGTTCAGGAACACCGACAGCATCAAGGTGACAAGGATCAGCCCCTGCACCCCGTTTGAGCGCAACAGCGCCAAGCGGTCCGCGATATAGCCGGCGCTGTCGCCCCAGATCTCGACCTGGACCTGCGATGGCAGCTGGCGGCTGAAATTGTCCACTGTGCTGCGCACTACATTGCTGATCTCAAGCAGGTTTTCTTTCTGCCCGACCAGAACCTCCATCCCGACGGTTGGTTTGCTGTTCAGGCGGAACAGGTACTCGCCGTCCTGAAACCCGTCTTCGATCTTGGCGATATCCCCCAAGGGCACAAAGGACCCGTCGCCACGTTCAATGATCGGCAGGGCCACGTATTCGGGCACGTATTTCGCCCGGTCATCGGCTCGCAGAAAGATCGTGCCGCCTTCGGTGCGCAATCTGCCTGCCTGAAATGTCAGCGAGTTTTCCTCGATGGCGCGGGTCACATCCGACACGGTCAGACCGTAATGGCGCAGCAGAGCCGGGTCGATTTCGATCCGCAGCTCTCGCGGGATCAGGCCCCAGATTTGCAGCCGAGACAGGTCCGGTTGTGCCAGCAGTTCTTCTTTCAGGCGCTGCGCAAGGCTCTGTAATGTGGCCGGGTCCGTTTCGCCGTAGAGGTTCAGATAGAGAGCCGGAAAGTCGAACCCCGATGCTTCGATCACAGGGCGGCGCGCGGTATCGGGTAAATCGGTCAAGCCGTCGATGCGAATGCGGACCCGGTCCAGAACGGCTTGCAGTTTCTGCCCGCCCGCGCGGCGAACGGTCACGACGCTCAGATCGTTTTGGGATTGAGAGGTCACGCTGCGCACGCCCTCCAACCCTTCAAGCGCCTGTTCGACTTTCTGAGTCACCAACTCATCGACCTGTTCGGCCGTGGCATCCGGGAATTCGATTGCGATTGTCACGCTTTCCGGCGGAATGCGCGGGAAGCCTTCGATCCGAATATTCAACAGCGTCTGCACCCCGAGAAAGAGGATCAGCGCCATCATCAGATTGGCAGCAACCGGGTTGCGGATAAACCAGGATGTCAGCGCATGCATGGCTCAGCCCTCATCCGCGCGCGGTGCAACGCGCTGACCCGGCAGAAACGAGGCCAGCGGTGTTTTGGCCACGCGCCATGGGCCGGTCCCTTCGGGAGCAGCGATCGTGACCGTACCTTCGCTGCGGAACAAAATGTCCGGGCTGAGCCTTTGCAGGTGGTCCTCATCATCCACCAACCAAACGATGCCTGCGCGGGTCAGCGCGCTTTCCGGCAAGGTCACTGTGTCTGCAATCGGGCGGCCCGGAATGTGAACCTGCAGGAAATCTCTGGCAAGAATACCTTCGCCGGGGTTGGTGACGTCCAAAAAGACGCGCACCTGCCGCGTGTTCTGATCCAGAAACCCCCCACCGCGCCGGACCCGGGCCTGCCCCAGAGTTCTGCCTGAACGGTGTGTCAGATCCGCGGTGGCGCCAGAGATCGGATGGTCCAAAAGAGACCAATCCGCCTGGCTGAACTCGGCCACCAGTTCAAAGTGCCGGTCATCCGAAAGATGTATCAGGGCATCGCCTGGGTTGACCGTCTGACCAAGGCTGGCAAAACGGTGGGTGACAAAGCCCGAAAACGGGGCGACAACCTCTGCGTCTTTCAACTCAGCACGCGCCGCATTCAGACGCGCCTGAGCTGCTGCAACGGTTTTCTCGGCAATGCGCAGTTGTGGCAAGTTTATTGCCAGTTCGTTTGGCGGTTCCGTCTCATCCCGGTCAAACTGACGCTGTGCAACGGTCACGTTGTTCTGCGCGCGCAATAACGCCAGCTCCGCCTGCCCAAGCTCCATCTCAGCGGTTGCAACGGCACTTTGGTAAGGTGCTTTTTCGATGGAAAACAAAGGGTTGCCCTGTTTCACCTGTGTCCCTGCCAAAGCGGCGGCATGCACTGCGGTAATGCGCCCGGACACCGCGGATCGCAGCTCGGCATCCCAACGGGGCCGCACTTCGGCAAAGGCCGAAACCCGGGCCTGAACGGTGCCCGATTCAACGCTGACAACAGAGACAACCGGCAGAGGCGCTGGCACGCGCGTGGCCTGAACATCAATTGTGTCCTCGGTGTCGAACAACAGCATGACGATCAGGATCAAAAGCACCAGTGAGAGCCCGATCCACAGCCATCGCCGGGCCGGTCTTTGCCGCGTTTCCAAGCTTTTGTCCGTCATTGACCCATCTTTCCCGTGCCGCCGAATCCATTGCGCCTTGTGATATGCAGTAAATTGTCATATACTATGAACGATCGTTCGTTCAATATGAAATCGAAAAAATGACCGAAGACACCAATCCGCCCGGTTCAAGCCGGCAAAAGGCGACCGCCAAGCGACGCAACCAGATTCTGGAAGCCGCGATTATGTGCTTTCTTGAACGCGGTTATCATCAGACCGGTGTCCGTGATATCGCGGCGCGGGCAGGTGTCAGCCTTGGAAACCTATACAACCATTTTCGCAGCAAACATGATGTGCTTGTGGAAATCGCGGTGCTGGAGCGCCGCGAGATGGAGCCGTTTCTGAAGATCCTGAACTCGAATACGCCCGCGCTTAAAGTGTTGAAAAAGTTCATCAAGGCCTATGCCAAATACCTTGCCGTGCCGGAAAATGTTATTCTCACATTGGAAATTTCAAGCGAGGCCATCCGGCAACCGGACATCGCGCAGTTGTTTGTCGAAAACCGCTCCAGCTTGATCGATGCTCTGGAAACCGTTGTGCGACGCGGGATCGCCGACGGCGATTTGCGCGCTGTTCCGGATCCGCTTCAAGCGTCGCAACTGGTGATAGAGGTTCTGGAAGGCAGCGCGTATCGCAGCGTGTTGTCCGAGTTACCGATGAAAAAGATCATCGGAAACACGGAAGAGTTCATTCTAAGCGCGCTGCTGGCACCGCGATGACGCATGCAGTTCGTGTTGATCCAGAGCCTATGAAAGCCGACTGAGGGCAAGCCGCAAGGGTCTTTTGCCCCTTTCGATCAGAGACACGGCGCTACAGTCTCATGTTATCAGCCCAGCCAGGTCATTAGAAACGCTTGGTGGCAGTTTCGAACACCTTGGCCGGGCCTGTGATAGTCTGGGTTGACGGCTTAGCTGTACCCGCCGACCAACCCCAGCGCATCAAGGTCGCGCTTGAGCAGGTTGGACGCCAGCGTCAAAGCCTCTCCGTGCTGGTCAATCAACTCTGCCCGACGGCCAGGGTCACGCGTTGTATCGATGGCACCCCAGATTGAAGCCAGGGTTTCAATCGACTGACGCAGACGCGCGACGGTTTCCGGGTCCTGGGCGGCAGCAGCAATATCTGCGCCCGAAACCTTGCCGACGCCCGGAACTGTCTGTGGGCCACCGCTGGTATAACCCTCGGGAAGATCGCCTTTGCAGTTGATCACCTTACGATAGCGGATCGCCGACAGGATCTGATCGACCGCCTGTTTTGCACCTTCGACGCGCGACGTGTGCTCGGTATCCGCAGCCGCGTGTGGCAACAGCTCAAGCTGGCCGGGGAAAGCTTCGATCAGCGGACGGTAGGGGACCATCGGGCCGAACAGGCTGCCATCCTCGTTCACGAACAGATCCGCGTCGATGGCTGCATAACGCACCTTGCCACTGGCCAGAGCGGCGTGCAGCGCATCCGCATCGACAACCTCGCCCCGGTCGTAGTTTACCAGCACCGCCCCGTCATTGAGCGCATTCAGCACCGACGCACCGACCAGACCGGCATTGGCAAATGTACCGTCGCTGCCTTTGGCGCCAAGCCCCGTGTGGGGCGACAGCACATCGGCCCCGGCCGCGGCGTCTTCGGGTGTCGCGGCATAGACAAAGCCTTCGGACTCGATCCATTTGCGGTGTTTTTCCCGGGCGTAGACGGCAACGCTCATGCCAAAGGCCTGAGCCAGCTTCGCGACCTCGCGGCCGATATTACCGTAGCCGATGACACCCATCCGTTTGCCTTCCAGCTTTTCGGTCGGGTAGTCGCGCAGGTGCTTGCCGGTGTCGAAATCGCCTTTGACCACACGGTCATGCATCCCGATCACGTCGAGATCGGGCAGGACCCGCAGCAGGGCTTTCATCGCCGTTTGCGCGGTTGCGCGGCTGTTGAAACTGGGCGTGTTCATCAACGGTGCGGCTCCGCCGGTGCCATCGCCGCCACCCCAGCAGGCGCAGGCCATGTTGCCGGTTCCGGCTCCGATGCGCACGCCGCCTTCGGGGAAGGTGGCGTTTTCCGGGAAGAACGTCGCCGCCGCGATAACGGCGTCGTACTGACCTGCGCAACAGGTTGCGGTCAGCTCTTCATGGGTGGACAGGTCCGGCTGATAGAAAAAGTGCTGACCTGCAGGCAGATCGCTGCCGTCCCAGGCACCCATGCTGAATGTGGCCCCGTGCGCTTCGATATGGGCTTTTACCTCGGACGGGTCGGGCTGGCCGTCAGCGCCGAACTTGAGGCCCACCAAATCGGCGATCAGGATGCGATAGGCGCGATCCGGGTCATCCTGCCGGGTGTTGCCATCCGCAACCGACGAGGCCTCAAAGGTTGTGCCAGCGGCGGCCAGCTCTTCCTCAAGCACCACGATTTTGGCGCGGTGATAGGCGTAAGAGATGTTTTCCAGCAAACGCTCGATATCGCTGGTCTCGCGGATGCCACCGATCCAGGCGCGATAGTCGCCCGGGGTGCCGGGGAATGCGTTGACATACCTCGCCGCGTCAAGGCCGGGCTCGTAGTCGCCATTCGGATGGGTCAGACCCTCATATCCCAACAATTGCTTCGATCTGGCGATAATGCGGGCGTGCAGCGCGGGATCGGTCACATCAGGGTCGTTGATGGCCAAAAGCGTCACCGCGGCGCCGCGTTTGTCGGCATCGGCCACGCCGGGAACCAGCAGATCCTGACCTGCCAGCCAATCGGCAATTCGCTGGCGGTTGGCGGATGAGCGCTCGTTCATCGTTGCCACCGACCCGATCAGACGCTCGACGCGCAACAGGCAATAGGTGGTTTCGGCAAAGGCCAACGACGAGAATGTGTTGATCACCCCGCCGGTCATCTTGTTGGCTTCAGCGTCATAGAACGGCCCCAGACCAACTGTTTTGTCGCCGCTGATCGGTTTCTTTGCATCGGTTGGCACGACCAGTTTCAACTGACGTGCGATGGCCCAGGCCGGGTTCTTCTGATTGTCGTCGATCAGCTGCATCGCCTGCGGCGTAACTGAAAACAGGAAATAGCCGGACACGCCGCCGATTGCCTTTTGGAACGGGGTGAAGATGCAGCATTTCTGCATGAACGCTTCGACGACAGCAGGGTTCCATGGCATGGCCCCCAGCATCGAGGTCGCGTCAATCATCGCATGCCGGTTTTGCGGATCACCGTCGATCCAATCCAGCAGCGACTGAACCTCGGCTTCGGTATAGGTTGTGGCCCCGGTGGTCTCGTGACCAACGCCAACAAAAAGCGTGATGCCCATCGCCGCCAGTTCATCCGCGGACGGGATCGTTCCCTCATCGCCTGCAAACACCACTTTGTCTTCATTGCCGTTGGCCGCGAATTGCTGCAGCTCAAGGATCTGCGTGCCCCAGCTCTGACGGAAAAAGCCGCCGGCCTGTGCCGCTGCGGATTCCGGTTTCGGCGTATCGACAAACACCTTCTGCCCCTCAAGATTGGGGTTCATCAGGTGCATGACCGCGACGGTAAAGCCGCTGTGTCCGCCACCCAGACCAACCGCCATCTTGTTGGCCTTTGGAAAGCCGAAATAGCGGTGAATGTGGTGCATCATGTCCAGCAGGATCGCGTCAGCCGGATATCCCCGGTGCATCGAACGGCCGATCTCGGCTGTGGTGAACGGCCCAAGATCGTTGCCCTGGTCGTCAAGCTTGCGATAGGTCGCTTCCAACCATGCATCGAATTCGAACCGGTTCTGACGACCGTCGGCTTCGTCCCGAATGACATCGGTAATTGGCCCGACCCCGAAAAACGGGTTCACAGTGCGCTTGGGCGCCCCATTCTGCGTTGCATTTACTGACGCTGTGCGCTGCGCTTCCAGATCACTCATCCTCAGGCCTTTCGTCGTTCCAAGTCTTCGATTCGACGGCCACTTGTAGACTCGATGAAAAACCAATGATTAGGATTTACGACAAAACAGCCGCAAACTGCGGCACAGTTGCAGTTAGTGAAGCCGAATTCGGGTGCTTGATCGCAGCATCTGATGACTGGGATCACATTGATACACGCCGAAAATGGTGTAGTTTCCCGGGCCCCTGTCACTGCAGGCCCGATCCGAAATTACGGGCTGAGATACAGGACACTCATCCCCGCTCTTTTGGCGGCCAGAACGCCTTGCTCTGAATCCTCGATGACCAGAATTGTAGATGGCGGGCGGTTCAGCTTTGTGGCCGCCGACAGGAACACATCCGGGGATGGTTTTGGTCGCAGGCCATCAGAGATACTGACGATATGGTCAACGGATCTGACCAACCCCGTCGCCGTCAAAGATGCCGTGGCAATTTCGCCTTCGGCGTTTGTTCCGACGGCGATTGGCAGGCGTGAGCACATCGCGCGGAGCAGGTTCGAAGTTTCGGGGATGGAACGGACAAGGCCCACATGGTCCTTGAACGCCGAGATGCTGTGCAAAACCGCTTGTTCGACATCGAATTCGGGGCCCGCGCTCTGGGCGAATTCGGACAGCAACGACACACGATCCAGCCCCGTTCGCTGGTGGTACCAGTCCTGATCGAAATTTTCCCCCTGTGCCCAGACGGCATCGCGAAACGAATTGAAATGCGCCTGAGAGCTTTCGACCAAAGTTCCGTCGCAGTCGAAGATCAGCGCCTGATACTCATGGTCGGAAACCAATTGTTGCCAAAGAGCGCTGGCCACATTTTGGCTGCCCTGAGTGGTTTGGTGAATGGCGTGCATATTGTCTTCGGAATAGCTGCATCGGGGTGATCGAAACGCAAACCAAATGAAATGCGATCACGGGTGGTGTCAAGATCATACCTGCTTAACCTGCTGATTTCTATTTATTGTTTGCGTCCATGGCGTAACCGATTTTAACTAAGACTGGGGGCAGCGAATCTGTGTGGCATCCGAATTTTGTTGCCAAAATAACAAAGCGGTGTTCAGCTTGCCTAAAATACAAAGGGAGGAATTCATGAAAAAAGTCACTGTCAAACTCGCGGGTTCACTGCTTGCGCTTACGACCTCGGCGGGTGTTTCTTATGCCGATAGTCTCACTCTGTATTGCTCGGCTCAGGAAGATTGGTGCCAGTTGATGGCACGCAGCTTTGAGGACGCGACAGGGATCGATGTCGATATGACGCGCAAATCCTCAGGCGAAACCTTTGCCCAGATTCGCGCCGAATCGTCGAACCCGAAAGGGGATGTCTGGTGGGGTGGCACCGGTGACCCGCACCTGCAAGCGGCCGAAGAAGGGCTGACAATGGAATATGTGTCGCCGATGCGTGACCAGCTTCATGATTGGGCGATCAGCCAGGCCGAAAGCGCGGGGAACAAGACAATCGGAATCTATTCCGGCGCGCTGGGATATGGCTATAACACCGATCTTCTGGCGGCGAACAACCTGCCTGAACCCGCGTGCTGGAAAGACCTTTTGAAGCCCGAATACAAGGGCCACGTCCAGATGGCCAACCCCAACTCATCGGGCACGGCCTATACGACGCTGGCCTCGATGGTGCAGATCTTTGGCGAGGATGACGGTTTCGAATTCATGAAGGGCCTGCATTCCAACATCAACCAGTATACCAAATCTGGTTCTGCACCGATCAAGGCGGCGGGCCGGGGTGAAAACACGATTGGAATCGTGTTCATGCACGACGCGGTGAAGCAGGCGGTTTCCGGCTTTCCGGTGAAGGTCGTGGCACCATGCGAGGGCACAGGCTACGAGATCGGATCGATGTCGATTATCGATGGGGCCCGCAACGAAGACGAGGCCAAGGCCTTTTATGACTGGGCTCTGAGCGCTGAGGCGCAAAACCTTGCCTTGCAAGTGAACGCCTTCCAGGTGCCGTCGAACAAAGGTGCGGAAACCTCGGAAAGCGCGCCCGATATGTCGACCATCAAGCTGATCGACTATGACTTCAAGACTTATGGCTCATCGGATGAGCGTAAGCGCTTGTTGCAGAAATGGGATGAAGAGGTTTCGGTTCTTCCTCAGTAAGTGTCTGATAATAAGGAAATAACGACCTATCCGGTTCTGATCTTCTGGATCGTTGCCGGGTGGGTCGGTTACTTCGTCCTGCCATGGTACATGGTGGACGGAGGTCTCTGGTCATTTCAATGGCTTGTCGATGGCTACCCGTTTGATGAGGATTACGCACCCGCAGCTTTTCTGATCGGGCAGGGCGAGAAGCTGTGGCTGACGCCACTGCTGATCCCTTTGGCCCTGCCTTTGCTTGTTCTCAAGCGGCCCAAGTCTGATCCGCTTTACGCCAAGATACTCATACTGGCGGGCGTACTCGGGTTTGGCTGGCTGATTGCGCAAGGCTTTGGCATCGGTATTCGCGGTTTCAATTTCGACTGGCTCAAGGCCGTTTTTGGAGAACCCAAGATCCGCCAGTTTGGCATGGGCTATGGCGCCATGATATGCGCGTCGGCGTTTTTGTTCCTGCTGACCCAGGGCATTGCCGCGCGTGGCGCGATCAATGGCGACGTTTTTGTGGTCAGCGCGATCGGTGGTGTCATCGCAATTGTCACCGCATTTGTCTTTTTCCCGATTGCCAAAATGCTGTTTTCAGCCTTCGTCACCGAAGACGGGGCCTATTCCGCCACCGTGTTTGCATCAAAGTTCTTCGATGATCGGCTTTGGGGCCTGGGTTGCTTTGCAGGGGCGAAATGCGGCGCGGCGTGGAATTCGTTGTTCCTTGCCATTCTGGTCGGGTTGATCACCACCGCGCTTGGCCTGTGTTTTGCCTTGGTCGTGACCCGGTCGGGGTTCCGGTACAAACGCGCCATCCGCGCGCTGACGGTTTTGCCGATCATTACTCCGCCCTTCGTGATCGGGCTGGCGCTGATCCTGTTGTTCGGCTTGTCCGGTTCGGTGACCGTGTTTCTTGCGGACCTGTTCGGATTGCAGCCGACACGCTGGTTATACGGTATGCCCGGCGTTCTGCTGGCGCAGACTCTGGCCTTCACACCCATCGCGTTTCTTGTCCTGATTGGTGTGGTCGAAGGGGTCTCTCCGTCAATGGAGGAGGCCGCCCAGACATTGCGTGCCAACCGGTGGCAAACATTTCGCACGGTATCCCTTCCGTTGATGCGCCCGGGGCTGGCAAACGCCTTTTTGCTGGGTTTCATCGAGTCGATGGCCGATTTCGGCAATCCGCTGGTTTTGGGCGGAAATTTCGATGTGCTCTCAACCGAAATCTTCTTTGCCATCGTCGGGGCGCAGTACGATCAGGGGCGCGCCGCGGTCCTTGCCATGGTGCTGCTGTTCTTCACCCTGTCGGCCTTTTATGCGCAACGCGCCTGGCTGGGAAAAAAGAGCTATACGACAGTGACCGGCAAAGGCGATGCCGGTGTTCATCCCCTGATGCCGACCGGTTTGTCGGTTCCCGTCATGACCATTGCACTTGGCTGGGCGTTCTTCACCGCCGTTGTTTACGCGATGATCATCTATGGCAGCGTGGTTGAACTGTGGGGTGTCAACAACGCGCTCACATTCAAGCATTACGTGACTGCGTTCAGCGTGCGTTTCGAGGCGGAAGGCATTCGGTGGACCGGCGCTGCCTGGGACAGTTTTTGGACAACAATCACCATTGCCGCAATCGCCGCACCTTTGACGGCTGCGGTGGGGCTTGTCACCGCTTATCTTCTGACCCGGCAGAGTTTTGCGGGCAAGGACGCGTTTGAGTTTGGAACCATGCTCAGCTTTGCCATCCCCGGCACGGTGATCGGCGTTAGCTATATTCTCGCCTTCAACGTCCCCCCGATCGAGATCACCGGGACCGGCGTCATTCTTGTCGTCAGTTTCATCTTCCGAAACATGCCTGTGGGGGTCCGCGCCGGGATCGCATCGATGAGTCAGCTCGACAAGTCGCTGGACGAATCCTCGCTGACCCTTGGTGCGAATTCATGGCAGACATTCAGGCGTGTGATCCTGCCCCTGTTGCGCCCCGCTATTCTTGCCGCCTTGGTGTATAGTTTTGTGCGTGCAATGACTGCGATTTCAGCGGTCATATTCCTAGTTTCTGCCAAATACGACATGGCCACCAGCTATATTATCGGACGGGTTGAGAACAACGATTACGGCTTGGCAATTGCGTATTCGACCACGCTGATCTTCGTTATGCTTGGCGCGGTTGGGTTGCTGCAATTTCTTGTAGGTCGCGTCCAGATCGGACGACGAACACAGCTTTCTACGGAGAAAAAGGCATGAGCGAAGCCACCATCAACTCAAAGGCGGCCCCGGTTCGGTTCGAGAAGGTTTCGAAAATCTTCGGCAAAGACGTGGTTGCTGTGGATGAGATCGATCTGCACGTTGATGCGGGCAAGCTTGTCACCCTCCTGGGCCCTTCAGGCTGCGGCAAGACCACGACTTTGCGAATGATTGCCGGCCTCGAAATGGCCAGTTCGGGTCGCATCCTGATTGGCGACAAGGACGTGACCAAGCTGCCTGCGACAGACCGGGACGTGTCCATGGTTTTCCAGTCCTATGCGTTGTTCCCGCATATGACGGTTCTGGAAAATGTCATGTATGGTTTGACCTTTTCGGGTTTCGGCAAGGACGAGGCACGCAGCAGGGCGCTGGTCGGGTTGGAGCTGGTCGGTCTCAAAGGGTTTGACACCCGATTGCCGTCGGAATTGTCGGGCGGACAGCAGCAACGCGTTGCCGTCGCCCGGGCCCTTGTGCTGGAACCACAGGTTCTTTTGTTTGACGAGCCACTGTCCAACCTTGATGCGAAACTGCGTCGACAGGTGCGCGAGGATATCCGTGCCATTCAGCAGGATCTTGGCCTGACCGTGGTTTATGTGACCCACGATCAGGAAGAGGCATTGGCCGTTTCAGATGAAATCGTGGTAATGCGAAACGCCGCAATCGCGCAAAAGGGCACGCCGCGCGACCTCTATGATGCGCCGAATGACCGGTTTGTGGCCGACTTCATCGGAGAGGCCAATCTGCTGTCCTGCAAGATCACCTCGGTCGAAAGCGATATCGCAACGATCGAGATTGAAGGGTATCAGCACCGGTTGCCGGCGCGTGGGTTGCCAACTGGCGATGCCACCCTGGCCGTCCGCCCCTCGCGCATTATCCTGGGCGAGGATGCAGGTATCCCGGCAACCATATCCAAGGCGACTTATGTCGGTGTGCGAATGGAATACACGCTGAGCGGAGAATTTGGTCAGGTCTTTGCTGTTCAGGACGACGTAGATGATCCGCTGGAACCGGGTGCCTCGGTCAGGATGGCGTTTTCGGCCAAAGGGCCGGTTTTGCTTCCGGACTGATCGCGCGGGCGCAAACTATTCAATCCAGGCAGCGTCAACGATCGACTTTATCTCGGGGAATATGTCAGGTATTCCAACCACCACCCGTCCGCCATTGCGGATCATGTCGTTGGCATCCTGGTCCTCGATGACGCCACCCGCCTCGTGCACCAGCAACTGGCCAGCAAGGCAATCCCAGGCGTTCATATGCTCTTCAACATATCCCAACAGGCGCCCGGCGGCGACATAGGCCAGCGAGAGTGCGCCACTTGCATTCCGGTGATACATTGCACCCCGCTTGATCAGAGCTTCGAGGATCGGGATGACATGTTTGGCCTCCACGCGGTTTGAATAACCGACGGATACGGTTCCGGCATTCAGCGGGACGCCTGTCGCAACAGACATGGGCTTGCCATTTAGCACCGCGCCTTGCCCCCGCACACCCACATAGGTTTCGGCGACATTTGGGTCGTGAATGATACCGATTTCCGTCTTGCCGTTCGAAACGCCTGCTAAAACAATGGTCCAGGCGGGTATGCCGTTGACGAAATTCGTTGTCCCATCGATCGGATCGATCACCCAATCGAA
This sequence comes from Ruegeria sp. H6, assembly GCF_056532975.1. Lineage (NCBI taxonomy): Bacteria > Pseudomonadati > Pseudomonadota > Alphaproteobacteria > Rhodobacterales > Roseobacteraceae > Ruegeria > Ruegeria sp. H6. The sequence goes on from NZ_JBQFOA010000012.1 coordinate 32,421, forward strand.
CCCGCTGGTGCCGCTATTGGCCCCATGTTCTTCGCCAAAAATCCCATCCTCGGGCCACGCCTTGGAGATCTCCTGCCGAATGAACGTTTCCACATTTCTATCGGCCTCGCTGACCCAGTCCTGCGCGCCTTTGACATCGACAACCAAAGTGTCGCGATCTCGAAAGTACCCCAGAGCCAATTCCCCTGCCGCCTTGCAAATTTCTATGGCGCGTTCTGTTCTATCGCTGGTTCCACTCACATAATTACTCCGCCTCTGACCCGAATAGTCAACTTGGACACTGATGCAGCACCCGAACCCTGCGAAATTGACAGTTCATTTGCTGGAGTACCAGTTCAAATTCTTAGGGTAGGGTATGAGCTGTTTTGACTATCTGTGAAATTTTTTTCTGGTAGTCTTCTTGCTTCTGCCAGAAAAACTATCGCCACTGGGGTCGATTGAGGCTGAGTACTCAGCAGACCGCATGGGGATCCTTAGTAGGCTGTAAACCAACCCCCTCCTGCCTGCCACCTTACGGTTCGCAATATGTTTGCGACGGCACCTCTTGCGGCTTTTCCATTTGCAACAACTCTGCTACCTAAAGGTATGTCAATCCGATTTTTCCCGTTTTTTGCGTCCGTTAGCTCACTTTTTCTATCGTTTCCGGCATTGGCCGTGACAGTGGGTACCGATGATCGAAAGGTATTGCCCGCTGAAGAAATCGACCCTTCTACAGTGGCATTTGTTGTTGGACGTAGGGATGTCGTGACATGCACAGGAACAACCATTGGGCTTGCCCATGTCATCACGGCCGCGCAATGTATTTTCGACTATGAAAGAGGCGTTTTGAAATCCGGAATAACCGTTATTCCCGGCCTTCACACACATGGTGACAAAAGGCTGACTCGACGATTCCACATAAAGCGCGCCTTTGTCCTTAGAGACTTCATTGAAGAGGTGCACTTCCGCGGCTTTTCTACCTATGCTGCGTCAAAAGACATTGCCATCGTGCAAATAAGAGAATTTGAAGGAAACACGCGGTTTTCAGATCTATCCCCCGACATCGATGTCGGTGATGGAACGCAGATCGATTTTGAAGGCCAGGTTTTTCAGGTGATCGGCTATGCCGGGGGTGAAGGCGACATTGAGGGCTCTCAATATTACCAACCGGGCCTATGCCAAGCCCTGGGCAAACGAGACGGTTTGTCGGCCATTTCCCATGATTGCGATACATCTGTTGGCTCTGCCGGTATCGGAATGGTGATAAACAAAAACACCCTTGTTGGCATTCATACCGGGGGGGCCACAGGCGGCGCAGTAAACTCGGCCGCATTGCTGACCACGGATGTATTGGCGGAGATAAAACGGATCATTCGTTTTGAGTATGACGATCTTGATTTGTTTCGGTTGCTCGACTGGTCTGACCCGTCCTATGGGCGATTAAGGTTAAGAAACTCGTGCCGAAAAGATATTCAGGTTGCTTTGCGTTACTATGATACTGACGATCAGTGGATCTCGGATGGATATTATACAATCGCATCGGGAACCGAATATCACTTTCCCAACAAGATCAAAGGCGATCACTTGTTTTACTATGCGATTTCAACCGACGGCCGGTATGGTTGGGAGGGTGCCCACCCTATCGTTGTGCGTGGACGCACCGAGAACGCTAAGCGCCTCGACTTTCCGCAATACCATTCGGATCATAGGCTCAACATATCTTGTGACTGATTGAACTTGCTCAAAAAACGAAGCCGCAAAGAAAAGCTTCAAGACGCGACATAGATGCGCGCATTTTTTGCAACACTTCCCCGTAACTGCATGCTTTCTATTGATTTAATCAATGCACGACCTAAGGTCTTCAAAAAACAGGAAGGTACGGGAAATGCTTGCACTTGGGTTCGGCACCTTGATGGCGTTCATAATTGCTTTTTCGCACAAGAAACGTGGTGAAAAGCTGATGGTCGAAGCAGAAGGAGAATCTTCGACGGATCTGGCAGCGGCCCTTCGCGAGAAGGCCGAGAAAGAAAGCCGGAAGTCAAAATTCTGGTTTTGGTTGTCCGGCATTGCTGCCGTTGCGTGCGTCGGGTTCTTGATTTTGTTCCTCAACATCTAAGCTCAGTTTCTTTGAAGAAGCCATTTTTCATTCGGGAATCTCGTGTTCGGCATTTGGTTTGGGGCCCAGTGTCGGCGCTGGTCGTGTTCATGCTTTTGAATATTATGAGCCTCGTGTTCGAGCTTGATCCCGAACTTGCCACTGATCGCGCGGCATCAAACGTTTTGAATATTGCGGCGACCCTAGTTGTTCTGGCTTCTACTGGCGTCTTTTTTGTCGTTCTCAAAATTTCTCGGCGATTTGCGATCTCCAGTGCAGAAGACGTTCTGTCCTGGGATGTCAGAAAGCCGGTTCTTTACCTGCGGACTTTTGAGGACGATAAGCAATACCTGCGCCGGGATCCGACCGCCGAAATCGCGAAATGGGCCAATCCGGTCCTGGTCGCTTTTCAGGGCATCATCGGCAATGTGCGGTTCGAAGAAAAGCTGCTTGCTGTTTGTGAACAGGTGGGACCGTTTATTGGTCTTGGCCACCCGACAGATCGCAACGAATATTACAGCGGTGCGGCGCGCCTGTCGCCTTTCGGTGATGAATGGAAAGATGTTGTTCTGGACCTGATGGACAAAAGCGCTGTCATCATCATCCGGGCCACATCGAAAGAAGGCGAGGGAATGCTGTGGGAACTCGACCAAATCGCATTTCACAAATTGGCCCCCAAAACCGTCCTTTATATCGAGTTTGACGGTACCGACGATGATGATCTGCGCCGCGCAAGGTATCAGAAATACGCCGACATGATCCGGGCACGCTATGATGTCGATTTGCCGCCTTTCGACCCGCTGAAACGTTTTATTTTTACACCGGTTGGCGGCAAGCCATGGTCCGGGCACAGCCATAGTCTTTCAGAAGTCCTGGCCAACAACGGTCACCCCGCCGAGCGAGGAGACATGTTGCCCCTAGCCAAAAGCGCCGCGCCTGGCGCAAGCTGGCTACGCAGCCCGAAAGTGGACAAAATCGCCGATGCGCAACCCTCAACCACCAAGGCTGTCTTGTTATTCCTCATTAGTATTGCGTTTGGGGCGGCCCTTGGTTTGCTGAACGTAAGCCTTGAAACCACGCTGATAGATTTTTCTTTGGATTGGACGCTGAATAAGGTGCTGGATGGAGACGATGTCAGTGTGGACGCCGTGTTCTTTTTCACACTGGCTGTCACCTCGGTCTTCTTTCCGGCTGCTGTCCTGATCATTGGTGTACTTGTGGGATGGATGGGTGGATGGCTCCGGCTGCCCGGAGCACGCATTTACATCGTTTCCAGCATCGCAGCGTTGGTGGCGTTCTACCAAACTGCTTATGGCGGATTTATCTGGCCGTATTTCACCGCGGGACCCGATTTGCAGGTCCTGGACGAACTTGGAATGCCGGAGTTTCTGTTCTGGTTTGGTACAGTAATGCTGCTTTTTGCTGATCTGTTCGTTTTGCTTCTGGTCACAATTCTTGCCCGGATTTATAGCCTGTCAGCCGCAGAGAGAGACATCTCGGCATCCTGGCAACAGGGCGATGTGTTCCTTGACGAGCCACTTAGCTTTCCAAACACATAGCGTTGGTTCTGCTGCAAAGTTCTTGGTCACATATTTTATTGGCTATCGCGATCAACAGGAATTTGCTGAACAGGCGGGCAAAGGACTTGAGAACACTGTTTGCAGGATTTGGGTCGGCGTCTCAAATCCACGCGGCGGAAAAGGAGCTTCAAGCCGATGACTTCAAAAACCAAGAACATACTCAGTCTTGATGGCGGTGGCGTGCGTGGAATTATCACACTCGCGTTTCTCGAAAGGTTGCAAGCGAAACTCGATACGCAGGGAGCCGGTCGACTATGTGATCATTTTCAGATGATCGGAGGAACCTCAACCGGTTCAATAATAGCTGCCGGCCTTAGCCTGGGCATCAGCCCATCCAAGCTGCTGGAATTTTATACGCATCTGGGGCCGCGCGTGTTCCGCAAGCCTCGATTCCGGCTGATCGGGATGCAATCTGTTTTTGACGCCCGGATGTTGCGCGAAGAGCTGGCCAATATCATCGGTGACAAACGCTTGGACAGTGATGAGATCCTGACAAACCTGGTCATTGTTGCAAAACGGATGGATACCGGTAGCCCATGGATTGTTCATAACAATCCAAACGGGGCATTCTGGAATGATCCGCCAGATGGTAGCTTCATCGGAAACCGCAACTACAGCTTGGCGGAAATCGTCCGCGCGTCGACTGCGGCCCCTTTTTTCTTTCAACCGGAATTGATCGAAATCGCCAAAAGCGAAGCTCCTGGATTGTTTGTCGATGGCGGGGTGTCGCCTCATAACATGCCAGCTATGGCGATGCTGTTGCTGGCAACCGTACCAAACTATGGCTTTGGCTGGGAAACCGGCGCCGAGGCGTTGAACTTTGTGGCCATTGGAACGGGTACATTCAGACAAAGACTGGACCCCGGCAAAATCCGTATGACACCCGCTGCCACTTTGGCGATCTCAGCCGTTTCCAGTGTGATCAACGATTGCGAAGCGTCAAATCTGAGCATCATGCAATCGTTGGGGCGATGCCACCGCGCCTGGCACATCAACAGCGAGTTAGGAGATCTTGCAGGGTTCCAGTTGGGCAAAGAGCCATTGTTCACCTTTTCGCGTTTCAATGTCTCGCTTGAACATGACTGGCTGAACCAAGAACTTGGAATTCGCCTGAGTGACAAGGATCTGGATCTGGTACGCGACTTTACCAACCCCGACGGAATGGCTTTGGCTTACGAGGTTGGCGCAAAGGCCGCCGAGATTCAGATGGGCGATGACTGGACGGTTTAGCCAACAATGCGGCAATCAAGAATTAACCCTTGGCAAGCGTCTGTTCTATAGGCAAAAATTCAAACACAGCGTGGTTGTCGAAGCCGTCGGACAAAAGTCGGAGAGTTTGAAATGAAGGTGTTGATCCGATTGTTGTCTGTGCTTCGCATGGAAAAGACAACGCTGCTAATTCTGCTGGTGGCGCTTGTTACTTTGGTTTCGGGTTTCAGCGGGTGGTACAGCTTTCTCACAACGCCCCCGAACCATTCGCCTTATCCTGTGCAAGAGGCTGTTTACCGCGCGCTTACGGCGTTTACGCTGAACGGCGTTTATGAGACGCCAAACGATTGGAACCACAGTTGGCGGATTTATCTGGCGCGTTGGGGTGGGACCTTCGTCGCTTTCACAGCGGTTTTGCGTGCAGCGGTCCTGTTGTTCAGCAAGCCGATTTCCCGACTGCGCGCCGCGTTGCGAACCGGCCACGCCGCCGTTATCGGTGACGCCCCGTTTGCCCATACATTTACAGCAACCTGGGCCCAGAAGGGACACAAGGTCACCCATCACCGCAGCGACACCGTGGAAAACGGGGATGGCATTCTCACGCAACCTTATAGCAGAGGATTGCTGACAGGCCCGATGAAAGACAGCCTGCGCGGGGCAAACCGCATTCTGGTTGCCGAAGACAGCGATACCGCGACCGCACAAATTGCCCTTACCCTTGCCCAGGAACACAGCGACATTCCGGTCTTTGCTCTTTTCAAGGATCCCTGGATGTCCCGGCATGTCGGACACGCGTTTCAGCTTTCGGACGATCCGGACCGGCAAGGGGATTTGTTGATTGGCATATCTGAAAGCGCGGGCGCGGCACGCGCAGTACTGAGCGCGCATCCGCCCTTTCTGCAGGCGCGCTGCGTGGGAGCCAGGCAAATCCATGCACTGATCGTCGGGTTTGATGGGTTGGGCGCCGCGCTTGTAACGGATATGCTGAATTCAAGTCTTGTAAGCTTTCTGGAGAGGCCGGTTTTTACGGTGATCGAACGTGACGCAGCGCGGCGCAGATCGGCTTTTCTGGCGCGCCATCCCGGGCTGGATGAACACGTTGATATCTTCTTTATCGAAGCGGATGTTGAATGTCTGAGCCCTCAGGACTTTACGGAACTGAAACGCCGCAGCGACGCGGCTCCGATTACCGGTGTGTATATCGCGACAAGCCGTCAGGGCACGCCTATGGCGGACGCGTTGATCCTTGCAGCGGCAGCGCGCCGGGAAAACCTATTTGATGCTCCGATTTTCTTTCGTGCGCCGGATGGGGCAGGACTAAAACCGGTTGCACCCGGAGCGCGCCTGCACGAAAGGCAACTGGTCCCATTTGGCTCGCCGATGGCGGTTATGACAGCGACGGGTGTTCTGGATGCCATGCCGGATAAAGCTGCGCGTACCCATCACGAAGAATATCAGACCTTTATGTCCAAACGCCCGGCGGCCACTCCATGGAACACGCTGCCTGAGCTTTATCGGACTTCAAACCGCCGCGCGATCGAGCATCTGCCGGCGAAATTGGCGAGTGCCGGATTTGATCTGAACCTGAGTGCAGACACGGGTTTGCATTCGATTCCCGCACTTGGCCCTGATGAAAAGCTCTGTGAAACGCCCGAAATAAAAGATCAGCTTGCTCGGTTGGAGCATTTGCGCTGGATGATGGATCGCTGGCTTGATGGCTGGCGGTTCGGTGAAGTTCGTGATGACGCGACATTGCGTCATCCAAACCTGATCGACTATGATGCGCTGACCCCTGAAATTCAATCCTACGATATTCGTCTGGTCGAGTGGCTTGACAGCTTCCTGCCACGCCGATCCGATGGCCTCAAGCGGGGTTAGGACGCCGTAAAAAACCAGCGCGACTATGCGGCAATCATCAGCGACCGCTATGCCGGCCAGGTCAGTTATAATCTGGGGCGTTCCAGACAGAATTAATCAGACATCTTCCCAACGCGTTTTCGATAGGGAAGCCACGATGCCCCTCAGAACGAAATAGATCCTGCCCCGGTATCTGGGACCAGATGATCAAGTCGCAAAATTGAAATGTGTTTGGGGTTTCGGCGCATCCTTGTGATTTGGGTCAGCGCTGATAAGTTGCCATAAACATTAAGTTTAACGGTGTTGAATTTTGCACGAAGAGCAGTCCTCAGAAAGTGAGATCTCTAAGGTTTTCGTCTCTTATTCCAGACGTGACCGGGAACAAGCCCAACGCATTTCAGATGTATTGCGCGAACGCCAATTTTCTGTGTTTCGTGACACTGAAGACATTCTGCCCACCGAAGAGTGGAAAACGCGTCTTGAGCAGCTGATTGCCGAGGCGGACACAGTCGTGTTTTTGCTAAGCCCGAATTCGGCGGTTTCCGAAGTGTGTGCCTGGGAAATTGAGTATGCAGTCTCACTGGGCAAACGCATCGCACCAATAGTCATCACAGACGTCGAGCCGACCCTGATCCCCCCTAAGCTGGCGCGCCTGAACTTTATCTTCGCCACAGACCGCGACCCTTTTGAAAACGCAATCAAATCACTGGTGTCCGCACTCAACTTGGACATAGATTGGATTCGCGAACATACACGGCTGTGTGGCTTGTCTCTCAGGTGGCACAAAGCTGGGCGACCCAACCACCTGCTGTTACGCGGTCAGGATATTTCGGATGCCGAGAATTGGCGCGATACACGTCCAGCCGAAGCACCGGCGGTTACGAGCCTGCAGGCTGACCTCATCACACAAAGCGTTCGGGCAACGGCCCGCCGTCAACGAATGGTCGTGGTCGGTTCGATTGTTGGCCTTGTGGGTGCGTTGGCTCTGTCCGCCTTCGCTTGGCTACAAAGCATTGAGGCGGATACGCAGCGCATTGCAGCCGAAAACCAGCTGAGAGCGGCACAGATAAACGAGTCCCGGTTTCTGGCGAAGCGCTCCGCCGAGCTTGTCGAAATGGGTGATTTCACCGCCGCCGCACAGGTAGCGTTGAAGGCGCTACCGGCACCAGATCGTGATCGTCCGGTCACACCTGCGGCGGAAAGCGCCCTTAGGAATGCGCTTAGCAACATGACGGAAGTTGCCGTTCTGGCGCCAGTAGGTGATGGGTTTTCTAATGGGGCGATTTCGCCGGACGGAACCTACGCCGTACAATCCAACATGACCGACCGCGCCGTCGTTACCGACCTGCGCAGCCTGGAAACGGTGATTGACCGAAAGGCGCCAAGCAAAGACATAAGTTACGCATTTACCCCGGACAGCAGCATCCTGCGGATCGCGCGTCGTAAGGGCAACAACAGCGAAGACGGATTCGTTACCGAATTGTGGGACCTTGAGCGGAAAACCCAAATTTCTTCATTTGACGGCTTCTACAAGGCCCTTTCGCCTGATGGGCGCTTTGCAGTTGTGTTAAAGGGCGAAAGCTATAACTATCAGATCGTTATCCTCGATACCGCCACTCACGAAACGCGGCAAGTACTGGCCGAAAACGTCCAGTCTATGGACAATTTTTCCTTTGACCGAACCGGTGATTGGCTGTTGATGAATGGCCGCCTTGATGTGGCCGATACGCAGGGTTCCTATCTTGCCAACTTACCGACCGGAACGATCCGACAACTCGATCTGTTGTCTCAAGGCGTGCGTTGGGCTGGGAATCGGACCACCTTGCTCAGCTCAAATTTTGTCGGCGTTGACGAAGAAAAGACCATAGAGCTTTGGGAGGCGCCTTATGATGCTCCTGCCAAAACGATCTTGTCCGGCACCTCTGGAAACGTGGGCAATATTTACCTGTCCCCGGATGCAGGTCACGTGTCAGCGGTTGTCGATGAAGAACAGGTCATTCTTGACATCAACACCGGAGAGGTGTTGCACCGGCTGGGCGAAGACCAAAGAATAGCAATTCTGCCGGGGTCGGAAACATTTGTAGTAATTGGCGGTACGTCGACCGGTATCGAATTCCATGGGCTGTCGCAGTCCGGATTTCTCGACCGGGTTTGGGCGCTGGGGCTTTCGTTGCAACAAATCAGTTTCACGGATGACTACAGCCGTTTGGTTGCCCTTGGGTATGACGGATCTGTTCATGTCTGGGACATCCCCGAGTTCATATCGAGGCCAACAAGCCTCGCCAACCGGTTCACGCGCCTGACCAGCCCATTCGATTCTCAGATCCGAGGCGTGGCGTTTTCTTCAGACGGTTCGACCCTTTTTGCACATACCGGAGGTCACCAAAACCTGGTTGTGGCAGATGTCAGTCACCCTCCGACGGATGGACGGGGGGCCTATCTGGGGGGTGTCCGTGGATTGCCGTCTGAGTTTTTCCTTGACGTGCCGCCAGACGACAGATGTGGGGCCGAGCGGTATTTGGATAACGTGATCAAACAACGTGGGATCGACCGTCCAGAGGATGGCGTGGATAAGGGATGGGCCTGTCCATTCATGGCACTCTCGCCCAGCGGAAATACCATTGTGCGGCTGCATTCGCGCACCGCCAAATACGGGGTCGAGTTGCAATCCACCTCTGGCGCAATTGAGACCGTGTTTTTACCCGCCGACACTGCATTCATGAACCAGATCCGGTTTTCCGCGGACGGTCGCTTTGCCATGATGACCCCGCAAAGCGGTCAGAATAACGGTGTGGTTCTGGTCAACCTCGACCAGCGGCAGCTTGTTGCGCTTGAAAACCTGGAAGAGACCATCGGGACATGGCGAACTCAGATAACATCCGACGGCAAAAGACTGATTATCCCTACAAACGAGGGTTTTGGTATCTGGAGCACCGAAACAGGGAAAATAGTGGGAAAAGTGGATGAGAACGCGGTAGAAATCATACCTGGGTTTGGCCCAAAAACCAGAGGCACATATCTGTTTTCAGATGACCGCCGCCTGCTGCTGACCTCGAACAGAACTGGACGGATTGTTGACATTGAAACAGGTGAAACGCTGGTTGACGGAATCGCGCCCAGGGACATGTCTGGTTGGATCATCTCTCCCGATGAAACGCTAGTAGCGATCTATAATTTAACTGAACAGCACCTGCGCATTTGGGACATAGAAAAAGGCGCGTTTGTCGCGAGACTGAGCGGAATGGTGACTTCGACCCAGAATTCAGAGCTGAATGGTATAACCGCAGCGGCGTTTTCACCCAGCGGAGATCTGATCGCAGCCGGATCCCGAAATGGGCGCATACGCGTCTGGAGCTACCCCAAGAATCTTTTGGAGTTGATTTCCACTACCCATGAGAAACTATCCCGAACGGCACTGGTGAACGAACTGGTTTTAATTGGAAATTGATACGTGTTTGAAGCTGCCTTGAATGAGATGAATGGTTTGGTTGCAGACAACATTTGATTACGCTTATCGTACTATTTTGCGAAGAGGCTGAGCCTTTTCGCACGGCATCGTATCGGACCTTTTGTTCATTACGCCCAAGCCGTTGGCAACTCGCGCCGAGCATTCCGTTCTACTTGTGAACTATTGATGGATCGATACCGCCTTTTACAGAGGGTTCGACATACCACGAACGCACGCTGCGTTTGACATGTCCAACCATTCGGAGCCGGTATTACGAGAACGCCGATTAACCCGGGTTTCAACTTTGCAGAGCTGCCAAACCCGCCAGTGCTATCAGTATCGCTCTGAGCGGGAGCGCTTTGGGGATGTGCGAGATGCGTTCGGCCAGCAGGAGATTTGTGACAATAAACATGCCCATCAATCCTTGATCGGCCAGCATGGGCGCGACCATGATGGGAAGGCAAGTGTAGGCACATCGAAATGCCATTGTTGCACCGTATAAAGCCGATGCCTGTGATTGCCGCCGCCCATAAAAAATGGGGACGCGATGAAGTCTGGCCAGATATCGTGCTCGGGTGTTGGAACCGATCCAGAGATATGCAGGACCATAAGCAAGCGCGATTGTCAGGACCGGCAATGATCCAAACGCGTTGCTGACGCTCTGAAACGCCAGAAGCGCGGGTGCGATGATCAGGCCGAGCGTTAACCAAACCAACCCATACCCGCAAAAGGCTGTCGCGATTACCGGCACCTTGCACTGTGGTGCCGAATGCGCTGCCAATTGACCAAAGCTCACCATTGTCAATGGCACCATCATGGCTGCGACCATCGCGATCCACTCCAGGGCCAAGGCGCGGGGATTTGCATAGTAGAATGCCGCATCTACCGCCGTCACAAGAGAACCGGGACCAGCGGACAGGCACAAGGCCAGCTCACCGGATTTTTGCAAAAATGCCAGAAAGACCCAGCCGGCCATAGTTGCCAATAGCGGCCAGAGAATACCTGGATTTGCCAAAGTAGCCCGCCGCAAAATCGGTTGACCGCGGCGGGCGTGGGCCATGATGTGTGTGATCATGAGAAATAGATGCTGATGCGCCCGACTTTGATTTCCGGAGCCACAGGCTCGGGGGTGGAAAGGCCCTCAATCGGCGGGAAGGCGGCCTCGGTCACAGCGCGTGCCGCGACGCGGGCGAAACTGACTTGCAACATCGGAGCGGTTTCCCGTGTCAGGTTCAAGCGATCCGCCGCCGAGGTGATATCGTAAACCTGGGTCAAACCCGCGCCTCCGTGGTCGCCATCGGGATCGCTTGCGACATCGATGCCGAAGGTCGACAGGATACCGACCGCAACAGGCGGTTTGTCATCGTCCACAAGGTCAACCAAAATGTCGAAATCGCCGGGCACACCGTTGCCGGTCACCTCTTCCAGTCGCAGATAGACATGGATCGGGGTGGGCAGAGCGGATTCGGTAAACGAACGCTCCAGACCATCAGTTTGCAGCGCAACGCGCGCGCGCGTTATGTCGCTGTCCAGCGTGACGGGTCCGTCTGACGAACCGGCCAGTTCGGGATCAAGGTCAAGATCGGCCATTTCAAGCTCTCCTGCCGGAGTTACAGGCGTAGGCGGCACAGCGGGTGTCGGCAGGCTATCATAAACATATCCGTGCAGAACTGCTGTGGTTTGTTGCATATCCGCCGAGGTAAAGCTGAACGGTTGCCCGTTTGAATCGTGCAGCTGAAAGCTGATTTGTGTCAGCCAGGCCGGATCAACCGGGTTGAAGTGAGACGGATCTGCTGACAGCCAATGTTCCCAAAGGCGGTCAATATTGGCGTGGTGCAGCCAGAATATGGGATCGAACGCCGCTGTGCTGGGTGAACTCATCCAGCCGCCGTTCCCACCGATCCGCACGTGAAGAACATTATGCGGAACACTTTCCAGGGCACCGTTCTGCGTGCCGAACGGATTGAACCCTGTTGCCGGGCCGCCGAAGCCCGGGTTGAAATTTGACGCGGGCGTGAATTCGGGCTCAAGAAGGGCATGCAGGGACACATCAGTATCGCGCAGTCCCACATCCCCGTCGGGCAACGCGCCACGCGGCGCAAACAGGGCGTTGTCGCGCCCATCCGGCAAAGTCTGATCGCGAAACGCGGGCGGCAATCGTCGTGCCTGCGGGTTGGTGTTCAAGTCTTCCGAATAGTTCCAATACGGCAAAGCCCAGTCGCTTGGTCCGCCAAGCGAGGCGACCGCCTCGGCCACGATGGCTTCGAACGCGGCCAGATACCCGCGATGCCATGGCAGGAAGAACCATGTCTGATGCTGGCATTGGTTCCAAAAGCCAGCCGACCCGGGGGCAGGGGTCCAATTGGGGTTTCCATGTACCGCCCCGACCCACCACCAGCTGGTCGGATCGGATAGCGGTCGGGCCTGCATCACTTCGACGGCGGCACGGTACCAATCCAAAGTCTGGTCACCTGCGGGCAGATCATAGGCAGAACGTCGGATACGAACAGTCATTGAAATATCTCCTAAAATGCAAAGGCAGCGACTGCGCGAAAAATACCGCGCATGGTTTACTATACGTCACTTCTGCTGAACCCCAAAGCCCGGGGCGCAAACCGGGGATCAAGCAAGGTCTTTGTCAAAGCCAGCAACCGGCGTATGATCGCTGCATTGAAACATTGAATTTGTATTGATTGGAGTCAGATTGATGGAGTTGCTGCGCGCAGCGGCCGAGGTCGCCGTCCCAACCGGCCGAGAGGCGTTGCCGGATAATGAACTTGGGTTTTCCCTGCTTTATGAAACGCCGCCCGATCTTGCCGAGGAACGCATTCGTCTGCAGCAAGTATTGGGTGCGGATGGATTTGATCTTTTTGCCTATGGGGACGCGGACCCAAATCAATTGATCCTGAATTTCCCGGGCATCCGCCTGGAGCAGCCCCCCGACTATATTCTGGAACAAGCGGAAGCGTTGAGGCAGGAACTCGACCTGGTTGCGGTTTTGCCCGAGGTCCCCCCGTTATATTCCGACGGTGAGTTCGTGGCCTATTCCGAGACAACGGAATCGCTCGGAGAGGTGATGCAGGCGGTCTGTCTGTCTGCGGCCACTGAACCGGACGATCCGCGATGGGCCATTCAGATGATCCGCGTCGATCAGGCCTGGTCAAACCATGGTGTCGATGGATCGGGTGTGCGCGTGGCGCAGCCTGACACGGGCGTGGCAGAGCATCGTGAACTGGCGCAGGGTGTGCGCAAGGATCTGGGGCACAACTATCTTGACGGAACCAGCGACCCGACGGACCCTCTTGAGCCGTCCATGGGCGCGCCCGGTCACGGCACACGCACCGGCAGCACCGTGATCAGCCGTCCCTCACACATCGTCACCGGGTCGGCACCGGGTGCCGAGCTTGTGCCGCTGCGGGCGGTGAACGCCGTTGTTCTGCTGGGCGGTCGTGCGGTGGCGAGATCGATCGACCACGCCCGTTTGAACAGCTTCCCTGTGGTGACCATGAGCCTTGGCGCAGGATGGCCGCTTTGGAATCTTGGGCGCGCGATCGAAAAGGCTGTGGCCGAAGATCTGATCGTTCTGGCCGCGGCCGGGAACTGCGTGCGCAGGGTCACCTATCCGGCATCGCGCAGCGATGTGATCGCCATCGCAGCGGTAGATCAATACGGCCAGCGGTGGCGCGGATCATGCCGCGGTTCCGCCGTCGACGTCTCTGCACCGGGCGAGAATGTCCATACCGCCACCCGTGTGCCCGATGACGGAGGTGGAGACGCGGCGAAGTCCGCTGTCGAACGCCGTAGCCAGGGCACCTCATATGCTGTGGCCCTGACGGCAGGGGTGGCGGCCTTGTGGTTGGAAAAACATGGCCGCGATGATGTGATCGCAGAGGCACGCCGCCGCGGCACCGTCGTTCAAGAGCTGTTTCGCGCGGCCCTGAGGGCAACCGCCGAAACCCCGCCCGGATGGGACAGTGCGAATATGGGAACCGGGATCGTCGATGCCGACCGTTTGCTGAATATGCCGCTTAATGCAATTCCCACCACCGCGGACAAACCGGAAAGCCCGCTGATCAGCGGACTGATGCCCGAAGACATTCCGTTGCACCTGCAAACCGAGGCTGGAATGCTTGCCACGGACTGGCAATTGCGCAGCACGCCGGGCTCAGTTGCGATGCTTGAGGTCGGATTGGCCCCGCAACCTAGCCCGCAACTGGCTGCCCTGTTGGATACGAGCCCACCGGCCCCGGTTGCCAGCCCAGCCTTGATCGCGGAACCCGCTACGCCGCCGAAACAGCTCAGCGACGCGTTTCGCCGGCTGGCCTCGGGAGATATCGCAACGCGCGAGTCCGCTGAAACCCTGACGCCAGAGGCCGCGCTGGAGCGGATACGCAACGCGGGAGAAGACGCCATCCTCAGGCGCGTGACAGATGCCCTGACCAGCCGCGCGGATGCCGCGCCTGATCTTGTGGATACGGCAACTCAACAACAGGCCCTAGACCGGTTTGCGCCCGTACTCAGTGAAATTTTGGACACCGGGCCCGATCTGTCCTCTGGAACCGGTGAAAGCCGGGCGGCGCTTGAGGCCCTTGTGCGCCTGACAGGGCGCCCAGCGGTCCGGGTTCAAGGCAATTTGTCCGAACTGGATGACCCGCTTCTTGGGTCATGGGCTGAGGATCTGCGCCCGATCCGCAATCGCTGGAACGCCTATGTCAATGCCGTCGGTCGGATCGATGTCGAGGTGCGACCGCAGGAATGGGTCCATGCGGGAACGGGTTTTCGGATCTCGGACACGCATGTCATCACGAACCGACATGTCATTGATCTGTTCGCCGCGCCGTTGCCAACTCCGGATGGACGTCAGGAATTTCGTCTTCGGCGGCCAGTATCGATCAATTTCTCACCGGATGCGCAGGACGATAGCAGCCGTTACACACTTGGCCCGATTGTCAGTGCGGGTGCGCGCCGGATTGGTCGCTTTGTGGACATGTCGCGCCTGGATCTTGCGGTGTTGCAGATCAACCCGGACAATGGGACCGGAAATCCTGCGCCGCCGCCACCAGGTCGCGGCCTGGTAAGCCCCGGTGACGCTCAGATCAGCAGTTTGCTGG
Organism: Ruegeria sp. H6; assembly: GCF_056532975.1. NCBI lineage: Bacteria > Pseudomonadati > Pseudomonadota > Alphaproteobacteria > Rhodobacterales > Roseobacteraceae > Ruegeria > Ruegeria sp. H6. Next base: position 47,700 of record NZ_JBQFOA010000012.1, read on the forward strand.
TTGCAGGTTACCCGGCAGAGCCCGTGCGCCCGGACCAGGAAGACCAGAACTCAAGCACCTTCTGGAATCGGATCGACGAGATTTACGGCGAAGAATATGGCGTCAAATATATCAGCCCGGGCTATGTCATGAGCCGTCCGGGAACGCTGACGGATGACCCCCGCGGCTGGAGCTTTTCGCATGATGCGACCACGCTGGGGGGGAATTCTGGATCTGTTGTGGTTGCTCTGCATGGGTCGGTTCAGCTAGCGGGTATTCATTTTGGCGGTTCTGCTTTGACACGCAACCTTGCGCACGACCTGACGCGCGTAAGAGCTGAGGCCGATGGCACGTTTGATACAACTTTGCTTCCGGGCCAAAATCAGTAGCTTCAAGTCAATGTCAAACACAGCAGCACCCATCTATGAGCTTCTTGCCAGACCGCTGGCTGATCTGCGTGTCTCGCGCAGTCGGTTTGAAGCCTTTTTCAACGATTGGCTGGAATTCGATACGCCATCCGTCGATGCATCCGAGCAGCCGAAAAACTTCATTCACGCGGTTTGGTCCAGCTCTCGACTTTGCGCGGAGGTGAACCCAAAGCCGCGGTTAGAGAACACGACCGATGCGGTTCGGTTGGCGCTTGCAGCACTGGGAAGCAAAGATACCGCCTATGGCTGCGTTGTCGCGGCCATAGCGGCAGGGATATTTGATCCCGAGAACGCAAAGGACGGCTTGGCTGTCTGGCGAAAATCTCTGTCGCAAAGGGTACTTGCCGAATTCGGCGATCACAGCCCGCGGGCGGTGAGGCAAGCCTTGTCCAGCCGCGAAGTCCTTGTCGACAAGTTGGATTTCTGGACCGACCTTGGGCATATTTTGCCTGCGATTACGGTGGCCCGTCGGCGGTTGTGCCGGATCGAGATCTGCGATCAAAACTCGTTCGAAGTTATCAAACGCGGCACCGGTTTTCTGGTCGGGCCCTCCAAGCTTCTGACCAACCTGCATGTTGTCGATAGCCTGCCCGATGCAATACCGGATACCGAAGTTCGGAAAGCCTGCGTGCGCTTGCGGTTCGATTATTCGGAAACAACCGGACGTAAGACAGACACCGCTTCGACTTTCCATTTGCATGAAAACTGGTGCCTTGCGCGCGGGGGCTTGGGGGACCAAAGCCATGAGGGCCCGGCAGAGGACTATTGGTGGGACAACGGTACGAAGCGTGTCGCGTGGTTGTCACTGGTGGCAGATACACTGGATTATGCGGTCTTGCAGATTGACGGCACACCAGGTTTGCAACGGGGTTGGTATCGCCTTTCCACCGACGATATCAGCGAACCCATCGGGGTCTGGGCAATGCACCACCCCACGATTGATGAGCAAACGATCACACGGGGCCCGGTTCCGATCTCGGCTTCGGTGGGCGGTGGTGGTGCGCGCTTGTTTCATGCCGCTTCGACCACGACCGGATCCTCGGGAGGATTGATACTGAACGAAAATGGCGAACCCGCCGCGCTGCACTATCTGGGGCTGCAAGCCGAGGCGGAACCTGATCCGGACCAATCCTGGCAGAAGAACGAAAGGATAAACGTTGCAATCCCGTTGCCTTTGATCGCGAAGGCCTTGAAGGAAGAAGGTGTTCTTGATCGGCTCGAAGACGTGTCTGCAATCAGACCTTACCGCGGGTGTCTTGATGGCAAACAACCGGTTTTTGGCCGGGTTGAATTCCTCGACAAGCTGCATGAGTTCTGGACGAATGACCGCCGTATTCTGCGCGTGGATCTACTGGATCAGTCCCTGAAAGGTCGCCGCCCAGGCAAGACCTTTTCCGGCTCGATCCTGGAGGGTGTTTTCAAGGGCCCCGAGCACCACCATATCCGCTTTAGCGCGGCTGATATCAAAGTGGACGCCCTGCGCGTTGCCAGCGATGCGCTTGCCACTTTTGCCGAAGATCTTGTGCCCAACATTCCAGCGGACCCGGATACGACGTCACCGGCTTATGTGCGTCGGCTTGTGACATTCTTTGCAAATGCGATGCGGGACAGACTGCCCAATCACAATGTCTGGATCGTGCTGGACGATCTGGATCAATACGATCTTTCGGATGCGTCCGGCAGGGAATTCCTTGCCACCTTGTACAATCAGGTTTCCAGCATGCCTTTCCTGCGCATCGTCCTGATTGGCCTGCCTGCGGATGCCGCCATAAGCGGAATGAAAGATGAGGATGTGATGACGACATTCATCACCTCTGACGAAATCGACAATCTGGGCGCGCTTTTGACGGATTGGCTGAAACAACGCGGGGCCCGGGACGCAAATATCACCGACGAAGGGTTTAAACTGATCGAAAGGATGCTGGTTTCTTACGCCGGTGATGAAACTCCGTTAGAGCGGGCCGCTGCATTTGCGCAGGATCACCTGTCGGATGTCGCCGAGGACATGTTCGGGTCCGCACTCTCACCGCAGGAGGATGGCACATGAGCAAACTGCATCTTGACCACGCACGTCGCCTGGCTGCCGTATCCGGGGTTTTTGATCCACTGGCCCTGGCACAGGCTGTCGGATTGGCGAACCATCTGCCCAAAGCACAAGATGCGATGCTTGCAGAGCTGAGCACGAGCGTGGTCGAAGGGTTGTCAAACGGGTATGGCTGGAGCTTGCGCCCGGACACCAGAAAGGCCGTCTTGCGCCGATTGGTTTCGCAAAGCGACACCCGTCTGGCCATTGAACAGGCGCCGGACCACCATGCCAAAGACTACTTTGCCATCGCGCTGCGGAAGCTTCTGCAACAAGAGGTCTTGCACGCGGATCACCTTGATCATAGCGACTCTCTCAGCGGGTTGCGTGAGGCTCTGACGCAGGCGGGGTCTTTGCTTGAAGCTTTGCAATTCGCTCAGCTTGTGCCCTATCTCGACAGCGACGGTCTTGAAGACCTGGTTCTGCAAACCAAGAATTTCATTATCGAGACGCAGCGCAGACAAGACATGCTGGTGGTGCTGCCGGACAAGCATTTTGGATATGACGATCAAAGGATTGCCTTGTCTGCTTTTCTGCGTGGCAAGAAGTCTGATTTTGACGTCTTACCTGACAGTGCCAAAGGTGATGAACCACCTTTCGATTTGGGGTCGCCGGTTTTTGTTTCGGGTATCGGTGGCGTCGGAAAGTCGGCCCTGATGGCGCGCCTGTTTCACAGGTGGCAGCGGCGCAGCGATGGCCCCCTGACCATTGTTCTGGATTTCGACCGACGTCAGCTCAACACCGGGTCACCGGACGAGATGATGCGTGAAGTTTTGCGACAAATGGCGGCGGGTATCCATCACAAAGACCTGGCGCAAGAACAGGCCCACACGGTTGCATCTGGTTTGTCGGCATTGCGCCGCGACGTTGGTGCGGTGGGAACGGACGGGCAAGCCGCTGATTATCACAGCCAGCTTGAAACGCTTACCATTCAGCTCAGAAGTGCCTTCCAGCAGGATTGGGCCAGACCCTTGCAGGACCTGCCGATTGCAATGATCTTCGACAGTTTCGAAGCTTTGGACCGGCGCGGTGGCACCAATGTCGAGACCGTTTTGGGGTTTGAAGACATGCTTCGAAGCCCGAATGTCCTGCCAAATGTGCGATCGGTGTTTTCGGGGCGCGCCGAACCGTTGAAACCCGATGACATGGCCAAGAGGTTTGGCCCGCTTGAGCGGCGCATGAAACTGGATGGGCTTTTGCCCGAGGACGGGATCGTACTGTTGCAACACGCAGATCGCAACCATGCCAGTTCCAAAGGGGTTGCCCCGTTATTGGCGGATACGGACGTCTGCGAGAGTATCACCAAAGCCCTGAAACATCATCCCATGACCTTGCTGATGGCGGTGAAGTTTATCCATACACACCCGGGTGCCCTGAACCAGTTGGTTGACGATTTGGGCGGCCAAAGTGCCTTTTCGGCCGAGGTGGCCCAGGTGTTTTTGTACGAGCGCGTTCTGGATCGGATCGAAGACCAAGAGGTGCGTGCGCTGGCCCACCCCGGCCTTATGCTGCGGTCCGTGAACGCGGATATGATCCGATATGTTCTGGCAACCCCGTGCCTGAACCGCCAAGAGCCGCCGTCTGAGGCGGAAGCTGAGAGTCTGTGCGACAAGCTGGCGTCGGAATACTGGCTGGTCGAAACCTCTGACCAAGGGGAAAACCTGAACCACCGGCCCGATCTGCGCGAAAAGATGCTGCCGGCGTTGCTGGCGGAACCGCAACAAGATGATGGCCCCGCAGAGGCCGCCCGCAAGAAGAATCTGCGCGACAAAGCGCTTGATGTCTGTCGGGCGGCATATGCCTATTTCGCCGAAGGTCCACCAGCCGAAGACGCAGAGGCACGCGCCCGCTGGGCCAATTTACCGCCGCGGTTCAGGCGCACGCATGCGATGTACTATTTGTCCTTTCTGACGCCAATCTCACCCCCTGAATTTGGCAAGGACATCGCCAGTGATTTTGACGAGGAACTCGGAGCGGCGGAGATTTCTTTGATGCCAACAAGGTGGCGTATCCAGATTGACGGCTTGCAAAACCGGCCGATCAGGCCAGAGGACCTTCGAAACCTGTCTGCTGATCTTTATGAAAGTGTTCAGGCCAAGGCCTATCAGGCGGAAACAAAGACCGGTCGCGGCAGCGCGTTTTCAGCGGAATTCAGCAAAGCATTTGATGCTCAATTTTCGGACGCGTCCTCCCAACAAGCTGCGGCTCAATCCGCGGCCGCTCAGGAACGGATGATTTCCGGTTTGTATGCACAAGCACGTTTCGCAGATGTTATGGCTGCCGCACCCAACTATCTGGAGGCGCTGGCGGCAGACGAGAAAGCACAGATGCGCCTGCATCAGATGGCGTCCGAAGCCTTGTGGCAAACACCCGCCTGGCAAATTGTTTTGTCTGCGGCTGCTTTGGGGCCTCGTCCAGAGAAAGGCGATCTGCCTTTGGGGCCTTCGGTGGCGGAAAATCCCCTGAGCCATGTGATCTACCGCATCGCCAACAGCATTGCATTGGGGACCAAAGTTCCCATCAACGATTTCACGCAGGTATTCACCGGCATGGGCGAAGCGCTGACCCTGGATGGGTACAGGTTTCGCAGCCCGGAGTTCTGGAGGTCGGATTCAAAAATTCAGGCCTCGGTCGACACCGGGTTGAAACTAAGGGGTCGATTTGGCCAATTGTCACTTGCCGCAAGCGGTTGGCCCGAGGAAATGTCAGACCATCTTATTGAACACTGGCCCCAAATCGCCGGAATTTTGCAAGATTTCTGGGAACTGGCCGACGTCCCGCACGATATCGAGGAAGGATTTGACGTCCCGATGGTCACGCTGCGGAACATCAATACGCTTTACAGCGTGGGTAACCGTCAGGACTTTGAGCTGCGCGCAGGTGCCTTTGCCCGGATAAGGTCCGGCCAGTATATTGCGCGGTTGTTCCGAGGGCTGACACCCGAGGTGTATGATCCGTTGGAAAATGTCCTGATCAACGCTTCGGAGGTGGATTTTTCGCCGGTGTTGTCCATGCTCGATAAAAAGGCGCGGTTCTGGCCGCGGGAACTTAGAGAACTGCGATCCGACAAGGAGGTTGCCGAAGTTCTATCAACGATTATCGAGACAACTGATCGTGTCGGGCTGATGGCACCCTTCCTGCAATCCCTGGCCCCGGTCAGCGAAGAATTGCAGCAGATTCAGAGGATCCACGAAACGATTTCCGGATGGTTCTTTGGTCGATTGCAAGCGCGACTATAGTATTGATTTCGCATGGATATAGTTGATTTTAGATCGTGTTAAGAAACTCATAGACTGGCACTCGGCAACCATCCAATGGGTAAAATTCCTGCACCTGACGCGGCCACGCAAATGGTGAAATGAATTCAGCTGAACTTTGCTACGCTCCGTTTCTCAAACCAACATTTCAAGTTTTGCGTTCGGGAACCGTGACATGACCGAAGAGATCTGCTCGGTCGGGGTTACGCACAATGTGTTCGATAGCCCGTCTACCCGGATAACTGGCCTTTGGACCGAGGATCGGTCAGGCCACCGCACCACGCCATGACTATTGTCAAGTTGAGGCGGCGCCGATACTGCGCCGCGAGCGCAACAGGTTTGACAAAGCATAAAGACAGGAGGGTCGGGGTGTGTTTTTCCGACCGCGAAAGGGATACGGGGAAGGTATTTTCGTGCTGCACGAAGCACAAAAGCGATTGCACGCCAATGGCTGCTGCTGCGCAGCTTGCCGGAACAGCATGTCGAAACGCTGCTGAGCCACGCGATTTGGCGACAGTATGATCGCGGCGAGGCGATTTTCTTGCAGGAAGAAACCGCCAAGGCCGTGCACGTCCTGTTTGCGGGGTGGGTCAAACTGTTTCGCGTGATACCCTGCGGTTGAGCCAAGACTGTGTAGATCTGCGACGTGATGCATATCCATAGTCCGATTCTGATCTCGTTGAAAAAAGAGGACCAAGAAATCGAAATTTCGATTCTGGCCGCCACGTTTACGCAACTACATTCTCTGGTCGCCCAACTGGAATAACTGAATGTGCAATCGCGCACAGCGGGTTGCAGAGTTCCTGTTGAATCTTTGTGACTGCGATGTATCGCTGCCTTATGACAAGATACTCATCGCCGGACGTTTGGGGATGAATTCCGAAAGTCTCAGCCGTGCGTTTTCTGGATTCAAAACGGATGGCGTGCGGATCAACCGCAACCACGCGTAAATTTCCGATATCGATGCATTGCGCGGTTATCTGGATGACGAACCACACAGCGGGAAACCGTGATAAGGTTAGTTATGTTAAAACTTCTAATTCAGAGGCGCACTGGTTAACCTTGGGAGCAATTCCTCGAAGACGAAGGCGCTCTGACAGAGGAATCTCAACTACATTTTTTGACATTGGTCATTTGCATTCTAAAAAACGGCTTCGGGTGTGAATTAAAATCTTGGCAGGTGTATCGGGCCCAAGGATCCAACCCGGATCAGAAACTGTTTCATTACAGGTCTCGTAGCACCTCTCCGCACCGATCAGGCTCGATACTTGGCAAGTTGATTCCAAACCAACTCAACCGCGGTAGACGTGTTCTGCGACTTGCGTGCTGCGCAAATGTTCCATGTAAGGTTCTGTTTCATCAATACGGGCTTTACGATCTTTGCACGAACCAGCTCTGCGAATGTGTCCGTCATCCCTCCCACGATGAAATCAGGCTCCGCCAACAGTCCAGTCAGGAGGTTGTAGTCGTCACATTCGATATGCGGCTGTGCGCTGACTTTTTCGGCGGCGTCAGCATCGTCACCAAGCGCTTTTGTCAAAGCGGCTTTCCAATGTTTGTGGAGATGGGGTGATGCAAAGGGAAAATCGAAAATACCCGCCATGGTTTGTGGCCCACGCTGGTGAATCTCATGATCTCGATGAGCAACGAACTGAATGGGTTGCTTCTCCATCACCATGATCTCGACATCTTCGGCTTCGGGCGTATAGGTCAGATCGCCCAGGAACACATCAAACTCCCCTGCCTGCAACAGATCGAGTGGACGCGCATAGGCGCTCACCAGAATTCTGAAGCGCAGGTCAGGCATCGTTCGCCGCACCGCACGCAAGACAGGCAGGATCAGTGTCCGAGTGGTGAGCGGCCCGCAACCGATAAGCAAGGTTCCCGGCCCGGTTTCGCGCAGGCCAGCCACACGGGTCGCGTAGCGGTCCAGGTCTTCGCGCAGCGCCTGAGCAATTGGCAGGAACTCCTGCCCCGCGCGTGTCAACGTGCTGCTGTTGCGGCTGCGATGGAACAGAACAAGCCCAGTGTGCTCCTCAGCCTGCGCGACATAGCGGGACAAGGACGCATTGGACACGTCCATTGCACGGGCCGCAGTCTGGAAACTGCCGGTTTCGGCCAGTGCAAGAAAAGCGGTCAGAGCGTTTTCGTTCATCATTCGGGCGATCTCATTTCAAATTTCGTGTTTTAGTTTTCACAATATGAAATCATGGTAAAGCTCTGTTGCGGCGCGAAAGTCTCAGTCGCTATCCCTGATGGACCCTTCGATTTCGTCTTTTACGTCCACAGAGGTACATATGTTCATTTTTCGATCTATTGCGGCTTCTGCCACGCTGGCCACGGCGACAGTCTGTGCCATGCCGGTTTTGGCCCAAACCGACCAACCCAATATCCTTGTCATCATGGCCGACGATGTCGGTTGGGCCAGTCTTGGCAGCTATCATCAGGGTATGAAAAGCATCAAAACCCCCAACCTTGATCAGCTGGCCGCCGATGGTATGCGTCTGACGGACTACTATGCGCAGCCAAGCTGTACCGCCGGACGATCGGCCTTTATCACCGGACAATTGCCGGTTCGTACCGGAATGCACACGGTCGGCCTGCCCGGAGATCCGGCAAAAGGCCTTAGCCAGGAGGACCCCACCCTGGCCAACATGCTGAAATCTCTGGGTTATACGACCGGTCAATTCGGCAAGAACCACTTGGGTGATATGAATAAATTCCTGCCAACGGTGAAGGGCTTTGATGAATATTGGGGCTGGCTCTATCATCTGAACGCGATGGAATACACATCCGACCCGGACTGGCCAAAAGATCAGAAATTCAACGACACATTTGGCCCTCGGAACATCATTCACGCCTATGCCACGGATACAATCGATGAAACTGTGGACCCGCGCTGGGGTCTGGTTGGCAAGCAGCGCATCATCGACGATGGCCCGGCCCCGCCTGAGCGCCAAAAGACGCTGGACGACGAGGTAACGGCCCACACGCTGGACTTCATCAACCGCGCGGTCGACAGTGATACGCCGTTCTTTGTCTGGATGGCCCCGGCGCGGGCGCATGTCTGGACGCATCTGAGCCCCGAATATGAGGCCATGCTGGGTGACGGGCGCGGTTTGCAGGATGTCGTCATGAAAGAGCTCGACGACAACGTGGGCAAAGTCATGGCGCGACTGGACGAACTGGGCGTCGCAGACAACACGATTGTTGTCTTTACGTCCGATAACGGCCCGGAAACCATGACTTGGCCGGACGGTGGAACGACCCCATTCCACGGCGAAAAAGGCACGACATGGGAAGGCGGCTTCCGCGTTCCCGCCATCATTCGCTGGCCCGGCAAAGTCCCCGCCGGAACCGTGAGCAACGGGATTTTTGCCGGTCTTGACTGGATGCCCACGCTTGTCGCCGCTGCCGGGGGACCTGATGACCTGCCTGCGTCTTTGTTGGAGGGCTACGAGGGCTATCAGGTACATCTGGATGGGTATAACCAATTGTCATTCCTGTCTGGCGACGACGAAAGCAACCGGGACGAAATCATCTATTACGAAGGTCCGGACCTGCAAGCTGTCCGCCATGGTGATTGGAAAGCACATTTCACCGTCCAAACCGAAGGTTGGGCGGGCCCTAAAGAGGAGTTGAACGCACCCCTCCTGTTCAACCTGCGTCGCGATCCTTATGAAAAAGCGGCCGAAGAATCGGGGATGTATACCCGTTGGATGGGCAACAAGATGTGGGCCTTTGGTCCTGCGGCCAAAATCGTCCAAAACCACCTGTCTACGTTCAAGGACTATCCTCCACGCGGCTCGGACATCACCAATCAGTCTCACGTTGAAGAGCAAATCTCGACCGAAGGTAGAATGTCACAGTAGCAAGCGATACTCGGGAGGCAACAAGCCTTGCCTCCCGATCCATACAAAAACTCGCGGGATGTCACATATTGAGGCGGCCCCGTTTTCGTATCTAACGTGCGGTTTGGACCTGACGCAGAATTCGTCAACATGGGTTCGCCGCTCCCAAATGTCAGCTCCATGCCATCATGAAGATAATACAGTGTAAGCGAATGAAGGGCGCCAGAGGATTGTCGAATCTTTGATTGCAGCACCCGCATTCGGTAGCACCGGTAGCGAAGCTGCGATTGCGCACTGTGCATCAATAGCCGCGAACACAAAATACCGAACACAGACACGTTTTGCCAGCTCAATTGAGGCCTTAGCTGAATTTGCAAAGGCCAAAACACCATGCGTGGTGTTCTGTTGTTCGGCTGGACAACCGGCTGACAGGGCGCCAATTCACCACGTGCGCTAAAGTGCTGCCGTTACCTCGAAATGTGCCCTGAGGATGCTCTCAAGCTGGTCTGATACAACTCCTGGCAAATGCCGCAGCATCGAGACATGACCCAGACCCGGCAGTTCGTAAAAACTGCCATCCGGCACCAGGTCAGAAACCACTTTGCACATCGACGGGGGCGTCTGAACATCTTCGGAAAAGGCGATCACGTGGAATGGAACCGGACAGGTTTTCAGTGCCTCGCGGCAATCAAACTCAAGGCAGGCTTCCCATTGGTCGATAGTGTCTTGCGGATTGCGGTCACTGAAACGTTTTGAGAAACTGTCTTTGATTTCGGCCCAGAGCTGCGGATCACCCAAAGCTTTGGCCGGATAAGCATAAACGGCATAATGCGGTGCCAGAAAATAGTCCGGCAATTGCACACCGTCTTTGCGCAGGTCGATCTCGGCCTGCATCCAGTCGCGTGTGAAACCGTCGATATAGGCCGCGGTTCCCATCGGGATTGCCACAATGACTTTGTCCGGGAAATCAACGGCAACAGCCTCAGTCACCAGACCACCAAGCGACAAGCCAGTCACAGCAGCTTTGCCGTCACAAAACGCATCGATCACCGCGGCACAATCCACGGCATAGTCCGCCATCGACCAAGGCGGTGGCGGCGATTTGGTTTCGCCGGCGCCGCGCGGATCGTAGGTCACACAGCGGAAACGAGATGAAAGGCGGGCAAACAATTGCGCATAGGCCTCAGCTGTCTGGTCGCCGCCAGGTACAAAGACCACATTGGGCCCCTCACCTTCGGTCACGACACGCATCGAGACGCCTTGTGCCGTTGTAAACTCGTGAAATTCCGCGTTTGGTCCAAATTCGGGGAATGCTGCCATTTCTAGTCCTCAGACAGGGTTGAGCGGGCCAATGGCCCATATGCAAGATTACATCCCATCACGCGGGATTTTATGTGTCCGCTCGCGCGAGTAAAACAGGGTGTCGCCATTCCAGCATTCCAGCCTGTCTTTCAAATGAAAATGCGTGCGTGTGGCGGTTTGTTCCGAGCAGGTTTTGATCAGGACCTTCCAGTTCCCTCGTTCCAGGCGCAGGGATTGTTCCATGGTCGCCTTGGCACTTAGCGGATCATCTGGATGGATCGCATATTTACGCTCGGATATGTCGTGAAGTGTCGTGCCGGTTTCAAGGATCGTCGACGCCCCAACAGGCCCGAAAACGCCACCGTCAATATAGGTATGTTCGGTCTGAACGCCGGTCATCATATCCCGCGTCTGATTGCGAAACATCGTGCCGCCCGAGGAGGTTTTGGTGGGTTTTGCAGGGGTTCGATCAGGCGGGGATGGAAAGCGCGACTGATCCATTTCGCTTGCCGAAGCATTGCGAATTGGGAGTGACAGATGGGACCGTCCAGGCGTGACCGTCAGCGTGACCGGTTCCGGTTTGGGCCAAAGGATTGGCCAGTAGGCCGAGGCAAGCTGTACCATCACGCGGTGGCCGGCGGGAAGGCGATAGGCGATGCCATGCAGGGGCACTGTCACGGCGACCTCTTCACCCGGCACCAGATCTTGTGGCTGCATGTCGCTGTTGCGATGATTGAGATTGCAAAAGCCGCGCGTGATAAGGGTTTGCGCCCCATCTGGGGCTTCGTCGATCAAAAGTGCCGCGACAAAAGCCTGCGCACGATCAGAGGCAACCCGCAGCGAAATCTCTGGCTGGCCAAGAATGTCGATGGCCGTCTCCAGCGGCGCTGACCGGAACAGCATAGCGCCGTGGGCGTCGATCCGGCAATCGCCGGGAATATCTCCGGGAACGGCAAAAGAGCACATATCCCCACCCACCGATCCAAAGGTCTGGGGCGAACACACTGACATCGGTGCAGCTTCGCACGCTGATACATCCAACGTGCCGTCATTCAGGTGATAGGTCGACACAGATACGTTGGGCGATGGCCAGATTTCCTCTTCGATCCAACGGCCGGGGCGATGTGCGCGCGTACCAGATGGGCGCACCGCATCCGGGATATAGAATTTCAGCGGTGCTTCATCCATCAAACCCGTGTCGATACCGCGCAGGTGGTGATCCATAAAGCGGATCATTTCATCGATGAAATCGGCTTTGGGTTCTGGTGAACCTTCATGGGGATAAAGATGCGCCCAAGGCCCCATCAAAATCTTCACCGGGCAATTCAGATATTGGGCAATTCGGAACGGAGTGTCACGGAACAGATCGGCCCACCCGCCAAAGAAATAGACCGGCACCTGTATATCATCATAGTTTTCGCAGATCGAACCACGCCGCCACATTTCGTCATGGGTCTGATGCTCAAGCCACATGGCGGGCCAAAAGGGGGTCTCCTCCAGCCGCTCTTTCCAGATCGCTTCCCATTTGTCCCAGCCAACGATGTCCGGGTCTGGCGGTTGCGCGTTGTAGAGCTGCATGATCGAGCCCCACCAGAAATTGTCATTTGCCAGATTGCCACCAAAAAAATGGATATCTTCGCGCCAGCGATCATCACAGCCCATCACCGGGGCAATGGCCTTGAGCGCCGGCGGGCGCGTGGCGGCGACCTGAAAGGAATTATAAGCCCCCCAGCTTTTGCCGAACATGCCGACATTGCCGTCGCACCAATCCTGAACTGCGATCAGTTGAACAACGTCGTGACCGTCCTGAATTTCCTGATGCGAATATTCGTCTTCCACCAGCCCTTCGCTGTCGCCATAGCCGCGAATATCCACGCGAACACAGGCATAGCCCGCTGCCGCAAAATGCGGATGCATGCTTTCGTCGCGGGCACGTGTCCGGTCGCGACGCCGATAGGGGATGTATTCAAGGATTGCCGGAACCGGGTTTTCCCGGGCGCCTTCCGGCAACCAGATGCGCGCAGCAAGCCGCACACCATCGGGCATCGTAAACCAATAGGTTTCAATCTCTTCAATACTGTCGAAGCCGCTCATCCGTTCCTCGTGCTTGACATGTCAGTGATGCAGGTGCTGTTCAGGACCCGCCAGGTTCGCAGCCAGCAGCTTTTTCGTGTAATCATGCTGTGGTGCGCCGAATATCGTGTCAGTTTCGCCAAACTCGACAAATTCACCATGATACATCACGGCAATCCTGTCGGCGACGTGGCGCACAACATGCAGGTTGTGTGTAATAAAGATCATCGCAAGACCAAGCGTTTCGCGCAGATCATTCAACAGGTTCATAACCTCGCCCTGCACCGAGACATCAAGCCCCGCCGTCGGCTCATCTGCGATAATAAGCTTTGGGTTCAATGCAATCGCACGGGCGACACCGACCCGTCGCGCCTGACCGCCCGAAAGCTGATGCGGGAAACGATCGGCGAATTCGGGGCCAAGCCCCGCCAGTGTCAGCAGGCGAGAGGTCTCTTGCTTCAGGTCGACATTCTGGATCCCGTGAATGCGAAAGGGTTCTGCCACCAGATCCCCCACCCGCATCCGCGGGCTGAGTGAGCCGATGGGATCCTGAAACATCATCGAAACTTCGCGCCTGTAGGCTTTCATGTCACGCGGGCCCAGATCGTGAACGACGCGATCCTCAAAGGTAATCGAGCCTCCGGCAAGCATGTTGAGCCTGCCGATGGCGCGGGCCAGTGTCGATTTGCCAGAGCCGCTTTCACCGACAAGCCCAAGCGTTTCGCCCGCGTGCAGATCGAAGCTCACACCACCAACACCGACAATTTCGACTTTGTTGAAAAGGGTGCCTCCATGGAACGTCACCCGTGCATCTCGCACGGCAACAAGCGGTTTGTCGGATGCCGATCGCTCGGGCAATGGCGGAACCGGTTTGGGCACAAAGCTGCCCGGTTCATCATGCATGGTCGGCAAACGGTGCGTGCGGATTTTCTGGTGCGCCGGATCGCATTCCAACAAACGCCGCGTGTAATCGTGCTGGGGGTTTGAGAATACGGCCTCGGCTGAGCCACGCTCTACCACTTCGCCCATATACATGACCGCAACTTCATCGCAGAGCTCGGCGATCACACCAAGATGGTGCGAAATGAACAGCACTGAACACCCGATCTTTTCCTGCAGATCCTTCAGCAGATCCAGCGTGACCACCTCAAGCGTTGCATCGAGGGCGGTTGTCGGTTCATCCGCGATCAACAGGCTGGGATTCATCATCAACGCCATCGCAATCGCGATCCGCTGTTTCATTCCGCCCGAGAACTGATGCGGGAACCAGTCAATCGCATCTTTGGCATCGCGAATTTGCACCAGTTCCAGCATCTCAAGCGAGCGCGCATCCTTTTCGGCATCGCTGATCTTGTCGCGATACTGGATATTGCGCATCTGCTGACGCACCGAAATCACCGGGTTCAGCGCCCCCATCGGGTCTTGAAACACGCATGAGATTTTGGGACCACGCAGATCGCGCATCGGCTCTTTGTCCAGTGTCGTCAGATCCTGACCCTCGAAATTGATTGACCCGGTCTCAATGCGGCCATTGTCAGCCAACAGACCCAGGATCGAGTTGATCAGCGTCGATTTGCCCGACCCGGATTCACCGACAATTCCAACGATGGTTTTTTCCGGCACGTCAAAGGCCACGTTCTTGAGCGCGTGAAAGTCACCTTTGTCGGTCGAAAAGTGGACGTTCAGGTTCTGGATTGAAAGAATGGTCATTCAACGTCCTTTCAATCTGGGATCAAAGACATCGCGCAGGGTTTCGCCAAGGAAGGTGAAGCCAAGCGTTGTGATGATAATCGGCAGGCCGCCCGCCAATACGATCCAGGGCGTCGCGCGAATATGCGCGAAACCGTCGTTCAAAATAGACCCCCAGCTTGGGGTTGGTGGACGAACGCCAAGGCCAAGAAAGCTCATTCCTGCCTCGATCGCGATTACAACGGGGATGTCCATCGACGCCAGGATCACCAAGGGTCCGATTACGTTCGGCAGCACGTGCACCCGCATGATGCGCGCGCTTGAGGCGCCCATGCTTTTGGCGGCGGTCACAAATTCCGACGATTTCAACGCCAGCGTTTGCGTTCGGATAATCCTTGCATAGCCGGGCACGTTGACCAGAACGACAACGATCATGACAGCGGTCAGGGATGGGCCAAACAAGGTGACAAGCGCCAGTGCCAGCATGACGGTCGGAAAGCTTTTGACCGCATCGAAGATCACCAGCAGGATGTTATCGAGCCAGCGCGGCCCGTATCCCGCGATAAGACCCAGGACGATCCCGATCACCAGTGAGATAAGCGTCGTGACCAAAGCCACATACAGGGCAATTCTGCCACCATGCAGCGCACGCGAGAACAAATCGCGCCCCAGCTGATCGGTGCCAAGCAAATGGGCGCCGCTTGGAGGTTGAAACCGATCCCGTGGCGATATCCGCGTGGGATCATATTGCGAAATGAAATCGGCAAAGACCGCGCCGAAAATCACCAGCAGAACCAGCGCTATGGCAAAAACCGCCATGGGTTCTTTCAACAAACGCCTTAGATTCAGAACAAAGTCCGAAGGTTCGTGGGCGGGTTCAGAAGCTGCTTCTTGCACGGGGATCCAGAGCTCCTACAACTAGGTCTGCCACAAGGTTGAGCAGAACGAAAAGAACGGTGGTGACAAGCACGGTACCTGTCACAAGAGGGAAGTTGCGCGTCAGAATAGCGTCATAGACAAGTTTCCCGACGCCCGGACGGGCAAAGACGATTTCAGCGAAGACGGCAGAAGACAGCATTTGCCCGATGCCCACGCCCAACAGGGTGATGGTCGGAAGGATCGCGATGCTGAGCGCATAGCGATAGGTTATCATTCGGTCCGGAAGGCCAAAGGCGCGTGCGGTTCTGATATGAGAGGCTTCGAGAACCTCAAGCATCGACGCCCGCACCATCCGGGCAATATAGCCAACCCAACCAAGCCCGACGGCCAGCGACGGCAGGATCAGGTGTATGATCTGGTCGCCCAGATCACCGGGCTCACCCGCACCGATGGCTGGAAGCCACTGCAAATGAACCGCAAAAATCAGCAATGCATAGATGGCGACCACAAAAGATGGCACTGCGATCACCGCCACCGAGAGGATACCCACAAGACGATCCGCAAAGCTGCCGCGTTTAACAGCCGCCATGCAGCCAAGCGGGATGCCCAAGGCCACCGACCAGCTGATACCGCCCGCAATGAGCGCGAGCGTATAGGGCAGTTGTTCAAGAACCACTGCAGAAACCGGACGGTTCGAGAGCACTTCGATCCCTAAGTCACCACTCCAGGCATCGGTATAAAAGTTCCAAAATTGCACGAAGATGGGCTGATCCAACCCCATCTTGGCCCGAAACGCCTCTTTCATGGCGTCCGTCGCCCGCGGCCCCAAGGCCACCGAAGCCGGATCACCGGGAATGAGGTAGATCATAGAAAACAGAAACGCCATCGCGACCGAGACGATCACGGCAGAAAGCCCCAGGCGTTTGAGAGCATAGCTTAACATGGGTTCGCTCCGCGAAAGCGCCAGCGCCCGGACGTAAGGGCGCTGGCTGCTGCGTTATTAAACCGGCTGGAAGTCCGCAAAGAGTGGCTCTCCATTCGGGCGCAAACCCGGTGCGACGGTGTCGCGGTGCATCACGCCCGTGACCTCATGCGTTAGGAAGACATAGCTGCCGGAGTCTTCCATCAGATCCTGCATGCGCTTGTAGATCACATCGCGCTCTGCCGGATCAGTGGTGATCAGACCTTTGGCGTTCAACTCGCCGAACTCGGGGCTGTTGAAGCGTTCCCAGTTCCAGACCCCGACCTGTTCCGGCGTAAACCACGCCGTCGCCCAGGATGGATCAGGCTGCATCGAGAACCGCTGAAGGTAGAGCTGAAGCTTGTTCCAGTAATCACCTTTCTCGGACCCCATGGTCCAGAAGGTGCCGCTGTCATTTTGCTTGATCTCGCAATTGATGCCGACATCCGCAAGGTTCGCCTGAATGACCTGTGCAGCAGTCAGGCGTTCGGACTGGTTCAGAATGTCCAACGTCACACTCAGATTGGTCGCGCCCTCTTGGGCCAGCAAATCGCGTGCCTTGTCGGGATCATAGTCAAAAAGGTTCGCCTCGCGATGCCCCGGAAGACCCGGCGCGATAATGCCGGTCGATGTTGCAGCCGCCCCGAAATACGCCGCATCCACAACAAGCTCGCGGTCGATTGCATACTGGACCGCACGGCGGACGTTAGGATTGTCAAAGGGCGCCACATCCTGGTTGATGCCCAGCCAGACATAGGCCAGAGACGGCTTTTCCAGAACCACGCCACCGGCAGGCGGGCTCTCCTTCAGGCGCTGAATCGAGGAAACCGATGTCCAGGTATGATCCAGGTCACCGGATTCGAAACCCAGTTCTGCGGTGGCGGGATCTTCGATTGGAACGATGTGGATTTCTTCAAAGCCGCCTTGCTCATACGCCCAATCGGGGTTGCGTTTCAGAACCGTGCGCTGTTTCGGGACCCATTCTGTCAGCAGGTACTGGCCCGATTGCGCAACGGGTTTGGTCTCGATCTTCCCGCCCAGTTCCGTGACGGCCTTCTTGGACAGGATGGAACAGGTTTCCGTCGGCAAGGTTGAGGTCCAAAGCGGTGCAAATGCGGTTTTCAGGTGGATCAGACCAGACAGCGTGTCCTTGACTTCCACTTCTTTCAGCGCCGCCCAGTCTCCCGCATAGGCGCTTTCAGTGGCGGGATCTGCGATGCGTTCGATCGAGAATTTGACGTCTTCGGCCGTCATCTGGCCAAAGCCATCGGTAAACCCGATGTTGTCGCGCAGCTTGAAAGCGATTGTCAGGTCATCAAGCTGCTCCATCGTCTCGACAGCATAGGGCTTGAAGCCCCATTCGTCGCCGGGCGTGCTGGCCACGAGCCCCGCGTAGATCGCGCGCATGATATCCCCCTCGGGCGCAGACAGACGGAACGCCGGATCCAGCACCTGAAGATCGCTGTACGAACGCACCGTCAGGATCTTGCCATCGGAACCGACGGCCATATGCGGAAACGCCAGCGCTGTCGCGCCAAATGCACCGGCACCTGCCAGCACAGACCGTCGGGAAACCCCGGATTTCGCGTAGTGATTCATGGTTATCTCCCTGTGTGTGAGAAAATGCAGAGGCGCGCCTTTTTTTGTTTTTCTGGCCCGCCCGAAATGTGTTCAGAGGTTCGAAGCACCTCCGTTGGGAACTTCGATGTCCTTTCGGCGGATCACCCGCGAATCGGCCCAGACAAGCCGCGCGGGTGCATCCGTCATGTTTTGCACGGAGTGCGGAATTTCACCCGGAAAGCTAAAGCTGTCTCCGGCGTTGAGGGTGATGACTTCGTCCTCGATGAACAGCTCAAGCGTGCCTTCAATCACAACCGCATGAATATCCCCGCTGCGGGCGACAAGATTATACCTTTGGCCGCTTTCGTTGGGTTTGTATTCGGTAAGCCCAACGTGAAAATCTCCGCCGATGGTGCTGGACAAAAGCCAGTCGGTTCGCGTTTCCGCGGTGTCTTTGTCATCATAAAGGGGCATGAGGTTGCGGCGGTTTTCAGAGCGCACGACATAGGCGCGTTCCTTCGGCCCCTCGCCGGGGCGGGTCGCAAAAAACCATGTGACCGGCACCGAGAGGGATTTGGCGATCCGGGCAACCTTGTCGAGCGACGGGTTCACCGCGCCTCGTTCAATGGCGCTGATGTGGCTGACGGATATTCCGCTTGATGTCGACAGCTCTACCAGTGTCATTCCTCTGGTCTTGCGAAGCTGCCGCACCTCGGCGCCGAACATTTCGATGCCAGGATCAAAATTTGCGTCAGTTTCAACCGCCGGGTTTTGGACTCGCATCAGAAACCTTTCACTGTGGAATTGCTCACAACATTTCTCCGGAAAAAAGAATTTAGCAACAAAATTCTTTTTTCCGTAAAAAATTGACCACAATTGCTTTGATTCTTGCGGTGCTCTTCCCCGTCTTCCTTTTCTGGACATATGTGCCTATTTCCGCTATCGGTAATGGACAGTTCTGAACAGAACACTGAGCTAAGTGGACTGCATGGCCCGATCTGTGTCGGGCTTACATGGGAGAAGATCATGAAATCGCATTACCGCGCTGTGGTTATTGGTGGGGGCGTTGTTGGCGCGTCCGTATTGTATCACTTGGCGAAATTCGGCTGGAAAGACGTGTGTTTGATCGAACGCAGCGTTCTGACAGCGGGATCAAGCTGGCACGCGGCAGGTGGGTTTCATGCCCTGAATGCGGATCCCAATATTGCGAGCCTTCAGGCTTATACGATCGACCTGTTGTCCGAGATCGAGAAAGAATCGGGCCAGTCCGTCGGCATGCATATGACCGGGGGTATGACGCTTGCGGGGACACCGGACCGCTGGGAATGGCTGCAATCGGCCTATCGCACCTTCCAGTCCATCGGCATTGACGACGTCCATCTTGTGACGCCTGAAGAAGCCGGAGAGCTTTGCCCCATCATGTCGACGCACGGTATCTTAGGTGGCATGTGGGCCGAGCGTGAAGGTTACATCGACACCACCGGCACGGTGCACGCCTATGCCGGGGCCGCCAAAAAACATGGCGCGGAAGTGATCGAACATAACCGTGTTCTGGAGCTCAACCAAACCAATGACGGCTGGGAAGTGGTGACCGAAAAAGGCACCATCCACACCGAGCATGTCGTCAACGCTGCGGGCCTTTGGGCCAAGCAAGTCGGCCGGATGGCAGGTATCGAATTGCCGGTCTCGCCGCTCAACCACCATTATCTGATTTCCGATACCATCCCGGCGGTGGCCGAGTTGGACAAGGAACTGCCGCTGACTGTGGACCTCGAAGGCTTCACCTATATGCGTCAGGACCAAAAGGGCATTCTGCTGGGGATCTATGAGGTGGACCACCAGCACTGGATGATGGACGGCGCCCCCTGGGAATACGGGTTCGAACTGCAACAGGAAGACCCGGACCGGATCGAAAAAGAGTTGATCCTCGGTTTCGAACGCTTCCCCGACCTTCAGAATGTTGGTGTCAAAACATGGGTCAACGGGGCCTTTACCTTTGCCCCGGACGGCAATCCGCTTGTCGGCCCGGTGCGCGGCAAGCCCGGTTACTGGTGTGCCTGTGCCGTGATGGCGGGCTTCCTGCAGGGTGGTGGCGTCGGCAAGTCTCTGGCCGAATGGATGATCCATGGCGAGCCCGAGGCAGATGTCTATGGCATGGACGTGGCCCGCTTTGGCGCCTTTGCCGAGAACAAGGAATACATCAAACAGACGACCGGACAGTTCTATACCCGCCGGTTCGTGATGACCTATCCAAACGAGCAGCTGCCCGCAGGTCGTCCGCTGAAAATGGCCCCGGCCTATTCGGATATGGATGCGGCAGGCGCGGTTTGGGGCGCAAGCTGGGATATGGAAGTGCCGCTCTATTTTGCGCCCAAGGGATTTGAAGAGACCCCGACGCTCAAGCGCTCGAATGCTTTCGATATTGTCGCCGAGGAATGTAAAGCCGTGCGCGAGAATGTTGGTTTGCTCGATATCTCCGCCTTCTCTCGCTACGAGGTTTCGGGCCCGAATGCCGAGGCCTGGCTTAATCGTGTGATGGCCTGTGAGCTGCCAAAACCGGGCCGTGCGAAACTTGCCCCGATGCTCAGCCCCGAAGGCAAGCTCAAGGGCGATTTGACCCTGTTCAACTGGGGCGATGGCAATTGGTGGATCATGGGCAGCTACTACCTGCGCGAATGGCACATGCGCTGGTTCCATGATCACATGGACGAAGGCGTCACCCTGCGCGATTTGGGTGAAGAAATCACCGGTTTCTCGCTGGCGGGCCCGAATTCCCGCAAGGTGATCGAAAAACTGACCGACGGGCCCGTGGGTGATCTGAAATTCATGGGCTGCGGCACGTTTGACATCGGCCTGCTGCGCACCCGCGTGGCGCGCATGTCGGTCGCGGGCGAGCTGGGCTATGAAATCAACTGCCGCTATGGCGACCACATTGCCCTGCGCAGGCTGCTGCTGGATGCGGGCGCTGAATTCGGCATCCGTGAATATGGCTTCAACGCTTTGCTCAGCCTGCGTCTGGAAAAAAGCTTTGGCATCTGGTCGGCGGAATTTACTCAAGGTTATACCGCAGCACAGACCGGCATGGATCGTTGGATCGCCTGGGACAAGGGCGATTTCATTGGCAAAGAGGCGGCATTGGCTGAACGCGATGGCAATGGCCCCGACCAAATCGAAGTCACCTTGGAAGTCGAGGCAACGGACGCCGATGCCAGCGGCTTTGAACCCATCTGGCAGGATGGCACTCGCGTTGGCTTCGTCACCTCGGGCGGATATGGCCATACGGTCGGCAAATCGCTGGCGATCGCCATGGTGGATCGCGCAGCGGCAGGGGAGGGCACGGCGCTGACCGTCCACATTGTCGGGGCCGAGCGAAACGCGAAAGTCATTGCGCCGTCCCCGTATGATCCAGCGGGCCAGGCGATGCGTGGCTGATATGGGTATCGAGAATGAAAGCAGGCGTCGCATGCGCCGAAGGGGACGTGGGGCTGCGGCGGAAACGGCGACGGCACCGAAACGGCAGGTAAACTATCGCCAGTTGAGAAACCCCTTTCCGACAATGAATGTGTTTTCGACCGATGAGGTCGCGAACATGCACGAAACGGCTTTGCGCACGCTGGAGGAGCTGGGCGTCAAGGTTCTGCTGCCTGAGGCGCGCAAGATTTTTGCCGCAGGTGGCGCGCGTGTCGATGAGACCACCGAGATGGTCTTTATCGGGCGCGATCTGGTTGAGGCGGCGCTGGCCACAGCCCCTAGATCCATTCAGGGCAAAGCGGGTGCGCGGCACCGCGATATCACGCTGGAATTGGGCAGCCTTGTGTTTCAACCGGGCGCCGGCGCACCGAATGCCACGGATTGCATTCGCGGGCGTCGCCCCGGTTCGGCACGGGATTATGAGGAGTATCTGAAACTGGTGCACCACTTCGATGTGTTCCAGATGATCTCGCCCCAGGTTGAGCCACAGGATGTGCCGACGCATGAACGGCACTATTTCACGACCCAGGCGCATCTGACTTTATCCGACAAGTTCCCGTTTGCCTTTGCACGCGGAACGCCTCAGAACATGGACAACTTTGAAATGATCCGGGATTTTCGGGGCATTTCAGATGCAGAGTTCAAGGCCGATCCCTGGGTCTATACCATCATCAACACCAACAGCCCCAGAACGCTGGACATCCCGATGGCGCAGGGTCTGATCGACTATGCGCGGTTTGGTCAGATGTGTATCGTGACCCCCTTTACCCTGATGGGCGCAATGGCCCCGATCACGGTAGCCGGGTCGATCACCCTGTCTCATGCCGAGGTTCTGGCGGCATTGACCCTGAGCCAACTGACCAATCCCGGCGCACCCGTGTGTTACGGCACGTTTACGTCAAACGTAGATATGAAATCCGGCGCGCCTGCCTTTGGCACACCGGCGCATTTCCAGGCATCGCTGGCGGCAGGACAATTGGCGCGGTATCTTGGTCTTCCCTGGCGGTCGGCGGCCGGGTCGGCCTCCAATCTCAACGATGTGCAAGCAGCCAATGAAAACCAGTTCGGTCTCTGGGGCTGTCTGATGGCCGGAGCCACAGTTGTGATTCACGCAGCGGGCTGGCTTGAAGGCGGCCTGACGGTCTCTTACGAAAAACTCGTCACCGATGCCGAAGTACTCAATATGATCGCTGAACTCTGCGCCGGTGCCAAAGCTGGACCAGACGAAATCGGCTTTGACACCGCCCTCAAAGAGGTCGACCCAAGCGGGCATTTCTTTGCCACCAGCCAGACAATGGCGCGCTATAACACCGAGTTTTATGAGCCCATCGTGCATGATTACGCCAATTTTGGCACCTGGACCGAGCGCGGCGCAAAAGACGCCACTGCCCGGGCCACCGAGCTCTGGCAGAGCATTCTGTCACAGGAAAGCGGGCTGAAACTTGACACAGACCGCGTCGGTGCGCTGGAAGAGTTCATCGCCAAACGTAAATCCGAAGGCGGCGCCCCGCCTGAAAGCTAAGCCCGAAAGCTGACCCATGACAAAACGAGCTGCCCCCGTGCTTGTCCGCGAAGACCCCGACCGGGACCCTCTGGTCGGGAACATCAAGGTCACGCGCGAAGACTGGCTGAACCTTGCGCGCGACGTCCTGGTGCATGAAGGTGTCGGCAATCTGAAGATCCTGGTACTGGCCGACAGGCTGTCGGTCTCGCGCTCCAGTTTCTATTGGTATTTCAAGAACCGCGAAGATCTTCTCTATGCTCTTCTGGACGAATGGGAGGCGAGAAATACGCGTAGTATCGTGGCACAATGCGCGATGCCCTCCGGGTCTATTGGCGAGGCTGTTTCCAATTTCTTCCGCTGTTTTGTGGATGACACTCTGTTTGATCCCGGGCTTGATTTTGCCGTTCGCGAATGGGCCCGGCGGGATAGTGAGGTGCGCCAGCGGATTGACGCTGCGGACAAGGAACGTCTGGACGCGGTGCTTGGCACATTCCTGAGACATGGGTTCCCGGAGAAGGAAGCCGATGCACGGGCGCGGATCGTCTATTTCATGCAGATCGGCTATCACGCGCTGGAATTGCACGAGAGCATGGAAGAGCGTCTGAACCGCGCGCCTGAGTTTCTGCGGGCCTTTACGGGCGAAGCGGCGGATCAGGACACGTTCGAAGCCTTCAAAGCCTTCGCTCTCTCGCGGAGCGAGGCACCATGAAGCGGTATTCTGCCCTCTCAGTCTTTCGTGAGGGCCTGCGCGCCGGCAAGGGCTGGAAACCCGCCTGGCGGTCGCCAAAGCCGCAGCCCGAATATGATATCATCGTCATCGGTGGTGGTGGGCACGGGCTGGCGACGGCCTATTACCTGGCCAGAAATCATGGCATCCGGCGGGTCGCTGTGCTTGAAAAAGGCTGGCTGGGCGGAGGCAATACCGGGCGCAATACCACGGCGATCCGGTCGAACTACTTCTATCCCGAAAGCGCCGCGCTCTATGATTTTTCGGTCAAGCTTTACGAAGGGCTGTCCCGGGAACTTAACTACAACGTCATGTTCTCACAACGTGGTATGCTGGTTTGCGCGCATTCCCATCACGATATGGAAATGGCGGCGCGGCAGTGCAACGCCATGCGCCTGAACGGGGTCGACGCCGAGCTTCTGGACGCAGATCAAATCCGCAGGCTCGAACCCGTTCTGAACATCGGCCCGGATGCACGCTATCCCATCCACGGAGGTGTCCTGCAACGTCGTGCGGGGACGGGTCGTCATGATGCGGTGGCCTGGGGTTATGCCCGGGCGGCGGACGCTTTGGGGGTGGATATCATCCAGAACTGCGAGGTTCAGAGCATCATCACCGAAGCCGGACGGTGTGTCGGTGTCGAAACCTCGCAAGGCACAATTCGTGCGGGCAAGATCGGTGCTGCGGTTGCGGGCCATTCTTCGGTGATCGCACAGATGGCCGGGTTTGACCTGCCGATTACCTCATATGCCTTGCAGGCGTTTGTGTCCGAACCGCTCAAGCCCGTTGTAAACGGGGTGATCCTTGCCCCGGCCTTGGGCGTCTATGTCAGCCAGTCAGACAAGGGTGGGCTGGTGATTGGCGGCGGGCTGGACCGGGTGCCGTCTTATGGGCAGCGCGGCAATATGCCGATGCAAGAGGCGGTTCTTGGCGGGCTGTCCGAAATGATGCCCGCCCTGTCCAAGGTCAAACTGCTGCGCCACTGGGCCGGTATCGTCGATGTCACGCCCGACAGCTCTCCTATCATCGGGCCGTCCGGCGTGGATGGGTTGGAGATCAATTGCGGCTGGGGCACTGGCGGGTTCAAAGCGATCCCCGCAGGCGGCTGGCTGTTCGCGCACCACCTTGCCACCGGCCAGCACCACGATCTGAGCCGCCCGTTCGATCGCAGCCGCTTCGAAAGTGGTTTTCTGATCGATGAGGGCGCGGCCTCAGGCATCGCGCATTAGGAGGAACCAGGTTGCAGGCTTTCACATGCCCCTTCTGTGGCCCACGCGATGAGCGCGAGTTTCATTTTGTTGCCGAGGCCGGCAAAACCCGGCCCGACACGACCCAGGACATATCCGACGCGGATTGGGCGAGCTATCTGCACGCACAGCGCAACGAAAAGGGACGGGTGCGTGAGGTCTGGACACATTTGACCTGCGCCGAGATGTTCCTCATGGAACGCGACAGCCTGACGATGGAGGTGCTGTCCACCCGCCCGCTCAGGGAGGCCGCGCAATGACCTCACACCGTGTTTCCGACGGCGGATTGATCGACCGTAGTAAAGTTCTGAACTTTACGTTCGACGGGCGCAGTTATCAGGGGTTTGAGGGCGACACGCTGGCCTCGGCCCTGATGGCAAATGGCGTGCGCATCATGGGGCGCAGCTTTAAATACCACCGCCCGCGCGGCGTGTGGGGGGGCTGGGTGGATGAGCCCAACGCAATCATGAATGTCGCCCGGAATGGGCACGAGCTGCCGAATTGTCTGGCGACAACCACCTATCTTGAGGATGGAATGGAGGCCCGCGCCGTCAACGCCTGGCCTTCGGCCCAAAACGATATCAAGGGCGGGTTGGACCTCTTTCATCGCTGGTTGGGGGCCGGGTTTTACTACAAGACCTTCATGTGGCCGAACTGGCACCTCTTTGAGCCGATGATCCGCAAGATGGCCGGGCTTGGTGCGGTGTCGACCAAGGTGGACGAGACCTATGTCTCTGATCAGATCCACGAATATTGCGAGACGCTTGTTGTGGGCGGTGGTCCTGCGGGTCTTGTCGCGGCGCGTCAGGCCGCCGAAGCGGGCGAGAATGTGGTGCTGGTCGATGATCACCGGGTGCCGGGCGGCAGCGCGTATCAACACGCGGAGATCGAGGGGAAAACGCCGTCCGACTGGGTTGCCGAGCATCTCGCCGCAATCAAGGCCGCTGGTGGTCGTATCCTGAATCTGACCACGGCTTTTGGCATTTTTGACCACCATATGGTGGGACTTGTCACTCAAGGGGGGTTTGGAACCGCACCATCGCTGACACGCATGCGGGTGGGCAGGCTGGTACTGGCCAGCGGCGCGCTGGACCGCCCGATGACCTTTGCGGGCAACGACCGGCCCGGAATACTGTCTTTGCTTGGTGCCCATGAATATCTGGCACGTTATGGGGTTTTACCGGGGCAAAAGGCTTTGGCCCTGCACAATAACAGCACCGCCGCGTACAGCGTTGACGCGTTGAGGATGGCAGGTCTGGACGTTTCCAATGTTCAGATCAGCAATGGTCCCTTCAGGGCCATAGGTCCAAAAACCTTCCGGTCGCTTGCATATAAAGATGGCGCATTGCCAGGCGATTGCCTGCTGGTGTCTGGCGGTCAGACCCCGCTGGTTCATCTGTGGCGGCACGCGGGTGGTAAACTGGACTGGGACGAAAAACTCCAAAGTTTCGTGCCCGGGAATGGCCCCGACTGGATAACGGTTGTAGGTGCCGCCAACGGTCGCTTTGACCTGGAAAACGCCCTGGCCGACGCACGATGCGAGACACCCCGAACAAGTACATATCACACGACTCCCCATTGGCCGGACCCGGGCTCCAAAGGGCGGCAATGGATTGATTTCCAGCATGATGTGACGCTGAAAGATGTCGAGCTCGCCGCACGGGAAAACTATGCGTCGGTCGAACATCTGAAGCGCTATACGACCCTTGGCATGGCATCGGATCAGGGCAAAACCTCGAATATGGCGGGGCTGGCCGCGATGGCCACGCTCCAGGGCCGCTCGATCCCGGAAACCGGAACAACAACCTTCCGCCCGCCTTTTGTGCCAATCCCGATCGAGACCTATCACGGGCATCATCGCGGCCAGAACTGGCACCCGGTCAAGCGTCTGCCGCTTGAGCCCCAGCACCGCGCCGCCGACGCGGCGCTTTGCGAATATGGCGGCTGGCTGCGCCCCGGCTGGTATGGCAATGACGACCCGCGATCCCATATCCAATTCGAAGCTCGGCGTGCGCGGGAAACAGCGGGTATCATGGACGGCTCACCTCTGGGCAAGATCGAGGTGATGGGGCCGGATGCCGAAAAATTCGTCAACTTCATCTACTACAATACGATCAGGACGTTGAAACCGGGCTATATCCGCTATGGCTTCATGCTGACCGAAGGGGGGATCGTCTATGATGACGGGGTGGTTGCACGGCTGGGCCCCGATCACTTCCTGATCTCCTGCTCGTCCAGCCACGTCGATGGGGTGCGTAACTTGCTGGAAACATGGCGGCAGGATGGAAACGACCCGGACCGGATATTCATCCACGACCTGACCCAAGCCTATGGAACGGTGACCGTTACCGGGCCCAAAGCCCGCGACATTCTGCAGGCGCTGGATCTTGGGATCGACCTTGCAGCCGAGGCATTCCCACATATGAGCCTGCGGGAGGCCCGGTTCAAAGACCGGCCCCTTCGCGTTGCGCGGGTGAGTTTTTCCGGGGATCTCAGCTTTGAACTGACCATCCGTGCCAGCGCTACCGCCGAGCTCTGGCAGGCGGTGGTCGATGCAGGCAGGGCTTTTGATGCGACGCTGATCGGCATCGAGGCCATGTCGATCCTTCGGGCAGAAAAAGGCTTTATCATGGTGGGCAAGGACACGGACGGGGAAACCATGCCTCATGATCTTGGCTTCGGGGTGCCCCGGCAGAAAAAGCAAAGCCCCTTTGTCGGAGATCGCAGCCTGCACAGCCCCAAGGCCCGGGGCACGACGCGCAAGGAACTCGTCGGCCTAAGGGTGCCTGAAGGTGCCCCACCGCTTGCGACAGGGGCCCACGTGGTCACAGGCGAGGACAGGCCAAGATCGCTGGGCTATGTCACCTCAAGCTATGACAGCCCGGCGCTTGGCCACCCGATTGCACTGGCGATTATCGAAAGCGGTCAGGCACGCATCGGCAAGCGCATCGACATCTGGCACAACGAGACCCGTTCCCCTGCCGAAATCTGCGCCCCTTGTTTTTTTGACCCGGAGGGGAGCCGCCTCAATGCGTGATGATCGCCACAGATGGCCCCCTGCTGGCCCCCTGACCGAACCGCTGGAATGGGACGGTTGTCGCCTTGCCCCCGTTTCGATTGAGCGTCAAACACTGGTGTCCGGGGTTGGGCTGTCTCAGCATTTTGACCTGCCGGTCGCGGGTTGGCCCGATATCGTTGCCGAAGGAAGCTATGCCCTCAGCTTACGCCGGGATAGGATTCTTCTGGTGAATGGGCCCGAGCAGCAGGATGGCTGGGACAGCGTACGTGGATTGGCAATTTCTGATATCACCGACGGCTACGCTGTGTTTGATCTAAGCGGCCCCGAGGCGTTCTCCATGCTGCGCCGGGGGACCGAGATTTCTCTGGAACAGCCCTCCAAAAGCGTCGCACGGCTGCTCTTTGGATTAGGGGTATTCGTCTATCGTTTCGGCGAGGAAGATCGCTTTCGCCTCCATGTCACCCGCGCAAACCGAGAGGCGCTTGTCGAATGTCTGATGCCTTCGCCACAAAATCTCTTTCCATAGAAGGGTCTTTTACGCAAATCTGGGCAAAATCTCAGGAAAAACGCTGCTTCAAGGCATCAAACCCTGCCTGGAACACGCCGTTTGAAACCGTGTTCGTAAGCTCTTCCTCCTGACCCGGAGGTGCCGTGAACCGGGCCCACCAACGTCCATAAGTCAATTCGCCATCCGTGACGCGGAACAATTGCAACCCGGCGGAATAGTTCTGCAACGGGACATCTGCATCAAGGATACGATAGGAAAACTCGTATTCGCGATCCGAGAGCGACAGGAGCTGTTCGCGGATGCGGGTGCCATCTGTCAGGGTGAAATTGCGCACGCAGCCGATCTGGTCCGAGGGGGCTCCGGTCTCGATCCGGCATTGCGCAATGAGAGGGTGCCAGGCAGGCATAGCATTGAAATCGCGCACGACCGCCCAGACCCGGCTGATTTCTGCGGGGATCACCGAGGATACCAGAACGTCAATCATCGGAGCTTTCCTTTTTTACCGTATCTTTTGCCAGGCTCTGCGCGTCCTTGGCGGCGCGGAAGACATCCCCCATCTTTGAGATATTGGCCCCGTCCACGCCGATCTCTTTCATCAACTGGTCAATCATCGGGGCCTGCACGCGATAACGCAGCGCCGAATTGATCACCTCATCGGTGGGCGTGCCCCCATTGCCCGCAGTCCCGCCGTCCATGTGCACCATTTTGATGCCGTCAATCTTTTCGATGGGTTTGACGGTCTCTGCGATTACCGCTTCGAGCTTTCCGATGAGCTGCGCACGCAAACGGCCGGCACGGGCATCTTCACTCAGCAGGTTGTCTGCTTCGTTGCGCAGGCGTTCTGCCTCTGCCAGGGCGGCCGACCGAAGTTTCTCTGCGTCGGTGTCCCGCGCGACATCGATCCGTGAAACAGCGGCCACACGCTCTGCCGCGAGTAGTTGCTGTGCCGTGGCCACAGCTTCGTCGGCTTTGGCTGCGGCGGTCAATTGCGCCTCGGCTTCGATGCGGGCGTTTGCTTCTTCGACTGACTTGGCCAACACGGCGATGGCGGTATCGAGCTTTGCAACGTCGATGGATTTTTCGCGCTCGATCTCAAGCCAGCGCATCTCTTGTTCTCGCAGAATCCGACTTTCGTCGAGCGCCCGATCGGAGGCATAGCGCGCGCGTTCCACTTCCTCACGCGCAGCAATTTCACTTTGATTGATGGCTTGCGTGCCTGCGATGCGGGCCGCTTCTGCTTCGGCGGAACGCTCGGCCTGCTCGCGGGCGATCTCGGCCCCTTGCGCCGCGCGGCGAGTTTCGATCTCCCGCTCCTGTTCCAGCTTCGCCAACT
Organism: Ruegeria sp. H6; assembly: GCF_056532975.1. Classification (NCBI taxonomy): domain Bacteria; kingdom Pseudomonadati; phylum Pseudomonadota; class Alphaproteobacteria; order Rhodobacterales; family Roseobacteraceae; genus Ruegeria; species Ruegeria sp. H6. The sequence continues at coordinate 77,571 of NZ_JBQFOA010000012.1, forward strand.
GACTTTCGCGGTCCAGCGCAAGCGTTTCCTTTTCCGCCGCCAGGTTGGCTTCGCGAATGGCCACGGCGGATTTCTGTTCGATCGCATTACGCGCTTGTCGCCGTTCTTCGACAGTGTCGATCAGCTGGGTCAAACCCTCGGCATCAAAACGATTGGCCGGGTTGAAATGCTCAAGCGCGGTCTGGTCGAGATTGCGGATTGCAACCGAAGAAAGTTCTAACCCGTTCCGTGCCAGAACTGGCGAGATCCGGGATTGCACCGCCTCAATGAAACCTGCGCGGTTTTCATGAAGACCGTTCAGCGATTGCTCGGCAGCGACCGCTCGCAAAGCGCCCAGAAACTCGCTTTCATAGAACGCAGCAAGATCTTCGGGCCTGTTGGTCAGCGCGCCAAGGGTTGAGGCCGCCTGCGCAACCGCGCCAGCCTCTGGCGTCACCCGCAGGAAAAACTCCGCGTCCACATCGACGCGCATCCGGTCGGACGTGATCAACCCGTCTTCCTGATTGGCTTTGACCACCACTTTCGACAGACCCAAGCTGACAGGTACAACCTGATGGAGGATCGGCAGAACGAACATGCCCCCGTCCAAGGTGACCTTTCGCCCGCCAAACCCGGTGCGCACATGCGCCCTGTCTGACGCGCCACGCAGATAAAGCCAATTTAAGAACCAGACCACGATGATCGCGGCAACGATCAAAACGATGATCCATGTTATCCCTGCGTTTAACATGCTTCTTCCCCCTTGTTACGCTTTGCCGCGGATCGCTTTGAAGGCGCGCGTCTGTTCCGTCAGGGCCACTTCGGTCGGCAGGCGCTCCATCGAGGAGGCACCATAGAACCCGTGGCAGTTTTCCGTGTTCCTTAGTACGTATTCTGCATCGTCGGGACTTGAGACCGGACCGCCATGGACCAGTACCAACGCGTCCGCGTTTACGGACAAAGCAGCCTCGGCGCAGGTGTCGACGATTGCCGGGCAGTCCGTTAGTTTCAGCGCGGTTTCCGTCCCGATTGCCCCGCCTGTTGTCAGACCCAGATGCGCCACAAAAATGTCCGCACCTGCGCGGGCCATTGCATCCGCGTCTTGTGATGAGAAAACGTAAGGTGTGGTCAGCATGCCCTTGGTGTGGGCCCGCGCCACCAGATCAACTTCCATGCCATAGGACATGCCTGTCTCTTCGAGGTTGGCCCGAAACGTCCCGTCGATAAGCCCCACCGTGGGAAAGTTCTGAATACCGGAAAAGCCCGCGTGTTTGAGATCATCCAGAAAGCTGTCGAAGTTGCAGAACGGGTCGGTGCCGTTGACCCCGGCAAGGACAGGCGTCTGCTTGGTGACGGGCAACACCTCTTGGGCCATCTCCATCACGATGTCATTGGCGTTACCATAGGCCAACAATCCCGATAAAGATCCCCTGCCCGCCATACGGTAACGGCCCGAATTGTAGATGACGATCAGATCAATCCCGCCCGCCTCTTCGCATTTGGCCGAAAGCCCTGTGCCCGCACCCCCGCCGACAATCGGAATACCATTGGCCTTCATGGTCTGAAACTTGGCCATAATCTCCTGACGATCAAATCGGGGCATGGTTCGGGCTCCTGTTATCCGGCGATCTCGGCGAAGGCAGCCAATGCGGCTGCGGCAAAAGCCGGATCATTTATGTTACAATTGACGTCGATGAGTTTGCGGTTGGCCCCGGGCTGAAATCCGTGCCGGATTGCCTCAAAAAGCGCCTGATCTGCGGCTGGGTCATGAAAGGGCTGGCCCGGTGCATCAAGGGCGGACACCCCTCCCAAGGGCAGCAGAAACCGCACCGGTCCGGACATCTGGTTCAGCGCTTCGGCAATTTCGCGGCCAAGCGCGGCGTTTTCCTCTGCTGTTGTCCGCATCAGGGTCACTTGCGGATTGTGCACGTAAAACAGCCGATCCTTATAGCGCTCGGGCACCGTGTCGCGGCCATGCCAGTTCACCATGTCAAGCGCGCCAACCGATCCGACATATGGGATACGGCTTCGGATAAACGCGCCAAACCTGTCAGCGGTGGCGGGCATCACGCCGCCCATCATGCGGTCGCAAATCTCGGTGGTGGTGATGTCCAGCGCTGCAGCCAGCAATCCGCTATCGGCAAGCTTTTCCATCGATTGCCCGCCCGTGCCGGTGGCATGGAAGGTCAGACACTCATAGCGTTCTTCAAGTCCTGCGGTAATGGCCTGCACCGCAGGCGTGGTCACGCCAAACATCGTCAGCCCGATAGCGGGCTTGTCAAAATCACTGGGAAGAGGGTTTGATTTGAAACGGATCGCACCTGCCAACGCATCCGCGCCATTGGCCAGCACCTGCACCGAAATACGGTTCAGCCCCTGCACATCGGTTACGGAATACATCATCATGATGTCTGACGGACCGACATATTCGCTGACATCCCCCGACGCCACGGTAGAGATCATGACCTTCGGTACCCCGATGGGCAGCGCGCGCATCGCAGGTGTCGCCAGCGCCGTGCCTCCTGACCCGGCTGCCGAAATCATGCCGCGCAGGCCAGTGGTCTTGCGTGTCCACGCCTCGAATGCCTCGGCCATCGCCGCAACGGCGCTGCCTCTGTCACCCGTCATCACCGCGTTCACACCCCCGGGGTGTCAGGCCGCAACATGGTGCGGTGGGATATCCGCTGACGAGGGTTTGCCCGAGGTGGACAAGTCCACGGTCTTCACCGCAAGCTTCTGCGCCAAAAGCCTGTCGCGCAGGAAGGTCAATTCCTTGGCTTTGGTGTCGAATGTACCCGCCACAATGACCGTTCCGTTCACAGAAATGGGTTTGGGTGCCGTGGCGGGTGTTTCGGACTTTTCCTCCCACGCATCGGCAGACCATCGGGGGGGCGGGGTGTAGTCGTTGCTTGGTGCCGCTGTTTCCTCGGGCACATCCTCCGCGGGCATTTCTGGCGCGGCTGTTTCCACCGGCATATCTGCTTCGCCCTGGTCGTGACGCCCGACCCCCAATAGCCGCTCTTGCAGCGCCCGGTCAGAGGCCAGTTGTGCCGCTGGCAAAACCGTGGAAATGCGGCCATTCACCATGATCGAGATATCTTCGGCCACGGATGTGGCGACCGAGAGGTTCTGCTCGACCAGCAGTACCGAGACATCCCCCGCCGAGCCGATCTGTTGCAAGAGCCCGACCACCTGATCGACGATCACAGGGGCAAGACCCTCGGTCGGTTCATCCATCACCAACAGGCGCGGTCCGGGCAGCAAAGCGCGGGCGATGGCCAGCATCTGCTGCTCGCCACCCGACAGCTGCGCGCCACCATTGCCGCGCCGTTCAGCCAGACGGGGAAACGTGTCGTAGATCCGGGCCACGGGCTTTGCGGCTTGGCGCATAACCGCAAATGCTCATCCACCGTCAGCGAGGGCCACAACCTGCGGCCTTGCGGGGTGTAGCCTATGCCCAGCCGTGCGATCTTGTTCGACGGCAACCCCGCGATATCACGCCCTTCAAACCGGATGGAACCAGACCCGATGGGCACCAGTCCCATGATCGCGTTACACAGTGTCGTTTTGCCCATACCGTTGCGGCCAAGCACGGCATGAACGCCTTCGTTCAGGGTGATATCCACCCCTTGCAGCGCATGGGATGCGCCGTAATAGACGTGAAGCCCTTTGACGCTCAGCACCTCAGACATGACCATCTCCGAGATAGAGTGCCTGCACCTCGGGGTCGTTTTCGATCTCTTCCGGGGTGCCTTCTTTGAATATTCTACCATTGTGCATCATCGACACACTTTCCGACACGCGCAGGGCGACGTCCATATCGTGTTCGATGATAACAAAACCGATGTGATCCGGTAGCGCACTTAGAATTTCGACCAATTCGGTGCGTTCCGATGGGGAAAGGCCAGCGGCGGGTTCGTCAAACAGGATGAAGCGGGGGGCACCGGCCAGCGCCATGCCGATTTCCAACTGGCGCTGCTGCCCATAGCTGAGTGTGCCAACGATAGTGTCTTCGACATCCTGCAGATGTACGGCACGTGCAAGGAATGTAGCCATCTCTGCCGCAGGATCTGACGGGCCAGCGCGGCGGAGCGAGGCGCGGCGGGGCGAAACACCACGGCAGGCAACAAACAGGTTGTCGCGCACGCTGAGGTTCTCGAACAAAAGAGAAATCTGGTAGGTCCGGCGCAATCCACGCCGGATCCGTTCTTGCGGAGGCAGGCTTGTCACGTCTTCGCCAAAAAACCGGATACGCCCGGTCGTGACGGGAAAATCACCCGTTACAGCATTGAAAAGCGTCGTTTTGCCCGCCCCGTTGGACCCAAGGATCGCGCGACGTTCTCCTGCTTTGACCGCCAGATTGATATCGGCCAAAGCAACCAGTGCGCCAAAATGGCGGCTGACAGCCTCTAGTTCCAGGGCGTATTGCCCGGCGGACTGAAGGCGAGAGAGAGCGTCGGCGTGGTCCAAGGTCGTTACTCGCAGGCCGGGTTTTCGCGGCTGACCGGGCCGTATTTCAGGAACTCTTCATAGCTCAGGCCAAAGGTTTGCGAGACGGCAGGCGTAACGCTGATCGTCTTGTTGACCAGATTGCCGTCTGGCCCTTCGGTGACTTCGGTCAGGAAGATATCCGCAATGGCTTGGCGGCGTTCATCAAGGCTGACCATTCCTGTGGGCGTCTCAAAAGACAGGTTGGCCAGCGCCGCGCGAAACGCCGCGCCCCCATCGGAAAGATCGCCATTCACCTCATCCAGCGCCAGCAGAGCGGCCTTGGTGTTGATGTAATAGCCATGCGCAAAAAGCGACGGAGACGGGAAACCATCCGGGAATGCTTCGGTGTAAGCTGCCACGAATTCGGCCCAACGTGGATCGTCCCACGTGTCCGAGATCGGCCCCGCAGACGGTGTGCCAACAACAAAGTCGCGGGCGCGCCCTTTGGAGCCCAGAACAGTTTGGTCCACAGTGATCGAGCCGCCGATCAGAGGCAGATCGCCGCCTGCCTGTTCATATTGGCTCAGGAAATTCACGGCATCTGCTCCGCCAAGCGCAACGAAAATTGCGTCGACATCGTCAGGCAAGGCTGCAATCACAGAGCTATAGTCTTTGTTCCCAATGGGTACGAAAAAGCGTGCATCTTGCGGCGCGGACCCGCCCAGACGGCAAAACGGCTCCAGAAAGCCAAAGACTTGCGTGTAAGGGAACGAATAGTCCTCGGCCAGAACGGCGACAGAGCGATATCCTTTCTCGTCATAGGCATATTCGCCCAATCCCGCCATCCACTGCGCGCCTTCGGTCGAAAAGCGAAAAAAGTTGTCGGCACTTTCGCGTAAGGTTGTGTCTTGCGCCGCGGAAACGCCGTTGAGGAAAGTCGCATCGGGTTGTGTCTTGGCATAGTCGCGGATTGCCAAACCTTCGGACCCAGAGAGCGGCCCGACTACAATGGGCGCCCCATCTTGCTCGACGATCTTGCGGGCCGCGCGTACAGCGCTGTCCGGCGAGCCGTCGGTGGCGCTTGTGATCAGCTCGATCTTATGTCCGCCAGCGGTGTAGTCGAATTCGCGCAAGGCCAATTCAACGCCCCGCATCCCGTCCTCGCCCAGCACAGCGAATGCGCCTTCCAGAACGGCGATCGCCCCCATCTTGAGGTCATCGGCCCAGGCGCTGGTCACGCTCATCATTGCAGCAACGGACGCGCCTAGCATCAGGTTTCTGGTTTTCATTGTTTTCCTCCCGTTCATGAATTGGTTATGTTTGCCCCGTTTGCTACGGGGTTCTGTCTTGGGTCTTGCCCGTTCGTCCGATGTGGGGTTTCAGCTTCTCCCAAAGCCCCAGCAGGCCATCAGGTGAGAACAGCACAACCAGCAAGAACGCCGCGCCGATAACGGTGTTAAAGCGTTCGCGGTCAATGAGATCGATGGCGAAGTTACCCAGGAGAACAAAGGCCAATGCGCCGAGAAACGGTCCAATCGGATGCCGAAGGCCGCCAACAACCGCGATCACCAGAATGTCGATGACGACATCCACACCAATCGTGCCCGGGGATATGCGCCCGTTGAAGTAGATCAGCAAAATGCCACCAGCTGCGGCGACGATCCCGGACAGAAAGAAAGCCAGAACCCGCACGGCGGTGACCGAATAGCCCAAGGCGGAAACGCGGCGTGGGTTGTCGCGGACAGCTTGCAAGCTCAGCCCGAAAGGTGTGCGCGCAACATAGACTGTGGCAATCGCGAAACCTGCGGCCACAATCAGGCAAAGGTAATAGAACGGCATCGGGCTGCGAAGATCGAGGCCGAAGGGCTTGGGCGCTTCTATTCCGGCATATCCGGTGAACCCGTTGAACACGTCGTAATTCTGACGTGTGAAGAAAAAGACCGACACTGAAACCGCCAGTGTGATCATGATCATGTAAATGCCGCTGGTGCGTACCGCGATCAGCCCGACAAGGGCACTGAACGAGGCCCCGACCAGCAAGGCCAACGGGATCGTCACCCAAGGGCTCCACCCCAGCCCCAAAACGTCCTGGGTATTGGTGCCAAAGATCGGCAGCATATAGGCGGCAAGCCCCGCCGCCGTCAGTTGCGACAGACTAACCATACCGCCGTAGCCCGCCAGGATCATCAGGGACAATGCAATTGTACCAAGGATCAGGCTGTAGGCCCCGATCTGCACGATAAAGAAATTATTGGCCACAAGCGGAAAGAGCACCACAAGGGCCATTCCGATCCAAAGGCCGGGCGTTATGCGCTCAAGCACGCTCATCTGCCCATGATCCCTTGGGGCCGAATTGCGAGAACAACGATCATGATGATAAAGGTCAGCACCACGCCATAGGTCGGGAAGTACGCCAGACCAAATTGCTCGGCCAGCCCGATCAGCAACGCCCCGATGGCGGCGCCCGAGATCGAGCCCATACCACCTACAATGACAACAACCAATGAGGCCAGCAGATAGCGCACATCCTCACCCGGCGCGATGGAAAGGGCTGTGCCACCGATCACCGCGGCCAATTCTGCCAACCCCGCGCCGAGCGCGAAGACAAACACAAACACAAGGTTTACGTTGACACCGGTGGCGGCGAGCATATTGCGATCATCGACACCCGCGCGGATCATCATGCCGGTTTTGGTTCTGTTCAGGAACAGCCACAGCGCAACACCCAATGTGACAGCGGCCATCAGCACAAACAGTCGGTAGAACGGGTATTTTATGAACACCTCGGTTCCATTGGACCGGATGGTGGAGATGATCGGCAGTTCGACGGCACCAAACAACTGTTCAGGTGGTTCAAACTGGTAGGTGGTGCCGCCCCAGACCGCCAACATCAGATCCGCAGCGATGATAGAAATGCCAATGGTCACGAGCGTCTGACGCAGGTCATCACCCTGCATACGCCGGAAAACCACCACTTGCAGAACGGCTCCGATCGCGGCCAGGATTACAAAGGCGACGATCGCACCAAGCAACCAGTTGCCCGTCGCCTCTGCCACCTCATAACCAATGTAGCCGCCAAGCAGATACATTGAGCCATGGGCCAGATTGACGTTACGCATCAGCCCGAAGATCAATGTAAAACCGCTGGCAACAAGGAAATACAAACCCGCCAGGGTCAACCCGTTCAGCAGAGTATTCACAAAGGTCTTTTTGCGACCAAGGATATCCGTCAGCCATTCCGGCCAAACCACAAAGATCAGCCACACCAGACAAAGACCCAATGCCAGGACCAGCGCTGTGCGCAGCGGATATGCTTGCCATGCACGCATCACGCAAAGCGGCCCGACGCAATTCCGACAGTTCGATAATGCACGTTCCCCTCCCAAAGCGCCGCGATCTGTGACGCGAAAAGGTTGACAGGTGCACATTCCAAAGCAAGTTTGCATATGGTGGATTTTGGGTAAAAATGGGTAACATCAGAAAAGAAGCGAAAAAACTCTTCTGGCAGATCAGATCACGTGACGAGAGTTGCGCAGCTCTGCCATCAGGCGACGTCACGCGCTCAAACCCGGTTACCTCGCATAAAATGCCACCGGAAATTGCGCTGCTTCTGCCCGGCCCGCATTGTGACCCACAAAGTCTGGAGTTCGACGAGATACCGAAAACCGCGGCTGTCGGAGAGTTTCTGGCCAATCCAATCGTCAACGTGCCCAAGCTCGTCCGCAATCTCAAGGACCAGGAAATTGAATGGGTGACGAATATCCCATCCCTGTCTCAGCACGATGCTGATTTCCGCCAAGATTTGTCAGATGTTTCCCTGAGTTTCGATCAAGAGATGACGGCACTTGCGCAGATCGGGCTTGCGGGATTCAAGACGCTTGCGACCGTTGGCACAGGGGATAACGCCATGTGCGCGATTGAACACGGCGTCGACACTTTGTTCGTATTGCCAGGGGTCAGTGCCTTTCGGGCCGGGTTCCCCTCTCCCCGGACCCGTTCAGGCCAGATCGCGAAAATACGGGCCAAGTTGCCGGATTTGGACATTCCTTTATTGGGCCTGATTTGCAAGACCGAGGCCGCGTTGCCTGACTCCTGGCCCGACGGGCTGGATGCGGTGGTTCTGCGACCAGAACCTCTATAGCCCGAACTTTTTTATTTGGTTGTATAGCGTTTTCCGGCTGATGTTCAGGCTGCGGGCGGTATCTGCTTTGCGAAACCCATTGCGGGTCAAAGCCAGAAGTATCTGCTGGCGTTTGGCCTCATCAGAGGTCAGATCATCCGCGCGCGCGGCTTCACCGGACAACAATTGTTGAATGTCATGGGCTTCATAAACCCGTTTCGCTGTCTGATGCGTCAGGGTTTCGGCGATGCGCCGCAATTCTGCATCATTTCCCGGCCAAGGATTGGCCGCCAAAATCCGAAACGCTGCCGGGCGGATATCGGGAATTCGATCCTCTGCCACCATGTTTGCGAAGTGATGTTCAAGGATCATGCGCACATCCAGATGGCGCTCATGGAGGCTCGGAAACCGAAGCAGGGTTGATCGCACGTCTCCCCAGCCCTCTGGCGGTTCCTGGTCAGAAACCAAAATCAAACGGGCGGTGACCGGATAGGATACACGGCCACCGATCTGTGATGCCCGACCCGCATCGATCAGGTTTTTCAGCTTGCGCCGTATCAGCCGCGGCATCTGGGCGCTATTATAAAGCACGACGAAATCCACATCCTCGAAGAGAAGACCTGGTCGCTGCGCGCCTCCGTCCGCGCGACCGAACAAAATGTCATTTGCCATATGCGCCGAGGGTGATTGCGCAAAATCGAAACGCGCCAGCCGTTGCCGCCCACGCCGCTGGGTCAGAACATTCAAGGCGGCATGTATGTCTGCTCCTTTAGGGGCGGTCAGAAAGATGTGACGGGCCTTGTCGCGCGCCCGGACAAGCGACACCGCGAAATCGGCCAATTCGTCGGAATGCCCCCAAAGCCCGTGCTTTGCCACCAGTGTCAATGCCTCACGCTGCTCTTGCGCGCGCGCGCCGATTGCCAGGGATGCTGATTTATACTCCGCAATCTGGTTGGCAACCGAGTGCTGAACCGGGAAGCGATCAATGGTGGACCCTCCAACATAGCCGTCAATATCGGCGTGGCGGATGACGAAATTGAGGTCATCCGCAGTCAGGATCGGGCCGCCTTCCAGATAGACTTCCATCTGTGGTCGGACCCGCCGGGCCAAAAGCGCCACCTCGCGCGCGCGCAGAGCGGCTTCCTCCAAAGTGATTTCAGCGGTATGGCTATCAGCACCGCCAACATTCCATCCGAAATTGAAAACCACCGCATCTAGCGACGCATCTGCTGCGGCGCGCACGTCACCAAGTGTGCCGCAATAAAACAGTGTTCGCCCGCCGGCCGATTGCACCCGGCGCAACATGGAAATCTCCGACTGAGTCCCCATACCCGCACGGTCCAAAACCTGTCGCATCGAGCTTGAATAATGCATCGCACTTGGAAAATTCACGGCACCTGCAAAGCCGGCATCAAGCGCTTTGCGGATCACTCCTTCATCGCCCTTGATCGACCAGTCTGTCAGACCGACAAAGACGGGAACCCGCGCGTTTGGCAACACTTCGCGCTCGGCAAAGGGCAAAGTGGCATCGGTTGCATCCCGAATTGGAAGCATACAAGTGATTGATGGCAGGCCCATATTCCGCATTCGGCCTGCATTGATCGCCAACAGAAAATCCGCACCGCCTGCTTCTGCCGCCCTCGCAACAACTCCGCTCCCCACTGCGGCTCCGATTTTTAATCCGGCCTGACGACGCATGGTACTACAGATCTCGACTTTTTTGTCCTGAAACAAGCTTTGATATCTCAAAACCTTCAGGTGTCTTTAAGCTTATGTAGCACCCATTGCAGAACAACTGACAATATGTGTCAATCGGTCGCTCGACAGTTCATAACCAGTTGCGTCAATCAATTCTGCTTTCACCTGTTTCGGCATCAATTTCATCAACGACAAGCATAGTTGAGGTTTCGGCCACCTCTGACATGTTCTGGATCGTTGTTGTGATGAAATCGCGCAGATGCGCGATGTCGGGGAACCATGCTTTCAGCAGGTAGTCGGCTGACCCCGTCACCATCAAGCATTCCGTCACCTCGGGGCTGGCCGCAACGGTTTGCTGAAAAGCACTGTGGCCGTCTGCATGTTGGCGCGACAGTTTGACGGAGATCAGTACACAGATAGACTTTCCCAGTGCCTTACGAGAAATGCGCGCTTGGTAGCCCTGTATTACTCCGTTTTCTTCCAACCGACGCACACGTCGCGCACAAGGCGTCGGGCTTAGCCCTACACGTTCAGCCAGATCATTGATGGGCAAACGACCATTGGAACCAAGGTGCTTCAAAATCCGGCGATCAATGTCGTCAAAATTCATCATATTGAGAGATTATTCTAAAAACTTCTGTGTTTGTAGTGTAAACCTCTAGCTTTTCTAGGAACTGCAAAGCAAAACGCGGGGAAACACCCGCAGAAAACATGGTAAACTTCTGAAAACGTACTGGCTTGAGAAACGGTCAGCGCATTGGACGTTTTGATGAGGGGTGACGCATTGGACGCTATCACAACGGAAGGAGCCTACGACCGCAGAGCGTTTGCAGGCTGGCTTTCTCAGACAAATGAAGTGACGCGCACATTTCTGGCCGCCGGTCAAATCCCGGGATTGATCAACATTGCAGGTGGGTTGCCTGATCCGTCTTTATATCCCGCCGAGGAGATGGCGGAACTGGCCGCGCGCGTGATCCGGACTTATCCGGAAGAAACGCTGGGATATGGCGCAATTGAAGGTATTGCGGAGCTGCGCGAGGTTCTGGCCGCGCGGTTTTCGACCCAAGACTGCCAGCTGACGGCAGATAATGTCCTTGTCACAACCAGTGGAATGCAGGGGCTTGATCTGGTCGGCAAGGTGCTATTGAAGAGCGGCGATCTGGTAGCAGGCCAATACCCAAGCTATCTGGGTGCGCTAGACGCCTGGCGTCCTCGATCCCCGCGATATCGGAATATCGATCTGTTTGAAGATAGGTTTGACGCGGTGCAAGCACTGCGCGGTGCGAAATTTGCCTATGTTGTTCCCAATTTTTCGAACCCAACCGGGCGGCTTGTTGGTACCGAGATACGAACAGGGCTTGTCCAGGCCGCAATCACGACAGGGGCGTGGTTGATTGAAGACGACCCCTACCAAAGCCTGAATTATGGAGACACATTACCGCCCAACGCACTGGATATTGCGCTGTCGGCAGGCGGGCCCGGACCCGTGGTCTATCTGGGAACGATGTCCAAACTGATCTCGCCGGGCCTGCGCGTCGGGTGGGTGATCGCACGTCCCGAGATGATCCAGGCCTTGACGCTGGCCAAACAGGGTTCGGACATGTGTACCAGTGGCCTGACGCAACGCATCGCTTGCGAAATCCTCAAATCCGATCTGATTGAACGCAATCAGCCAAAGGCCATCAGCTTGTACCGGAACCGCAGGGATGCGCTCTGTGCTGCGCTTTCGGATCATCTGGGTGATTGGCTTGAATGGGAGATTCCGGCAGGTGGCATGTTCGTGTGGGCGACAGCGCGGGCCCCTTGGATCAACACGGATCGCTTGTTCGAAATCGGGCTGGAAGAGAAGGTTTGTATCGCTCCCAGCAGCGTATTTGACGCGTTGGGTCAAATGCGAACCGGCATGCGCATCAATTTCACGCGTTGCGATGAAGACCAGCTTACCGAAGGCGTCAAGCGCCTGGCCCGGGCGCTGGACCGCCTGAAGAAAGAACACAATCAATGAGTATCACGATCCACGACACCTCAAGGCCCATTGCGGCCGATGAGATTGCCGCCTGGAAAGACATCCCCACAAGCATAGCCGTGGATGTAGATCCTTCCTGTCAAATTGACCCCAATATTCGTTTGATGACGACGGCGGCGACAGGACCTCTTTTGGGTCCCGCCCTTACGGTTGCCGTTAGCCCGCCGGACTTTGGCGCGGTTGTTCTTGCACTCGATCACGCCCAGCCCGATGATGTCATTGTCATCGCAGGTGGGGGGCAGATGGAAACAGCGCTTATCGGGGAAATCTTAGGGGGGCATCTTAAAAAGATCGGTTGCGCGGGGGTCATCGTGGACGCGCCGATACGCGATATCGCCACCGTGGCAAGCTGGGAGGATTTCCCTGTTTACGCGCGCGGAGTGAACCCACGTGGACCAACAAGCGCAGCGACGGGTGTTCTCAACGGCATCGTCAATTTCGGCGGTCGTCAGATCGCGTCCGGCGATCTGATTATTGGCGATCGGGACGGCCTTGCGGCTCTTGACCCGGTTCAGGTCAGGGATCGGCTCGTGGACGCTGAAACGAAACTTGCGACAGAGAAAGACTGGATCAAGAAGCTTAACCTGGGCCACTCAGCCAAAGAAGTGTTCGGGCTGTAGTTCGCTTGAAAGGGCAAATGGATGTCGGGCTTCGGAACTGGCTATCCGATGCTGCCGGGCAGAGCCAAACGATCATTCAACGCGTGCTTTGATCGGTAAGATTTGTGATCGCCATCACGGAACCGAGTTGATGGCGGCTGATACTTACAACGACCTGTTACATACGGCCTATTCGTTTGATCTTTTGAGCGATGCAATCTTGGGCCACATGGACTGGGATAGTGACACCCTTCGCGGCGATGGCACGAGATTTGTGCGAAAGCGAAGGCGCGGTATTTTGCTCTATTGTGCCATCGAAGCCGAGGTAGTTCAGCAAATGGAAATCAATGTGGCCTGGTTCGATGACTTTAGCATGCCTAAAATAAATTTTGATCTTTCGGTGAATATTGGGTTGAATGGCTGACCATGTGTGAACCGCAGGAGATCGCGTATGCAAGCTTCGAATGAGCGTGCGAAACCCAAGCAAAAAGGTAAACCGACCGAGTTGGGGCACGCGATCCGGCGGCGGCGCAAGGCGATGGGGCTGACGCTCGATCAGGTGGCCAAAGCTGCCGAGCTGACGACCGGATTTCTGTCACAGGTCGAACGGGGCATTAGTTCGCCGTCCTTGACGTCACTAATGTCGATTGCTGCAGCACTACAGACAAGCATCGAGCAATTGCTGAGCGTGCCCGAAGTGTTTTCGCAATATGTTGCCAAAGACAGCAGGCAAACCTACTCATTGGGCACACGCGGACGATTCTACGAGAAACTGGGCCCAGGGTTTGCGGGCGCGCTGTTTCACCCGCAAATCGTGCATCGCCCACCCGGACATGTGTCAGAACATATGTGCCACACAGGCGAAGCGTTTTGTTATCTGCTGTCAGGTCAGCTGGAATATCATCTCGGCGATCAGGTTTACCAGATATCGCCCGGCGACGTGATTCACCATGATACATCCACGCTTCACTACTCGGTTGTATTGGGTGAAACCGAGGCCGTTGAGCTTTGGGTTACCACCTCACCCATGAGCGAAGCTGGCAGGGAAAACTAAAAAAGTTTCATCTACAGCTAAAAAAAACTTTAGTATTGTTAAGAATCGCTTACTCTCCGGTTCCACAAAGCACTTGCTTTTGCGGGAGGAGAAGAAAATGAAACTGAAAACGGCACTGGGATTGGCGCTTGTCACTACGATGGCTGTGCCAGCGCTGGCACAAGAACGGGGCGGGACGCTCAATTTCGCCCGGTATGACGGTTCGCGGCTGATCGATCCGATCTATGCCGACCGCAACCCTGATATCTGGATGGTTGGCAGTCTGTTTGACACTCTGCTGCGCAGCAGCGCCGACGGAAACTCGGTCGAAGCGGGTCTTGCCGAAACACATTCCGTGTCCGACGATGGCAAGTCCGTCTCGCTGACATTGCGCGACGGTATCGTTTTTGCCGACGGCTCGCCCATGTCCGGTGCCGACGTCGTCTTTTCCCTGGACCGCGCGCGCAACCCGGATCTTAGCCCTTGGGCCGGTCTTCTGGGATCAATTGACTCGGTATCCGCTGAGGGCAACGAGATCACGATTTCCCTGAGTGATCCCGATCCGACAATCCTGTCGATGCTGGCGACGTTCAACACCGCCATTGTTTCGAAGGCGGCCTTTGACGCGGCTAGCGGCGAGACCGATCAAGACAAATCCGCTGCGATCTTTGCGTCTACGTCGGCAGGGGTCGGGTCCGGTCCGTTTTACCTCTGCGGGTTTGAACAGGGGGCATCGATGGATTTCTGCGCCAACGAGAATTACTGGCGCATGGGGGCGGACGGCAAACCGCTGCCTTACCTCGAAGGCGTACATTTTGAGATCATTCCGGATGACGCAACGCGCATCCTGAGCCTACAGGCCGGTGAGGTGGACGCAGCCGAATTCATTCCGTTCAGCCGCGTCGCCGAGCTTGAGGGCGATCCCAATATCGACATGCAGCTTTATCCATCAACGCGGATCATCTATTCGCCGATCAACACGCGCGATACCCGCGCCGATGGCTCGCCCAACCCGCTGGCGGATACCCGCGTGCGGCAGGCGCTGAACTACGGCACCAACAAGGACGCTTTGATCGGTGTGGTCCTGCATGGCGCCGGGCAGCCGATGAGCTCGCCTCTGATGGCCAAGGCAACCCAATACGCCTCTGATCTCAGCCCGCTCTATTCCTATGACATGGACAAGGCCAAGGCGTTGATCGCCGAGGCCGGTCTGGAGCCTGGAACTCAGGTCACTCTGACAACGCTGGCCGGTTCTGCGGATGACGCCACGATCTTTGCCGCGCTTCAGCAGATGTGGGGTGAGCTGGGCATCGAGCTGGTGGTCGAACAAGTCGATGGCGCCACGCGCGGGGCCAAGAACCGCTCTGGCGAGTTTGACATCCATACCTATGGCTGGGTCAACGATGTGAACGACCCAAGTCAGGTCGTCGGCTGGCTGGGCTATACGCCAACAGCCAAAGCGGTCGGCACAGGTTGGGAAAACGCCGAGTTCAACACCCTGTTTGAAGAGGCGGCCAAGGAAATGGACCCCGACGCGCGCAAGGCCAAGTTCGCCAAGATGCAAGAGCTTTACGCCGAAGCCGCCCCGCTGCTGTTCATGTACGAAACGCCTTTCGCTGTCGCCTTGGGCACTGCGGTTGAGGGCTATGTTCAGACGCCCTTGGGCAATAACATCTTCGATGAAGCAACAGTCAGCCGCTAAGAGCTGATGCCCCTTGCCTCGCCGTACCCTGACGGCGGGGCCTTTTTGCCGGAGCGCGGATGTGTCCAGCCTGAACTATATCTTCAAGCGCCTGTTGATGATGGTGCCGACCTTCTTTCTGGTCATGGTCATCATTTTTCTTCTTGTGCGCATGTTACCGGGTGATCCGGCTATTGCGATGGCAGGTGACCGCGCCTCGGATGCCGACATTCAGGCGATCCGCGAACGGCTTGGCTTGACCGAGCCAATGTTTGTGCAGTTCTGGCTGTTTCTCAGCAATACGGTACAGGGTGATCTTGGACGCTCGATCCTGATGCGAACGGATGTGATGGATGTGATCGCGGACCGTTTGCCGATCACTGTGTTTCTGACCGTCTATTCCGTGGTCCTGTCGCTGTTGATCGCCGGCCCGTTGGCTTTTGTTGCCGCGCTCAATCGCGGGCGCTGGCCGGATGCGGTAATCCGCACGGTGTTCCAGATCGGCCTGTCGATGCCGGTTTTCTATATCGGTCTTGTTCTGCTGACCTTTCTGGCCGCACAGCTGCGCCTGTTCCCTGTGGGCGGCTATGGCGACACGTTCACCGAGCGGCTCTATCACCTGTTTCTGCCCTCGGTCACGGTGGCGCTTTATACCTCGGCCATCATCATGCGGAACCTGCGCAGCGCGATTATCGAGGTGCTGGACGCGGAATATGTGCAATTCGCCCGAGCCAAAGGCCTGCCATCGCGGCTGATCCTTGGGCGGCATGTGTTGCGCAATGCGCTGATTTCGACCGTCACGCTTCTGGGCCTGTCGATCGGCAACCTGATGAGCGGCACGCTTGTAACCGAAACGGTGTTTGCCGTCCCCGGCATGGGACGGTTGATGCTCGAAGCCATTTTTGCCCGCGATTACCCGTTGATTCAGGGTCTGACGTTGACCTTTGCGGTTCTGGTCTCGGTGGTGTTCCTGATGACGGACTTGTTTCAGAGCCGGCTAGACCCAAGGATGCGCTTGCAATGAGTGATGTGACCTTCACCGTCGATCGCCCCTCATTCCTGCGTCTGGCGCTACGCAAGCCGGGTTTTGTGGCCGGTTTGTTGATCATAGGGTTTTCGATTCTGTTGGCGATCTTTCCGGGCTTTTTCGCGCCCTATGATCCAAACGCACTGGATTACAATGCGATCCGGCAGCCACCCTCGTGGGCGCATCCTTTCGGCACCGATTTACTGGGTCGCGATAGCCTGTCGCGCGTGATCTGGGCCTATCAGGTCAATATGCAGATGGCCGTCTTCGGTACGGTCTTTGCGCTGGTCACAGGCGTGATCATCGGGGCGCTAGTGGGCTATTACCGAGGCATCGCCGACCTGATTTTTGGCCGTATTGTCGACGCGGTCATCACCTTCCCATTTCTGGTTCTGGTTATTGCCGTGGTCGCCGTACTGGGGCCGGGCCTGGTCAACATGTATATTGCCATTTCGGTGGTTTATTGGGTCTATTACGCGCGCCTGATGCGGGCTGAGGTCATTGCCCAACTGGGCAATGACTACGCCGCCGCTGGGGTTGTCATGGGCTATTCCGACCGGCGCATCATCTTCCGCCACCTGCTACCGAATGCGATCACGCCGGTCATTGTCTATTGGATGACCGACATGGCGCTGGTGATCCTGTTAGGCTCGTCCCTGGGCTATCTGGGGCTGGGCGCGCAGCCGCCACAGGCCGAGTGGGGCGTGCTGATCGCGGAAGGACGCAACTTTATATCAACCGCATGGTGGCTGAGCCTGATGCCGGGCCTTGCAATCGTGCTGACCGGGCTGGGCTTTTCTCTGCTGGGCGACGGATTGGCCGATTTGCTGAGACCGAGAGGGTAGAAGGATGGACGAACACGAACCGATCCTGCAGGTCGACGGGCTGAACACAACCTTCCACCGCAATGGGAGGGCTTTGCCCGCGCTGCGCGATGTCAGTTTCTCGGTCGCACGGGGTGAGGTGCTGGGGCTGGTCGGAGAAAGCGGGTCGGGCAAAAGTGTCACTTTACGATCGATCATCGGTTTGGCGCGCCGCTATGGCGAGGTATCGGGGCAGGTGCGCTGGCAAGGGCGCGATCTGGTTGGGATGCCAGATCGTGCTTTGCGTCAGATACAAGGTCGCGAGATCGCAATGATCTTTCAGGAACCGATGACCTCGCTCAACCCTCTGCTGACGGTTGGCCTGCAACTTGAAGAGACCCTTCGGGCCCATACCGATCTGCCAAGCGCAGCGCGACGGGACCGCGCAGTCGAGATGCTGGATCTGGTCGGCATCCCCTCAGCCGCGCAACGGTTGAAAGACTACCCGCATCAGTTCTCGGGCGGGATGCGGCAACGGGTGATGATTGCCATCGCACTGGCCGCAAATCCCAAGCTACTGCTCGCGGATGAGCCGACCACTGCGCTGGACGTGACTATTCAGGCGCAGATCCTCGACCTGATCCTTCGGCTGGCGCAGGACATGGATATGGGCGTCTTGCTGGTCACACACGATCTGGGTGTGGTGGCACAGACCTGTGACAACGTGGCCGTGATGTATGCCGGTCGGATCGTGGAACAAGGCCCGGTGCGCGCCGTTCTGAGAGAACCGCGCCACCCCTATACCGTGGGTTTGATGCGCTCGGTGCCCGAGAATCTGCCACCAAGGTCACCGCTTTACTCTGTTCCTGGCGTACCTCCGGGGTTGGATGCGCTGCCGCAGGGATGCGCTTTTGCCCCGCGCTGCGCGTCCTGCATCGTGCCCTGCACCGAGGATCGACCCACCCTGTCTCTGATCGCTGAAGGGCGTCAGGTGGCCTGTTTCAATACGATCACAAAGTCTCAGGGGAATGCCGCATGAACGCAGCAGTGATGGAAATCCGTGATCTGCATCTGCGCTTTCCTTTGGGGCGCAGTCCGGCGGATTTCTTGAAAGGTCGCCCGGGGCGCGTTGTCAACGCGCTGAACGGTGTCAGCTTGGATCTGATGCGGGGCGAAACGCTGGGTGTAGTGGGTGAATCCGGCTGCGGAAAATCAACGCTCGCCCGTTGCATTGTGCGACTCTATGAACCCAGTCAGGGTGAAATCCATTTTGACGGGCAGAATGTCTTCGACGCTGAGCGGCGCGCCGACAGAGCTTACAATCGCCGGGTCCAGATGATGTTTCAAGACCCGTACTCCTCGCTGAACCCGCGCATGACGACAGGTCAGATCCTGACCGAGGCGCTGCGTGTGCATGATATGCGCGCCGAGGCGGACATACCCGGGCGCGTCGTCGAACTGCTTGAACTAGTTCGATTGCCCGAGGATGCGCAGCACAAGCTGCCGCATGAGTTCTCAGGCGGTCAGCGCCAACGCATCGCCATAGCCCGTGCGCTGGCCGTGGAACCCGAAGTCCTGATCGCGGACGAGCTGGTCTCGGCGCTGGATGTTTCGGTGCAGGCGCAGGTGGTCAACCTGTTGCTGGAACTGCAAAACAGTTTGAGCCTGACAATCTTGTTTGTCGCCCACGATCTTCGATTGGTCCGCCATGTGTCGAACAGGGTGGCGGTGATATACTTGGGACGTATCGTCGAGATCGGCGACAGCGAGACCCTGTTCTCGGCCCCTGCGCATCCATACAGTCAGGCGTTGCTGTCTGCTGCACCGTCGATGAACCCGGATGATCGGGGCAAGGCGGTGAAACTGGAAGGCGAGCTGCCTTCACCCCTGAACATGCCGTCTGGCTGCCCGTTCCACGTGCGCTGCCCTCATGCCACCGCAACCTGCACAACGACCCTACCTGCCTTGCAGCCCTTCGAAGGACGAGGCGAAGTTGCCTGCCACCACGTTGAAGAGATCAATGCCCATGCTTGACGCGGATACAAACAAAGCCCCAATCATCGCCGCTTTGCGTGCTGAACTGAAAGCGCAGGGATTGGATGCGTTCATTCTGCCACGGTATGATGCACATCAGGCCGAGTATGTGGCACCGCATGATGAACGATTGGCTTACGTGACAGGTTTCACCGGGTCGGCGGGTCTGGCCATCGTCACGATGGACACAGTCGCCCTGTTCGTGGACGGGCGGTACGTGGTTCAGGCGGCAAACCAATGTTCCGATCCGTTGTTTTCACACCATCACCTGTTCGATGACCTCCCCGAGCAATGGTTGGCTGAACAGTCCTGCTCAGGTTGGCGCATCGGCTATGACGCCATGCATGTGCCTCCTGTTCTCTTTGACCGCTTTTCGGTTGCGCTGAAGCAGGGCGAGCTGATCTCGGTCAGTTCCAATCCGGTTGATGCGATCTGGTCTGATCAACCTTCTCCGCCCTTGGGTCGAATAGTGCCGTTCCCGATGCAGTTTTCGGGTAAATCTGCCCAGGACAAGATCGAGGACCTGGTGAAACAAATGCGGTCGCTGAACGCGGATCTGCTGGTCGAAACACAGCCCGACAACATCGCTTGGCTGCTGAATGTCAGAGGCGCGGACGTTGCGTTTAACCCCATCCCGCAATCCTTCGCTTTGGTGGATGCGGACGGCCAGGTCCAATGGTTTGTTGCCCCGGAAAAGCTGACCCAGGATGTCGCAGACCATTTGCCGGACTCAGTTCGGCGATTGGCCCCCGGGGACTTTCTGCCTACATTGACCGGTCGGGTTGCCGCCGGACAGCAGGTTCTGTTCGATCCCGATTTTTCACCTATGGCTGTGCGCGGGGTTTTGGATCAGGTCGATGCGATAAAGATGCCGCGTTCCAGCCTGGTTACAGCCAGCAAAGCGCAGAAAAACCCGGTTGAGATTGAAGGTATGCGGGCCTGCCACATTCAGGAAGGCATAGCCTGGGTCGAGTTCTGTGCATGGTTGGACACCGAAGTCCCACGCCGCGCGGCAGCAGGTGCGCCAGTAACCGAGCGAGAGGCCGAGCAGGCGATGTTGAGTTTTCGGCGCGACAGGTCAGGGTTTCTGGAGCAAAGCTTCAACACGATCTCCGCCGCGGGCGGCAACGCTGCAATGTGCCACTATGCGACGCAAGATGACAATCGGGTCCCGATCCAAGCCGATGGAACATACCTGTTGGATTCAGGCGGGCAGTATGAGACAGGGACAACCGATGCAACACGTAGTTTTGCGTTCGGATCGTCCCGTCCTGATGGATATGACCGGGCTTATACAGCTGTTTTCAAAGCGTTTCACGCCATCGCCACCCTGCGCTTTCCACCGGGAACGCAAGGCCATCACATCGACGCAATCTGTCGTCGACCGCTATGGGACTTGGGGTTGGACTACGATCATGGCACCGGCCACGGTGTCGGGCACCGGTTGTCCGTACACGAACACCCGCAGCGTATCGGAAAACCCTATAACCCGATCGATCTGGTCCCCGGCATGATCCTGTCCATCGAACCCGGATATTATGAGGTTGGTGGCTTTGGAATTCGCATCGAAAATCTATTCCAGATCGTAGAGGAGGAGGACGGATTCCTGACCTTTTCAAACCTCACCTGGTGCCCGGTTCAAACAGAAATGTTGATCAAAGAGCACTTAACGACATCCGAACGCGCCTGGCTGAACGAATACCACGCGAATGTCTTGAAGCATCTGAGAGCAAATCTGTCACCGCTTGCCCTTGAGTGGGCGAACAAAGCCTGTGAGGCGTTAACCTGAGGGCTTGGAAAGATATCATGAGCTGGTTTTCGAATTGGTGAGCCAAATCGCCATCTTCTCACTAACCCCAAGGGCATCGATGACTGAAAAACGGCTTCAGGTCCCTCCGGCGGATCCAAAACAACCTGCAAAAACAAGGATGCGATTGGATCAACCGCCCAAAGCTACCTCAAGTCGTGCGAAACTGCAGAAGCAGCGTTTCGAATACTCGATCTTACGGATTGAAGCAGCGCCTAGGCCGACAGCCTTGCCGCAATCTTCGCGCGCGGCACCAGCCATCTGAAATGCCGGACCGTTCCGGCCTGATCCTGTCAGCTGAGCGTATTGCGTGGCCGCTATTTGCAGCCGTTCGACAAGATCGCCCTGCAACTCATCTCCGATTGCGGCCTCAGACAGTTGAACCTCGCGGTAGCTGCGGCACGCCGCGAGTATTTCTGCCAAACCGACCGTCACGCGGCGATTACGGCGGTCTGCCGTTGTGACCTCGATCAAAAGATCGGTCTTGCCGCGGCTTGAGATGTCGCCGATCCGGTCCACAGCCACGCCTTCCGCAATCAACGCCTGGGCCACGGTATTCGCCCGGCGCTGACCAAGGTCCTGATTGTAGCCGGTTGATCCCACTGCGTCTGTAAACCCCACCACAACAGTCGGTTTGTAGCTGTCCACCGCTTTCAGACGTTCGGCAATCTCAGCCACTTGTTGCTGGCCCTGGGCGTCAAGCTGGTCCGAGTCGAAGTTGAAGTTCACCGTTCCAAAGCTCTGCGCCTGCAATCCCAACGGAAACAGCAAAATGCAAAGCGTTGCAATAACTCGCGCCAATCCAAATCGGTGCAGCATGTTGACCTCATTCACAAATTGACACATCTTAAAATGTATCAAAGCGACAGACCCAATCTAAGTTTACTCAGAGCAATAGTGCAAGGGCACGACCAAAAGGGGTAGCACGAAACTTTCCTGGCAAGCGCACAAATCTGGGCAATCTCGTTTGGAATAATTTACTACTGCTGTCTTAATCAGAACAACGCATGAGGGACAGGATGCGTATTTTTTTGGTCAGCTCGGCGATGATGTGTCTGACCGCAGTTTTCGCGCCGCAACCCGTCAGCGCGCTTTCGGTTGAAGACGCTATCCTTTTTGTTCTCGAAACCAACCCGGAAATTACCGCTGCCGAGGCAAACAAACAGGCGATCGAGTTCGAATTGCAGCAGGCCCGCAGTTTCTGGGCGCCCCGGTTTGAGTTGGATGCCTTTGCAGGCAGCAGCATCAATGACGGCGATACCACCCCCGACTTATCCGCCGCAGATGGCTGGATCGGCGGGTATGAGTTCGGCGCTCGGATGTCGCAATTGTTGTTTGATGCCGGTGAAACTCGGTCCGAGATTGAGCGGCAAGCCTATCGGATCGATGCTGCCGCATTGCGGGTTCTGGAACGGTCCGAAGTTCTGTCGCTTGAGGCGATCCGGCTTTATGCCGACGTTTTGCGCGTGCAGTCTTTGGTACGGCTTGCCCGCGAAAACCGCGACTACCATGTGAACGTCCTGCAACGTATGCAGCGGGCCTATGACAGCGGTGTCGTGGGCATAGGCGATCTGCAACAGGCCGAGGAGCGCCTGATCCTGGCCGAAGACACCATTATCTCGTTCGAGTTCGACCTCGACGATGTCCGCAACCTGTTTCTTGCCGTGGTGGGTGTCGAGGCGCAGGGTTTGACGTCAGTGCCCGATGTCCGCCGATCTCTGCCTGCCAATCAGGACGCAGCGCTGCAGATTGCGCGCCGCACCAATCCGACGATCCGGTTTTTGCAGGCGGATGTGGGTTCAGCCGAGGCGCAATCGCGGCGCACGAATGCCAACGCCTACCCCAAACTGTTCCTTGAGGCCGACGGGCGCGTGGGTGAGGATGTAGGCGGATTTGATGGTGATGTCACCGATGCGCGCATCGGTCTGGTCATGCGATATCAGTTCCAAGGCAGTTCGAAACGCGCGGCGCGGCAGGAAGAGGTGCGCCGCACCAGCGAAAGCCGCGCGCGGCTGCTGGCACAGACCCGAAATGTGGAAAACGAGGTGCGCCAGAGTTATGCAATCTACAGATCCGCGCAGCGTCGGACCAAGAAGATCACCGCGCAGGTCAATATCGCCCAAAAACTGCTCGACACGTACGAGCAGGAATTCACCGTAGGCCAACGCTCGTTGCTGGATGTGCTGAACACGCAGAATGCGCTGTTTCAGGCCAAGGCCAATCTGGTCAACGCCAAGTCTGCCGAGAACTATGTGCGGTATCGGATCCTTGCGTCGATCGGCATTCTGCTGCGGTCGATGGGTATCGAACCGCCCGAGGATTCCCGGGTTTACGCGCGCGATGAATTGAATGTAACGCCACGCAGCCAGACGGGGGACGAGCAGCGTCTGGACGCCAGCACGTTCCGCGACAGGCGCAAATCCATTGACTGACAGGCCGGAGGCAATGCCATGGCCAGCAAAGACAGCTCGGACCAGCACCCGACCGCCCGCGTGAAGATTGCGCCGCGCGTTGTCCAGGGCAGTGGTCCGGATGCGCGGCGTGACAGGGATTGGTCGTTTCAGGACAGACCCACGGACAGGCTGGCCAGTGCCGTGGCAGCTTGCATGCGACTGCGCGGTCAGGATATTGGCGTCCATGCGCTGACGGCAGGTCACGCTTTGGACGCGCAAGGATGCCTGACCCCGACCGAGGCTGTTAAGGCGGCCGAGGCGCAGGGATACCGCGCCCGTCTGACACGGCGCGATCTGTCCGATATTCCAGCCTCTGTCCTGCCTGTGGTCCTGTTTCTCAAGGGCCGCGACGCCTGTGTGCTGCAAAGCGTCGAGGGCTCGGACGCAAGGGTTCTGTGGCCCGCGCGCTCGGACGATCCGCTTACGGTTTCGTTGACCGAACTGGCGCTGAACTATGCAGGCCATGCGATGTTGTTGCAGGCCGAAGACATGTTGCCATCCGACGCCCCTGCGCCGGACACAACGCGGCACTGGTACTGGAGCGTCGTGAACCGGTTCTGGCCGGACTACATGCAGGTGATCATGGCCTCGGCGATGATCAATGTGCTGGCGCTTGCGGTGCCGTTGTTCACCATGAATGTCTATGACCGGGTGTTTCCCAACGCGGCGCTTGTCACGTTGTGGTCACTGGTTGCGGGGATCGGTCTGGCTCTGATAGTGGATGCGATCCTGAAATGGCTCCGCGCGCGTGTGGTTGACAAGGTCTCGCGCCGGGTCGATCTAGCGGTATCATCCGTGATTTTCCGCCATATCACGGATCTGCGCCTGGATGCACAGGCGCAACCGGCCGGGGGTTTGATCAATACCCTCAAGGACTATGAACAGGTGCGCGATTTCTTTTCGTCGCAGACGCTGGCCTCGCTGACCGATCTGGTGTTTGCGGTCCTGTTCATCGCCGTTATCGCCTATATAGGCGGGCCTTTGGCCTGGCCGCCGGCACTTGCGCTGAGTTGTGTTTTGGTGATGGGAGCGCTGATCCTGTTCCCGCTACGCCGGGCCGCGAACGCGGATCGTCAGGCGGCTGGGGTCAAGAATTCCGTAGCGGTCGAAGCTGTGACTGACCTTGAGACCCTCAAGGCAGTTTCGGGCCAGGGCCGGATGCAGGGGCGGTGGGAACGTATGGTCGCGGACTCTGCCGCCACGCAGGAACGCAGCCGTAACTTGGCGACGCTGGCGACAACGGTCACGGGGTTTGCGCAGCAACTGTCCTCGATCGGGATCGTGGTGATCGGCGTTTATCTGGCGCTTGAGGGCAACCTGACAATGGGTGCTGTCATCGCTGCAATGATCCTGTCGGGGCGTCTGGCATGGAACTGCCCTATGTCGAACTGCCCGGCGCCCTTCAAACCGGCATGGTCGATGCTGGTGAGGCTACCGGGCTCACCTTTGTTGCGTTTGGTTTGAACAAGGTCGCCCCGCATTTTGTGGAAACCCGACACACCCATCAGGCCGGTGCTGTGATGATCGGTGACCGCACGCTTGACCGCCTGACGCCTCAACAGATTGATGTGCTGAAAGCCGCCATCCCTGCCACATCAGAGCTGCGCGCATCCGTCCGCGGGACCGAAGTGGCCATGATCGAACGACATTCCGCCGCTGGCGGTCCGGTTCATGCCCTGACCGACGCGCAAAGGAAGGCGTGGAAGGCCAAGGTGGAACCAAACTGGCCTGCCTTTGTCGCGGGCTTGCGGGCCGAGGCGCTGTGGCCACAGCTTCTTGAAGCAAAGGCCGCTTGCGAGGGCGAATGACCCTGCGCGCGGCAAAGTTGACGTTGTCCATTCTGTGGAAGGTCGAAACCGCTATCGTATCTATTCTTGTGGCGGCGATCTGCGGGTTGCTGATCGCTGACATCGGGCTGCGCGTTTTCACGCAATCTTGGTTGCATGGTGCGCAACGGACGTCCGTTTATCTGATGTTATTCACCGGGTTTCTTGGGATCGGTCTGGCCTCGGCGCGCGGGCGGCACCTAAGGCCCCGGTTTGCCGATCAGCTTTTACCTGCATCGTTGACCGCACGCGCCCAACAGTGCGGCGACGTTTTCATGGCGCTGGTCTGGCTTGGATTTAGCTGGCTGGGTTTTACCTTCGTTCGGGAAGCCTATGCGTTTCAGGACGTTGCTCGCGTCATCACCGTGCCGCTTTGGACGATATACCTGATCGTGCCTTATGCCTTTGCTTCCGTTGCACTGCGTCACGCACTCTTCGCCTGTTACCCGGCGCTCAGACCGCAAGAGTTGGTTGTCGAATGACATCTGCCCTCCTGCTATTTGGACTTTCCATCGGTCTGCTGGCGCTGAGGCTGAACCTTGTGGTGACGCTTTTGACGCTCGGTTCGCTCGTCCATCTGATCTGGGGCGACGGAGAGCCGTTGTATCTGATCCAGGACATGTGGATCGCGCTAGACAAAGAGCTTTTGCTGTCCGTGCCTCTTTTTCTGCTTTGTGGCACGGTCATTGGCCAAGGTGCAATTGCCGCACGGATGATTGACATCATGTCGGCCCTGACGGCGCCACTTCCGGGCGGGCTGGGGGTCGCTACCATTTTGGCCTGCGCCATATTCTCGGCTGTTTCGGGGTCATCCGTTGTCACCTTGCTGGCCGTCGGATCAGTGGCTTACCCGGCCTTGCTGCGTCAGGGCTATGCGAAATCCTTTTCGCTGGGGGCCGTCGCCACAGCCGGGACACTTGGTGTGATCATTCCGCCATCCATCCCATTGATATTGTT
This sequence comes from Ruegeria sp. H6, assembly GCF_056532975.1. Lineage (NCBI taxonomy): Bacteria > Pseudomonadati > Pseudomonadota > Alphaproteobacteria > Rhodobacterales > Roseobacteraceae > Ruegeria > Ruegeria sp. H6. The sequence goes on from NZ_JBQFOA010000012.1 coordinate 104,045, forward strand.
CGGTATTGCCACGGAAACATCCATTCTTGACCTATTCAAGGCAGGTATTCTGCCCGGAATGATGCTGGCCATCCTTCTTTCCACCTATGCGTTTTTTTCCAACAGACACATGAAAAAAGAGCGGTTTTCTATGGGACGCCTTGTCGTCGCAATCCGCAACGGAACATGGGCGCTTTTGATGCCGGTCATCCTGTTGGGCGGCATATATTCCGGCTATTTCTCACCGACAGAAGCCGCTGCGGTAGCCGCGCTTTATGCGGTTGTGATCGAATGTTTCGTCTATCGCGAACTGTCCTTTTCAGGGCTGCGCGACGCCACGGTCGAAGTTGCAATCACGCTAGGGTCAATATTTCCGATTCTGGCGATTGCCCTCAGCATGAACCTGCTGCTGGTGTCACATCAGGTGCCGATGGCTTTGGCCGATTGGATCGAAACAGTCATTGCCTCAAAAATCACATTCCTGCTTGCAGTGAACCTGTTGCTGTTGGCCATCGGATGCGTTCTGGACATGATGTCAGCCATAGTCATCCTGGCCCCGCTGCTTGTCAGCCTTGGGCGAACTTACGGTATCGATCCGGTCCATCTTGGGATCATCATGATTATCAATCTTGAGATCGGGCTGCTGACGCCACCGCTGGGAATAAACCTCATCGTGGCCATGGGAGCATTTCAAGAGAATTTTGGCCGCATTGTGCGTAGCGTGCTACCGTTTCTGTTTATCATGATGTCCGGCCTCTTGATTGTGACCTTCGTACCCGGGCTGTCTTTGATTTTCCGCTAAAAAACAGCCAACACTGCACAAGTTTGGGCATTGTCCTTTTCCCACATCCGATATCGCGGGCGAAGCGTAGTCGCTCGGCCGCTCGAAGGGTCCGCCTCAAGCCGAATCCTGGGCTCTTCGAGCGGTTCGCGGGCTCGGGACAGCATCCCCCCTCGGTTGTTGCCCGAGCCACCGGACGACCTGCGCCGCTCTCTCACATGTGTGGAGCTGCATGTTGCTTGCTCCGCACAATTCCCTTCGGGATGACGCTGTGCAAAACTGACCAAAACCCTGGCGAGATTGAAACGATGCTTTATCGCACCCTCCGAGAACCGTTTTTGCATTTCCTTCTGATTGGTGTGGGGATTTTCGGTTTGTACGCTCTGCTGAACGGTACGGAAACAGACCCAAGCGAAATGTCGTTTGAGGTGACGCGCAGCGATATTAATGAGCTGAAACGCAACTTTGCAAACACCCGGCAGCGCCCACCCACGGGCGAGGAACTGGACAATCTGATCACCAATTACGTTCGGGAAGAGGTGCTTGTACGCGAAGCCCGCGCGGTTCGTATGGACGAAAATGATCCGATTATCCGCAATCGTCTTCGGCAGAAAATGGAGTTTATCGCAGCCTCGGCCGCAGCAGGAAATGTTCCCGACGCGACCGAACTTTTACAGTTCTTTGAACACCATAAAGATGATTTCCGCGTGCCTGCCCGAGTGTCGTTCGAGCATTATCTGATCTCGCCTGAAAACTTGCAGGAAACAGAAACACTCATAGCCGATCTGAACTATGGGACAATGCCGAACGGGCTGGAAACCTTATCTTTGTTGCCAAACCGCCTGCCGCTGTCGACCACCGACAGTGTCGACAGAGCGTTTGGTCAGAAATTCGGAGCCGCTGTTGCGGACCTTCCGGTCGGTCAATGGGCAGGCCCTGTTTCTTCAGGCTATGGGCAGCATCTGGTGCGGGTCGAACAGGCGCAACCCTCGGCTGTGCCGGATTATGAAGATGTAAAAGAGACCGTGCTGCGCCGTTGGCAGGAAATGCGCCAAGCCGATGCAACAGAAGAGTTCATTCAGCAGCTTGAACACCGATACGACATAACAATTGCACCGACCGAACAGGAAAGCGAATGATATTGCGTATCCTGTTTTCATTGATCGCCGCAGCTTTAACGTTCTTTGGCACCTCACAAGCATCGGCACATGCGCTTGAACCCGGCTATCTTGAAATCACTGAAACCACACCGGACACCTATCGCATTTTCTGGCGAAAACCGGATGTGAACGGCAGCCCGATGCCGATCACCGTGCGCCTGCCCGAACACTGCGAAAACCCGTTTCCTCCGGCCCCTTGGTTTGACGGGTTGGCCTGGGTTTCCAGCTGGACCGCTCAATGCGCCAAACCGTTGGCCGGCAGTTCCATTGCCGTCCCGGGCCTTGGGAACACCCGAACCGATGTGCTTGCCCGCGTGGATCGATTGGACCTGCCACAAGCGACAGTGCGGCTGACCCCCGACAATACGCGCTATGAGGTTCCCGCTGATGTCAGCGCATTCTCGGTGTTGCTGAGTTATGTTGCTTTGGGAACGGACCATATTCTTGAAGGCTTCGACCATCTCTTGTTCGTTTTTGCGCTGTTGGTGCTGATCCGGGATAAATGGCGGTTGCTTGGGGCGATCACTGCCTTCACTCTGGCGCATAGCATCACACTGGCCCTGGCATCGCTGAATGTGATCCGTGTCCCTGCCCCGCCGGTCGAGGCGGTTATCGCACTGTCCATAGTCTTTCTTGCGGTCGAAATTGCCAAGCGAGACGGGGATCACATGCGTTTGTCCGAGAGGTGGCCGTGGGTGGTTTCCTTTTCCTTCGGCCTCTTGCACGGTTTGGGTTTCGCCGGCGCCCTAAGCGAAATCGGATTGCCCGACGCGGATATTTTTGTCGCCCTGCTCGGGTTCAATCTGGGTGTTGAATTTGGCCAGATCCTATTTGTCGTTGTGATCCTTGCTTTGGGAACTCTGATCCTGCGCCTTGCCCCGGCTCTGGCCCACCTCAATGCAAAAAGAGGTCACTATCTGAACACAGCGACCAGTTATCTGATAGGTTCAATCGCGTCCTTTTGGCTGGTCGAACGCATCGTTGGTTTTTGGGGGTAAAACAGGCCGGTCATGTTGCGCATTGGTAGACATAAGAAGCGAATGCCGATCCCTTCGCTGCTTCTGTGCAGTCTCTGCCTACTTGTCTTTGGCGTCGTAAACCCGCGGACCTCGCACGCGTGTACGGTTTGTTTCGAATTGCCCGAAGCATCGATCACAGATCATATTCTTACCGCAGATTTCATTGTGCTGGCGCGCCCGAAAGAGGGCAATTCATTCCAGTTCGCCCCCGTCCAGGTTTGGAAAGAAAGTGCCGGAACCTTCCATCAGATGCCCGAGATTCCGTTTCTGATCGACAGCTCCACAAGACGCACGCTTCTTTCAGATCCCGACAAAACGGTGCTTTTCACCTACGGAGCGACAGACAAAACGGGATCCGGCTTAAGCCTTTCCAGGCGTTGGACAAGAATATTCATGATGACCGAGGAAAGAGCCGACTTCGTGGAACGATTGCGAATGTCGGCAGAATCCTGGACCTCGACCAATTCGATTGATCAACACCGTGTTGCGTTCTTTGCTGACTATCTGTCCAGCCAGGACAAAGCCTTGCGCGATGTTGCATTGATCGAGATGCACCGCGCCCCGTATGAACTGATCCATGGGGTCGAGATATCTGTACCCACGGATCAGCTGTTGATTGAGTTCAGCAGAGTCGATCGCGTGAGTTTCGTGCCCGTTTCCATTCGATTGCTGGGCCTGCAAACCGATGAAAACGCCGCACAGGTTGTAAGATCCAACTTTGCCGAAGTTCTACAATCGAACAAATCAAACGTCTATGAATGGGCGCTTGCCGGTATTGAGGTAGATGGCCTTTCCGCGATCCGCGCGATCGGGAACGCGCTGCCGCAAATTAAAGACAATCCGGGAAAGCAAAAGGCACTGATAAAGGCATTGGCCGATGGCGGAACAGTTCGCCCAGAATACAGACCGCACATAATAGACGCGTTTTCCCGAGTTTTGGCAAATGACAGCTCATCGGCGGCACGGATCGCGACTACGCTGCAAAAATGGAATTCCACCGAACTCAATCCTGAGCTCAGAGCCTTGCTAAAAGGCGATGAAATTGATCCCGCAACCCGCTTCATACTCCGATCCGTTCTGGATACCGAAAGGGCCAGCGATTGATACGATAAGGTCCGCGCAAGGCCCCTGAACGGAAACCTACCCCGAATGACGGCGTTAAAACACTAGCTGAATCGGGGCAACAAGCAGTTATCCCGTTGATCCAGAAATCCGGGCGATCTCGTCTGCGACCAGTGCAGGTGCCAGAACCATAGCATCGTGACCGGTCGCAATCTGAGTGACTGGCCAGTGTTTCTCACGGGCCCGCGCCAGCGACAGATTGGCGGGTGGGTAAGGCGGATCCGTGCATTGAATGTAATGCACATCCAGCCCATCACCTGCTGGCCGTTCAAGATCCAACGCGGTTGTCATCGTAGCAAACGGATGCGGTGTCAGGCGGGATTGGATGAATGCTGCATCTTCATCCTTGGTCACACCCATTGCAGCCGGTTCAACTGGGGGCAAAGTAAGCCCACCGCTGCTGGATTGCGCCAAGTCTGTCCTTGCCTTGGCGAACTCCGCGTCAAGAAGGCTCATCCAAGTTTCGCCGGATTCCAGAATTGCCCCGTCGAGATAGATCAGCTTCGCGACCCTGTCGCGGATTCTATCGGCGACGCCCGTGACGGTGGCCCCTCCGAAGCTGTGACCAACCAGAATGATATCCTGCAATTGCTCAAAAAGAACATGTTGCACGATGTCGTCCACAAACGTCTCAAGGGTAATATCTCTGGTCAGCAAGTGGGAGCGTTCACCGACACCCGTATTGGTAGGGGTATCAACACGGTATCCCTGACCTCTGAGCAGATCAGCGACACGCGACCAGCACCAACCTCCGTGCCATAGCCCGTGAACGAGAACAATTGCGCGCGGCTTCATCCAGACCTCATTTTGATTTCACGGCGACCTTACCAGTGCAAGGTAGACACGAAACAGGAAGTGAACAATTGGCTACTGGATTGCTCAGATCAACCGGAACGCTCATTTTCCTCTGATTTGCGACGTGCATTTGCATTTCTTCGAGTTTTCAAGCGACCGCCGAAGCGACAACCCCGAAGCTGCAGATGTTGTTCGTCAAAGTTCAAGAGCGGAGGAAAAGAAGTGTTCCGGCGGCCAGATTGGTCTGCTCTGCTTCGGCCTTAATAGACCGGGCCGCGCATCCGGTTCCTGGATGCGCGGCTCTTGGTCTTAATCGCTTTGAACAATTCCCGAATACGCGCCCTTCAAGTTGAGCGTAACGGTGACCGCCTCATCGTCCCTGTTGCGCCAGAACCAGCCATGATCACCGGCGAAAGGGGTTTCGAAGCTGCCTTCGCCTTCGGTTTGACCGCGCCCCTTCTCATAGGTCACGTTTTGGTCGCCCGCATGGGCGTGAAGGTCAAAGTTTATCCGACGGCCCTCCGACGTCCACGCATAGAAAAGGGTCGCGCCCTCTTCCATGGTTGCCTTGATCTCGGTGAACGCGCCCGGTTCAAGCGTGAAGGTGATTGTGTCCTGCCACGCCTCCTGCGCGTGTGCAGAGCCAACAAACAGACCGAATATATCGCCCAGCAAGCTGGAGGACTGATCAGCCCCATGAAGTTGCTGATCCTGTTCGGCTTCGTCGGCCAGATCCTGCTTGATTTCGCCCATCTCAGTCAGGCCAAGCACGCGGCCCGCCCCGGTCGGGTCGATCCCGTATTCCGCAGGCAAAACAACAGCGATCAGGATCGCCACGGCGCTAACGGCGGCGATGATGGTGGACCGAAGAAGCTGGGTTGAGCTTGGCAATTCTTCGAGGCTTGGTTTCTTTGCGTTAAACATTTCTGGATTTCCTTATGCGGCCACGAAATAGCCGGTGATCTGGTATCCCATCAGCACAAAGCCGATGGTCATCATGACAACGTTGACCGTGTAGGCTTGCTGGAAGAACTTGGCACTTTTCCGCCAGTACCCCATGATGATGAGGATGGCGGCCAGCGCCAGAAGCTGTCCGATCTCGACGCCAACATTGAAGGCCAGAAGGTTGGGCAACAACCCGTCCGGCGCAATCTGATAGTCCAGTATCTTCGTCGCCAGGCCGGTGCCGTGGAACAGGCCGAAGATGAAAGTCGCCGCCTTGGTGTTGGGCTGAAAACCGAACCACCGTTGATAGGCCCCAAGGTTGTCCAGCGCTTTGTAGACGACAGACAACCCGATGATAGCGTCTACAATGTATGAGCTGATCCCCCAACCAAACCAGACGCCCGCCAGCATCGTGATGGAATGACCCAGGGCAAAGAGACTCACATAGACCGCAACGTCCTTTGACCGATAGAGGAAGAAGACGACGCCCAGGAGGAACAGGATATGGTCGTAGCCCGTGACCATATGTTTGGCCCCGAGATACATGAAGGGGATGATGTGCACGCCCCAGATCTCTTGGATATAGCCGGCATCGCCGGGCGTAACATCATGCGCCAAAGCTGCGCTTGTCGATAGCAGCAGCATGGATAAGACGAAGAACGCGAGACGCTTGGGATCGCGTCTGACGCCTTCAATGAAGGTTTTCATGGAGTAACTCCGCTTAGTATTTGGATTGATCAATAACGCGCGTGAGCCGCGCAGCGCCGATCAAGCGCGCGGAGGTCGGTCTATTCGGAACTGACGGGTGGGGCCTTGGGCGTGAAACAACCCGCGCCAAGCCTCTCCTGCGTTCATCTCTGGATTGGTGCCGGGGCCACTGGCGAGAAAGGCCTGATTGTGGTCATGATCCGCCACATCATGGCTATGGCCGTGCATGGCCCAAAAGAGGTCTTCTTCGAACCCGTGCGAATGGCCATGATCCTCGACCATTTCCAGATGATCCTGAATCGTCTCAAAAACCACCGGTGCGTGGGAAAAGGATGGCGTCACGGACCACAGGATCAACGACAGACAAAGGACAGCCAAGCCAGCCTTTATAGTATGCTCATAAGCCTGTTTCATTGCATCTGCTTGCCCGATGAGTGCAGCCTTTAGGCGGCCGCCGCGATTTTGTTCATGTCTACCGTAGTGCGCGCAAGTTGGTCAATTCCGCGACAGAGCTTTTGATCGATTCCGATCGCATTCCGGAGATGAATCGAGCTATTCCCGGCGATGCCTTACACCTCTTTCAGACCTCGACTACCGAACTCGGTACATAAGCCAATTTTCAAGTAATAGCTCCAATTTGAACCAATGCTCAGAAACTTGCTCGGGACAAGTGTTCCTCCAGAACTAAAATCCAACCGATGGTCACCAGCGTTGATACGACGCCTATCGGCAAGACTGCTTTCATAAATTGTGTAAAGGTCACGTCTTCGGCCCCCATTCGATCAGCCATCTGCAGTACGATGACATTGCTTGCCGCGCTGATGATGAACACGTTACCTGCCAAAGTAGAAACTCCGGCCAGCATCATTAGGTTAGGCACATCAAAAGACGGCAGAAGTTTGAGATACATGTCGACGAGGGGGACGTTCGAAAATACCTGGCTTCCGAAGAAACTTATCCCGGCAGTCACGAGCGGCTCATTCATATGATCTCGTTCTTCGCCAAGTATGGTTTTAATCGAGCCAGAATCCAAAAGGGCTCCGGTCACGATAAACATGGCGACAAAGAACGCCAATGTTGGCCAATCCAGACGGACAAAGGTCTTGGCGCGGGATGCGTCGAACAGATACACAGGCAGACACGCGATAGCTGCGGCTACACCTAATGGGTAGCCGAGCTCGGACCCGGTCGCGGCAAGGACACTCTCAACGGAAACCAGCACCACAAGTACCGCAATTGCGACCAGCACAGGCCATTGCGATCCTTCGCTCGACTTGAGCATTCCGGAATCCTGGCAATCCGGAGCAACAACAACCATGCGCTTTGATAACCAAAGCGCGCTGCCACCAAGACAGATCAGCGTCGGAACAATCAACCAGTGCAAGAAGGTAACCATTGGTGCGGGAACTTCCCCGCTTGCGGCGATCAAGAGGTTTTGAGGGTTTCCAATCGGGGTCGCCATGCTGCCAATTGTGACGGATACACAGAGTGCCACAAGAAATGTCTTTTGATCTGCACCGGTCTGGCGTGCCAGCATCAACGCGATGGGAGTTCCGATGATGGCGGCGGCATCATTGGTTAAGACGGCGGCAATCAACGCAAAAAGCATCATGAATGCCACAAGCGAGACACCGGGTGTCCGCCACCCGACCATCCACCCGGCGATCCTGTGCGAAATGCCATTTTCGTAAAGCGCTCGACCGATCGAAAACACCGAAAAAAGATATAGCATGACATTCCAGTCGATCACTTCGACCGCAGTTTTGGGCGAAATCGTACCACTCACCAACAGAACGAATGCACCTGCTGCCATCACATGCCAAATCTTCAGAAAGGACGGCAGCCATTCTCGGATGGCGATCAGCGTGAAAACGGCAATTGAAACAACAAGGCTAAACGACAAGACATGGCCTCCGTCTAAGAAGCATTAAGTTAGTTCTTTAGGGCGTTTGGTGACAATTTGTGCTGCGCAGTTTCCGGCATCAGCGCAGCGAAGATGGTCGCACCCAGGACCGAAACGATCGCGAGGAAATAGAAGGCCATGTCATAACTGGCATATTGTACGATTTCTTCTGCGATTAAGTTACTGGCAGACGCTCCTACACCCACCAACGTGGCCAAAGCACCCTGAGCTATGTTGAACCGTCCGGTTCCTTTGGTAATGTCTGAGACGATCAGCAGAAACAGCACTGCAAAAATACCGTTGGCCACACCGTCAAACGACTGGATCGCAACCAAGGCGAACGAATTGTCTGTCAGGGTGTATAGGATTGCGCGTATCGGGAGTATCGCGAATGCCAACAAGAATAACGGTTTGCGTCCCCAGCTGTCTGCGGTTTTACCACAAAGTACCGCCATGCCGATCATGATGAATTGGGCGGAAATTATGCAAGCCGATGTAAAAGCAATGCCGGATTTTGTGTCGCCACCGCTCGCCACCTTTTGGCTGACCAAAGGCAGCATACTGGCGTTGGCGCAATGAAAAAGGACGATCGAAACCCCAAAAATCAAAAGCCTGCGATCACGGATGACCGTAACAAATCCGCTGGGTTTTTCCTGTCCGGAACTGTCTTCAGCTACACCACCGCGAGCTGCTTCGTGGTCGATATCCGAAGGATTGATCATCATCGTGCAAATGATCATCCCAATGCACATGGCGGAAATCAGGACAAATATTCCATCCACATATCCGGCTAAGGCAAGCGCGGCGGCAAGCGCGGCAGCCACTACATTCCCGGCGTGATTCCAGGCCTGGTTTGCGCTGGTTTGCCGCGTAAACGCTTTGCGCCCGACGACACCCAGCGTTATTGCGGCAATCAGCGGTCCAAGAAATGCCAGGGCCACACCCATTGTCGCCTGCGCCGCGAAAATCGCGAAGGTTTGTTCGAAAAAAACCAACGTAAGAGCCGCCAGGCCAACCGCTGAAACACAGACAACCATGAGCAAGCGTTTGGCCTTGGTCCAGTCGATCAACGCTCCGGCTGGTGTCTGCGCCAGAACTGTCACGATTGACCCCAAAGCCAGAGCGAACCCGATATTCTGGGGCGACCAATGCAGTTGAGCGAGCAAATAGATCGCCAAATAGGGCCCGAACCCAGCCATAACGTCGCCAGCGAAGAAATTGACGCCAAGCAGAGGACGATTCAAACGGGGCGCCTTTGGTGCTAAGCCCACTCCTTTTCTCAGGAGTTTATTACTCACCTTGTTTCCTCCACGTCACGGCTGTTGAGCCCGGTCCGTTGCGAAATTCACGCACTCAGCGTTGCAGACACTTTGTCGGATACCGCTTTGGAGAACAACCCAAAGTGGAAATCGAACTCAGCTGGAAGGTATTCTTGGCCGATCCGATCGGACTGCGCAGTAAACGTACCAAAAGCCAAATCTCTGCCCTGTGTCGCAGGCCGGCTATCTGAAATGACCTGTCCGAACGTTTCTCGAAAGACCAACCTGAAGGTGAGTGAACGAAGGGTGAATACCGCACTAAACGTCGATATTCATCTGAGTGGCCAGCAACAGGTTGGTTTCGCTATCGCGCACGCCTGGAATGCGGCGGATCTTACCCAAAACGATGTCCAGCTCCTCGACGGTTTCTGTTCCGGTTTCGACAATCAGATCCCATTTTCCGTTGGTCGCGTGGATTGCGGTCACCTCGGGATACCCTCGTAAAGTTCGCTTGATCCGTTCGGTGCCAACCCCTTCGATCCCCAGCATCGTCAGGCCGCGAATGGCCGCTTTTTGCACATCATCTTTCAAGGTGATGGTGAAGCCAAGGATCACGCCGGACTTGACCAGCCGGTCTATCCGCGCCCGTATCGTAACCCGCGAAAGCCCCGTCAACGATGCCAGAACCGACAACGTAACCCGTGAATTGCGCCTGAGTTCCGAGACGATCAGGTGATCTTTTTCGTCCATATCGAATGTTTTGACCTTCGAATCGTAAGTCTCACTATCATCTTGCACAAAAATCCATCTAAAAACAGACCATGAAGGAAAGTACTCTCGCCGGATATTTCATCGAGGAATGATCACTCTGACGGGAGGCAGAATATGAAAACGGATATTCCAAAGGGTGCGCGCATGCCGCACTTTTGGGAGGCGATGGTATCGCTTTTCTCACTTGTCGTCGGCATCAGCGTTTCGATCGTTGTCTACGGTCTGGACCCGCATGTACCGATGTTGCTCGGCGTTCTTGTGGCGTCGCTGGTGGCGTTGCGCTGTGGCTTTAGCTGGCAAAACATCCAGAACGGCATGGTGCGCGGGATCACCAATGCGCTGCCCGCCACGATCATCCTGATCGTTGTCGGCATTCTGATCGGGGTCTGGATTCTGGGCGGCGTTGTACCCACGCTGATCTATTATGGGCTGACGTTCCTGTCCCCGTCGGTTTTCCTGCCGGTCACAGTGGTCATCTGCGCGCTGACATCACTGGCCACGGGCACCAGTTGGGGCACAACCGGAACCATCGGCGTGGCGCTGATGGGAGTTGGGGCTGGTCTGGGCTTTCCGCTGCCTCTGGTGGCGGGCGCGGTCCTGTCAGGGGCGTATTTTGGCGACAAGATGTCCCCTTTGTCCGACACGACCAACATGGCACCCGCCCTGGCCGGGACGGATCTGTTCACGCATATCAAGCACATGTCCTACACGACCGGGGTATCGATCACGCTGACTCTGATCATCGAAACGGTGCTGGGCCTGTCCTATTCAGGCGGTGAAGAGAATATCGAGCGTATTTCGACCATTCTGACGGTGTTGCAGGACAATTTCACGATCAACATCGCCATGATCCTACCGCCGCTGATCGTGTTGTTTGTATCCTATCGCAAAATGCCCGCGATTCCCGGGATCACGCTGGGTGTCATTGCAGGCGCGGTTTTGGCCGTCGGGTTGCAGGGGGCCGATTATGGCGCGCTGGCAAATGCCGCGTTTGGCGGGTTCGAGGCCACCACCGGCAACGCGGATGTCGACAGCCTTCTGTCACGCGGCGGGATGGATTCGATGATGTACACAATCAGCCTTGTGATCGTGGCCATGATGTTTGGCGGCGTGATGGAGCGAACAAACCAGTTGAAGGCCATCGCAGATAAAATCCTGTCCAAAGTCAATTCCGACGGCGGCCTGATCGCCTCTACAGTGTTTACCAGCATCGGCGCAAACATGGTTCTGTGCGATCAGTACATGGCCATCGTAATGGGCGCGCGTACCTATGCGCAGGCCTATAGCGATCGCGGTCTTGCCCCCGAAAACCTGTCCCGCGCGGTCGAGGACTCGGCAACGGTGACGGCAAACCTGATCCCTTGGAATTCCGGCGGGGCCTATCAGGCCGCAACCCTTGGGGTGGCGACGCTGGCCTATCTGCCTTTTGCGTTCTTTTGCTGGCTGTCGCCGCTTGTGACGCTTGTGTTCGGGTTTATGGGCTGGACAATCTGGAAGGCTGATCCCGACCCGGACGCGCAAAAGGCACAAGGGTCTGTTCCGGCCGAATAACGCGCCCGTTTACCAATGCCACGCCCCTGTCGACTTCGCGCGGCGGGGGCGTGGTCTGACAACCTCTGTCCGCATAGGCGATGAGCAACACCAGCTCGTCCAGGGCGGGGGCGTCTGGTACACCAAGGGTCGGAGTATCCAGTTGGTCGAAAGACCAGGGATCGTCCTTGTAGCTCTGCGGCAGGTCAATCGAGATCCCAATTGCGCCCAATTTGGCATTTGAAGGAACCAGCGCTTTGCCGTCTCCCACCTCGGCGGCTTATGGGGGTGGCGCAACACAGCAATCGTCTCAAGGCCACGATCGGCACGGATTACAGCGCCTTCCCAATTGAAAAACCTATGATCAAGTCATCGTCAACTATGGGATGCTGCCATTTGCCGATCTCTACTTTGACCTCAAGCCGATCTCGCCAAACCTTGGCGTCATAGATAATGACGCGCTGATTGAAGGGCGCAAACAAACGCCGGATCGCAACCCGGATGGCACATTCCAGCTGTTCCGCATCGGTGATGCCGCAAGCGCCCGCAACACATATGGTATTGGAAGCACCGGGCGGCTTGGTCCGCGTGCGGGCCGAATGTCGCGATGGTAAAGCAGAACGTATTTATGTGCAGAATCTTCCATCCTTCGCATGTGAGATCGGCCAGAACCTGACTGTCGATGGCCTCGGGTCATTGACAGTGGATACGGCCTATGGAGGTGACAGCTTTGTCGTCGTCGACGCCGCAGCTTTGGGCTTTTCATTGGTCGAAGACGAAGCCCATGATATCGCAAAACTTGGTGTCCACATCACCAACGCTGCCAATGAACAACTTTTGTTTGAACATCCCGAAAACCCGGATTGGCGGCATTTTTCCTTCTGTCTGTTTGCCGGATCACTGGTTGAGGGCGCTGAAGGTCAGGAAACCGGCGCTGCGGTTGCAATTCAGCCCGGCAAGGTGGACCGATCGCCAACGGGAACAGCCCTGTCGGCCCGAATGGCCCTGCTGCACGCCCAGGAGAAAATGAAACCAGGTGATCGCCTGACGGCCCGTTCGCTTATCGGATCAACCTTTTCCGGCACGATCCTTTCGGAAACCAATGTCGGAAGCCGTCCTGCCATCATCCCCAAAATTCCGGGCGAGAGTGGAATACAGGATCCCACCAGCACATGCTGGACCCGTCCGATCCGTGGCCCGAAGGACATCGGCTGACGGACACCTGGCGCGCGTGATAAAGAAGCACTGAATTATGTCGCCCCTTACATACCCACCGGGATTTGCCTTCTTGCGACCCTAACCGCCCCAAGTATCCGACAGCCGGAAACCGCTTTGAAACGGGTCGGTGGGGTCCAGGCCAATCTGTGAGAGTGCGTAGATCCAACTCTGGCCTGACACGCGATTCAATGTCGCTTTGAACTCTCCCACCTTCGTGACGCCCAAAAGCTCGGTCGTGAACTCGCCGCCGATGATCGAGCGTGAGATCGCGATGTCTCCGGGCGCTGCCAGCCCCATTGCATGTCGCGCTGCCATATTGGCATTTGATCCTGTGCCACAGGGCGACCGGTCGACCCGCCCCGGGCGCAGCGTTGTGCAGGTTCGGATCGCACCATCCGGGTCGGTTGAACGAAACATCACATAGGCCAGACCGTTCAAGGCCGGTGTGGTCGGGTGCGGCGCCTCTTCGGTTTCGGCAATCATGTTGCGCAGTGCAACCCCCTGCGTCGCAAGCGCGCGCGCGTTGTCCGGGGCGATCGTCAACCCGATCTGATCCACATCGACCAGCGCATAGAACACGCCGCCGAAACACAGATCATAGCGGATCGTCCCCCAGTCCGGCGTCTCAATCTCGCTGTCCTTCTTGGCCACAAAAGACGGCGGCATATCAAGCGATACCCGAGTTACCTTGCCACCTTCACAGGCGGCTCGTGCCCGGACCAGACCGGCCGCCGTGTCCAGGGTCACGGTGGTTTCGGGCTCGACCATCGGGATCGCCCCGGTTTCAAGCAAGGCGGTCACGGTGCACATGGCGTTTGAGCCTGACATGGCATGGGCTTGGTCCGGTTGCAGGACCATGAACCCGATATCGGCCGCCGGATTACAGGCAGGCACCAACAGACAGAACGACCCCGCCGGGGCCGAGCGCGGTTCCGAACACAGAAGCTGGCGCAGGCTGTCATCGACCTTGTTCAGATGATCCAGCTTGTCAGCCATGGTCGCACCGGGAATGTCCAGCACGCCGCCGGTCACGACACGACCAATCTCACCAGCGCAATGCACATCAACCGTTTGCAGAGTTCTCGACCAGCGCATGGGTTTATCCTTTCCGTATCTTTAGGCCACGGTCTGAGCACCGGTGATTTCCGCCACCGAGTCACAGAGATATTGTGCCTCGTCCGAGGCCATGTCGGTCACGTGAACAGTGCCCGACGTATCGTCATGGGCGGTGGCCCGACCAATCGACTCGGTCGTCCCCCTCAACAGTACGGTCTTACCTTGCAGAGAACAGGTCATCCCGCGTCTCCGCCAGACGCCTTGCGCGCATTACTCAGCCGCTGCATGACGCTATCGAGGCCTGCTTTCAAAGCCTCGGGACCGCCGGATTTTGCGAAGACCTCGAACAGTTGCGCGTTCAGCCCTGCCGGGGTGGAGTGTTCAACCCGCAGCATCTCATAAGGTTTGTCACGATCTTCCATCATCGTATGCGCCAGCCCGGAAAAAACGCCGCTGAGATAGCGTTGCGCATCCAACCGGCCAATCCCATTGGATTGCATCCAGTCCGAGGCCGCATCCAAGATACCAAAATACGTCCCCATCACGGCGCTTGCCGTGGCGAAGGCATCGAACTCTTCTACCGTTCGGGCGCTGACCACGGTCCCCAGCGGAGCAAACAGTGCATCGCCGACCGGGTCATGCGGAAACAGAACCGTAACGCCGCGATGATGGGCGACCGAGGGCAAGGGGATTGCACGGAACAGGCGCACAGATGCGCCGATCCAGCCTTGCAGAACCTCATGGGTTACTGTGGCGATCAGGCTGCAAACATGCTGCCCTTCGGCAAATCGCAACGGCGTCAGCACCGCCTGCGCGTCCTGTGGGCGCACCGCCAGAAACACCAGATCGGACCCATCGACAACGGTCTGTGCATCCGCACAGACTTGCACCTTGTCACTTGCCGCCGCCAACCGGGCCGAGATGGTTTGATTGCGTTCGGTGACGCAGATCGTGGTCACATCGACTTCTGACCCCAGTAATCCGGTCACAACCGCTTCGGTTATGACCCCTGTTCCAATAAAGCCCAGTCGCATCGCTACTCCTTGATGTACCAACCCCAGGGTCTGGACCGGTCATAGGGCGTGATCTGTTTCGTTTCGCGGACGTAGTTCAATCCCCAAACGCCCGGTTCCCGCCCAATACCGGATTTCCTGTACCCGCCTCACGCAATACGCCATCTTCCAGAAGCGGCGACAACCCATTCGTGCGGGTCCTGCATGGTTTGTCCCTACATATGCCGTGTGACCCCACCATCGACGCGCAGAGATTGGCCGGTGATATAGCTGCTGTCATCGCTCAGCAGAAACGCCGCCGCTTTGGCCTGTTCCTCAGCCCGGGCCAAACGGCCAAGGGCGGACATTTCGGCAAATTTGTGCGGCAGATCGAGGCTGTCGGTAAATCCGGGCAACAAGCAGTTCATGCGAATATTCGCAGGGCCGTAACGATCAGAATATTGCTTGGTAAAGCTGGAAACACCAACGCGGTACACGCTGGAGGTCGGGAAGGTCAGCGACGGTTCAAAGGCCGAAAACGTGGTGATGTTGACGATCGAGCCACCACCCTGCCCCTCCATCACCGGGGTGAGCAGTTTGGCCATGCGAATGACAGGTTTCAGAACCATTTCATGGGCACGGTCCCAGTCTTCTTCGGGGATGTCCAGCAGATCGCCCTTGGGCGGGCCGCCCACATGGATCAGACAAGCATCAATGCGGCCATAGGTGGTCATCGTCAGATCAAAGACGGCCTGCGTGTCGGCGGCATTCTCAGCCTTGCCGCGATGGGCGACACCGCCCAGTTCCTGGGCCAGAAACTCGCAGGAGTCCGACGGGGACATCAGCGCCAGCTTGTACCCGCGCGCGTGCATCTCGCGGGCGGTGGCAGCGCCCATTCCGCGCCCGCCACCAATGATAAGACATGTTTGTTCGGTCATGGTCCGCTCCTGTGTTCAGTGTCAAAATCGGTCAATCCGATATGGATGCAGGTCGATATCAGGTGTCTCACCAGCTATGAGCTGCCCCATCAGTTTGGCCGTGGTTGCGGCGTAAGTCAGCCCCAAGTGACCATGGCCCGTGGCGTAATACACCCCCGGAACCTTGGCTGAGGCGGACAGGACCGGCACCGTATCCGGGAAAGCGGGGCGATGGCCCATCCATTCGCTGGCCTCGTCCACCCGCAGGTTCGGCAGCGCTTTGCGCGCGCGTTTCAGGGTGATATTTGCGCGCCGCCAGTCCGGGGCCGCGTCCAGACCGGCCATCTCGACCGTACCGCCTATGCGAATGCCCCCCGCGGTGGGTGAAACCATGAACGCCATGGCCGGCCAGATAATAGAGTGATCCAGATGAACACCCGGCGCGTCGATCTGCGTGTGATAACCGCGTTCGGTCTCCAGCGGGATCGGCTCACCCAGTTGCCTGGACAATCGACCCGTATAGGCCCCGGCGGCCAGAATGACCTGATCCGCCTTAAGTGTTTGACCATCCTCCAACGTCACGCCCGCAATACGCTCAGCGCGTTCAAAGCCGGTGACCATGCGATGCTGAACCTGACCGCCCTGCCCCACAAAGGCCTCGGTCAGGCGCGTCACGATCGCATAGGGGTCGCGCACGGTGCGGTTGTCGGGCAACAACACGGCCTTTTGGATAACTTCGGCGATCTCGGGTTCCAGATCGTGCAAAGCGTTCCGATCCAGCACCTCATAGCCGAAACCATGTCGGTCCAGCATGTCCAGCCGCTCTCGGTCGGCGACAAGCTCGGCCTCGCTGGCATAAAGCGACAAGCAACCTGTGCGGCTGAGATCATGCGACAGGCCCAGCTCGGCCATCAACCGTTCGGTATCTGCCAGAGCCCGGTGGCAAAGGGCGGCACCCTGCGCCTCAAGCTGACGCAACTTCGACGGCCGCCCCGCCCAGAAGAACCGCGCAAACCACGGTATCAGGCGCGGGGCATAGCCCGGAGAAACCCGGATCGGACCCTCGGGATCCAGAAGCCAAAACGGCGTTTGCCGCCAGACCGACGGGCGCGAGACCGGCATGAACTCGGTCACGGCAATCGACGCCATGTTTCCGTATGACGCGCTGCGCCGTCGCGGGTCTGGGTCAATCAACGTAACCTGCGACCCGCGTTTTTGCAGCTCATACGCGATGGCGGCACCGATGACACCGGCCCCAACGACAACGCTGTGATTGGACTGATCCTGTTGCACCAGATGGCACCTTGAAATGGCGGGCACGACCAATACCCGCACTGGGATTAAGTCGAGCTCACATCGCCAGAATCGGCCGCATGGCCTCGGTGAACTCGGCCTTTTCAGCCTCGGTCAACGGACCCAGCGGCGCGCGGCATTCGCCAACGTCCAGCCCCTGCAATTCAGCACCAAACTTGATCTTCTGCACAAACTTGCCGCTCTCCAGAATGTTCATGGCACGGTACAGCTTTTTCATTAGCTCTTTGGCAGCGACCAACTCACCGGCCTTGTACAGACGATCCAAATCGCAGCAGGCTTTCGCCATGCAATTCGACGGTCCGCAAATCCAGCTTTCCGCACCCCAGAACATGAAGTCCAGCGCGATATCATCCGAACCCGAAACCAACTGGATCTTGCCCTCATAGCGCGTGGCAATATCAACTGCCCGCTGCAATACGCCTGAGCTTTCCTTGATGCCGATGACACGCGGGTTGTCCGCAAAATGGTCCATCAATTCGAACGAGATATCGGCCCCGTCCTTCAGCGGATAGCTGTAGAGCACGATGTTCACATCTACCTCGGCCAGCACCGTTTCATAGTGCCCGATCAGTTCTTCCTGCGTCGGACGCGTGTAGAACGGTGGCGCAAGCAGAACATTGTCGTAACCGATCTCTTTGGCCATCGCGGTTTGCTCGATCACCTCACGCGTGGCGGGGGCGTTTGTGCCTGCAATCAGTGTCTCATCGTCGTTTGCGAAATCCTTGACGAATTGAAGAACCTGACGGCGCTCTGCGGTCGATTGACTGAAATACTCACCGGTCGAGCCATTCGGCACCCAGCCGGTCACACCCGCACCGCGGAAATGGGTCAACAGGCCTTCGAAAGCAGAAAAGTTGATTTTGCCATCCGGCCCGAACGGAGTGATCAGCGCGGGCATCACACCTGAGAGTTTGACATAATAGCTCATGTGGAAGTCCTCATATCCATAAACTTCAGGTACATGCGTCGTCCCGGCGGACGTATTTGGTGTTTCGCGTGAGCGGTCGCAGCGTGAAGACCTGGTGACAACGCTGCTTTACATTTGTCAGGACTCTTTTTGTCGACACTAGGTCGACAAGTCAATAATATTGTCCGGCGGGCGCATAGATTCAGCCTTCTGTTCTGGAGAATTTTAGAATGACCAAAAAACAGGTGGATAGGCAGAAACGCCCAAAGGGAGGCGGATCCAAATACGTCTACGACACGCTCAAGCGCGAGATTCTTTCTCTCGCCTTGCAACCGGGGGAGCCGCTGGATGAAACCGGTCTTTCCGAGCGGTTCGCCATGTCGCGCTCACCGGTGCGCGAAGCCCTCGTCCGGCTGTCTGCCGAAGGGTTGGTGGCGATGCTCTCGAACCGCTCAACCCTGGTCGCACCCATCAAACTGACCGAGTTTCCCCGCTATGTCGAAGCGCTGGATTTCCTGCAAAGGATCAACACAAGACTGGCCGCACAATACCGGTCAGAAAGCCAGATCGAACTGATGGAGAAAGAAGCACACGCCTTTGATCAGGCCTGTATCGCAAATGACTATCTGGCCATGTCCGCCTGCAACCGCGATTTTCACATGGCGATCGCTGCAGCGGGCAAAAATCCATATCTCGCCCGCGCCTATGGCCAACTTCTGGATGAAGGCCGCCGCATTCTGCATATGCACTTCGACTACATTCAATCCTCGGCCACAGATACGTTATTGGGCCCAGAGCATCAGGACATGATCAACGCAATCCGAGACCGCGACGTCGCGCGCGCAGACCACCTTGCTCATGAACACACGCGGCAGTTTCACAAACGCTTCGTAGATTTCCTGAGCGCGCAGTACAGCGATGATTTCAACTTCGAACTTTCCTCGTTGAAGGACAACGAGTTACGTTAGTGCAAGATAGTGGCGCAACACACTGTGAAAACCAGAGACGGCGCCATTCTAATCGAAATTTTCCTGCGATTCCGGCAAACATCCGAAAGCCAGAAGTCATCGCGCTTTTGAACTGCGGTTTTAGGATTATGCTGGCCGCCTCAATTCCATCCTAAGTGGCCGAAATGGATTTGAACGGTATGAAAAAACACATGTGCCGGACATACAGCTTTGTGAACCGATGATCCTGGTCGATCCAGTTACTCAAAAACTTGGACCCGGCTGTCTACACTCTATTCGGCCAATCAAACCGCCTCAGAAACTTATCTAATCCCCAAATGCCTGGTGCGTTGGCTCTAGCATTGCCGATAGCGACCTTGTCTGAAATTCTAATTGCAAACAGAAGTCTGACGAAAAAATTGGCGGCTATCCATTTCCCCTTTTTTCGTCGTCAGGCTTAACGCCTTGCGATGATCGTTTGCATCAGTTGAAATCCTGAGTGTTCCAGGGGCTGGCTCTGGCTCGGACGTTAAGCGCGTTCAGACAGCGCCTACCCGGCTCAGCCCTGATCTGCAACGCGGACACAGTTACGTCCAGCCGCCTTTGCCGCATAGAGCGCGCGATCAGCTGCGGTCAACAGATCCTGCGGCAGCTCTCCGTGATCGGGGTAGCTGGCGATGCCGATGGACACAGTGACACGTGGCAGAGTGGTGGCGCCGTAGCGAATGGATGTCTCTTCAATCGCGAGACGCAGCGCCTCTGCCATGTTTTCTGCTGCGGCCTGATCTGCTCCTGGCAGAAGGACGGAAAACTCCTCTCCACCAAACCGGCAGGGTGTTTCGCCGCTCCGAAACACCTCCTGCATCTTGTCCCCGATGGCGCGCAGAACCATGTCGCCTGCATCATGCCCGTGGTTGTCGTTGAAGGCTTTGAACTTGTCGGCATCAAACGACAGGATCGAAAACGGCAGGTTCTTGCGGGCGGCCATCATATGCTCTGCACGCAGCGCTTCGAGAAAGTAGCGACGGTTGAAAAGCCGGGTCAGCGGATCGCGGGTACTTTGATCATGGAGTTCGTCGCGCAATTTGACGTTGGCTATGGCGAGGCTGATGTGTTCCCCGCACTGAAGCGCCAGTTCAAATCCTTTCTGTGCGGTTTCTTTTTGCGTTTCGGGTGGGTAGGTGACATGCAAAAGGCCCACTGTGTCACCATGGGCGACAATGGGAATGCATAGCGCGTCTTCGACGTTGCGCAGGATCGGATGGTCACGGACATGGCCGCATTCAAAGGAAAACCCATCAACGTCAAAGCGGTAGCCTCGTCCGCGGCGCAGCGCCCAACAGCTGTCGGGGGAGATATGTTCATGCAGATGCGCATCGCCCCAGGAACAGGCCCCATCCAGAACATCGCGAGAGTTGGAGTAGATATACAGCTCTCCCTGCGTGTCCGGTAGCGCCTTGGTCATGAACTTTGAGACAACCGTGAACAGCTCCTCCAGTGATTTGCAGCATTGCAGCCACTCGTCCAGTTCGGCCAGCGCCTTTGCCTCTGCGCGCCACTGCTGTTCCTTGCAGAGCATGGCCTTTGCCTGTTGTTCCGCCTCTTCGGCCTGATGCTTGGCGGCGGCCAGATCTGCAGCATCGCGGCGAAACTGGGTAACGTCGGTGAATGTCACCACATAGCCCCCATCCCGAAGCGGGCGGGCGTAAGAATTGATAACCTTGCCAGATGCCATATCCCGGTCGAAATGAAACGGTTGGCCGGTGGAAAACAGCCTCTGTACCTCTTTCTTGCGCTCAGCCGTGATGACCCCCTGCGCCACTGTAATCGAAAGAAACGCCTCACGCGTCATGCCCACGCACAGGTCATCCGGGCCAAGTTCCAACACATGAAAGATGCGTTCATTGTGAAGCGTGCAGACCCCATCAGCAGACCACACCAAGATCCCCTGTTCCATCTGATTGAGAACATCCCGCATCTGCGCCTGCAGCGCATCATTTGGCGCTGCGGTTTCGAGCCGTTCAAATGAGCTGGGGGGTTCTGGTACCATTCCGATCTCCATTTCATCGGACCGAACCTAACGGCCAAACTTGACCAAGCCTTAAATCTCAGAACGAAAAATTCCTAAAATTTAGAATAAACAAAAGCGTAGTGAGCAGGTTTGCACAGTTACCGGAATTGGACCCTTGCCAAGCATAGGCACTGGTCAATTCTTGGCGGCAACCAACCCAGGACCAGCCCAATCCAGACAAAACCGAATTTGGTGTTCAGCGATCGCCGAGTTGAATTTGCAGGATGCCGGACACTGCATTCACCCCGGCCGACACCAGCTCACCTTCGTTGAAGGTATCGCCGATCGCGCTGCCTTCGATCCACAAGCCGTCCAGCACACCATTGCAACTGATGCTGAGTTGCCGAAGAGTGTCATCCGATACCGACCGTCCGTCTTCTGCATAGACATCGCGGATCAGGTCTTCGATATGCCGGCGCAGAAATGTATAGGTTCGGACATGGCTTGTGCGCATGGCGTCGTTGTGCATCAGCATCTGAAAGAACCCCGCCCATAGTGCAACACCTTTCGGACTGGCCACCGGCGGTGTCAACGACGCGCGTATGAAACTTGCCAGACGTTCCCGTGCGGTCGGAAAATCACCGGTCGCCGCTTTACGGGTATCGCCCCATGGTGCGTCAGGTGTTCGCGCACAGGGTTTTTCGGCCCTCTGCAGGTGAGGCCGTGGATGTAACGACCATTGCGCAAGGCTTGGCGGAATCTCGAACGGTTTTGGCGGCATTGAACCGGATCGCCGAGGAAGGTCTGGTTCTGAATGCCGGGGAAACGACACTGGCCGATCTCCATCTCGCGCCGATGATATGCTATTTTGTTAAAGCGTCCGAGGGTGCGAACGAGCTGCACAACCATGTGGCTCTCACGAATTGGTGGAAGCGCGCATCACAGCAGAAGAGCCTGATAGAGACCGATCCAGGCTTGCCGTCCGACGGCGACTAAACAGGAAAGCTGCTGGTTTCGGATCAGTCACAGGCAGGTGTTTAGGGCGCCGAAGAAATTGACTAGCTGCGCAGGCCTTATACACGATCCTTTACGGGAATCTGTCCTTCCGTTTCGCAGGTCTCCTTCAGTATCGCGTAGATGCGATCTATGACTTGTCGAACTTCGGGAAGAAACCTGTCTTCGTGATGCGACACAAGCCACTGATCATGTTCTAAATCGTCAATCAAAGGCGATACCGGAATGAGCCCGCTTTGCGCGTTCCCAATGAAGGTTGGCAGAACCGCACGTGCCAATCCCGCGTTCGCGAGATCAAGCGCGTTTTGCGGCGCGGTCACCTCGATGGCCTCGTGGTCTTGAGAATTTTCCTTCACCCAAATAGCGGAAGGTGTGGTTGACAGAACGCGTGCCCAAGTCGCAATGCCTTGATCGGTTGCATATACAGCAAATCGGACCCGGCCGATTTTGCGGCCTGCCAAGCCGATCTCTTCCGGTCGTCGGTTGCGAACTCCAATTGCGGCCTCACGGTGCCCGATCTTCAAAACCTCTTCGGAAGAGATGAACCGCAGTCGCACCGGAACCGACCCGG
This sequence comes from Ruegeria sp. H6, assembly GCF_056532975.1. Taxonomy (NCBI): domain Bacteria; kingdom Pseudomonadati; phylum Pseudomonadota; class Alphaproteobacteria; order Rhodobacterales; family Roseobacteraceae; genus Ruegeria; species Ruegeria sp. H6. The sequence goes on from NZ_JBQFOA010000012.1 coordinate 126,964, forward strand.
TGAGCTTTCCAACGGCACCAACAAGAACACGTGCAACCCAAGTTCCGGCCGAGATCTTTACCAGTGGCGGTGCGGTTGCAAGATCGCTTTCGCTGACCGGCAAGACACGCGCCTCGATACTCTCTACCTTTTCAAGCAACGCTTGCCCGTACTCCGTCAGGTCATAGCCGCGCGGTTTGCGCAGAAACAGGTCGCTCCCCACAGCGCGCTCAAGTTCAACCATGCGCCGTCCCAGCGTAGGTGCGCTTTTGCCTGTTTGCTCCGCCGCAGGCCCGAGCCCACCCGCCCTGGCAATCGCAAGGAATAGTCGCAGGTTGTCCCAGTCAAAGTATCTTTCATTCATGAAATGAAGCTTACACTTTGTAATGTTGATGAAAAAGTGTAGATATCGTCTTTCAAAAGGGTCACATAGGAGGCCCACAGATGAATTTCCTCGAAACCGAAATCTCCCCTCTTGGCATGGGATGCTGGCCCATCGGCGGCAAGATGTATTGGGGCAAACAATCCTTGGGCTATACCCGCTCAGACGACGATGTTTCCATCCGGACAATCCACGCTGCCCTGGATTGCGGGATCACGCTTTTTGACACCGCTGCAGCATATGGTGCTGGGCATTCTGAGAGGCTTTTGGCCAAAGCGCTGCGAGGGCGGTCCGATGCCTTGGTTGTCACAAAGATCGGTGTCGGAATTGATGAGGCGAGCCGACAGATCTCTTTCGAACCATTCACTCCGGATCAAGTGTCAACCGCCGTCGATGGATGCCTGTCACGACTGGACCGCGATCGGATCGATCTTCTACTGCTGCATGTTAATGATATGTCGATTGTCGAAGCGGAAGCAGTGTTCGACAAGCTGGATCGTTTGACAGACGCCGGCAAGCTACGCGCCTATGGCTGGAGCACCGACTATTCCGAAAGCGCCTGCGCCGCTTCGATACAGAACAATTTCAAGGCAGTTGAATATGTCATGAACGTGTTTTGGGATGCACCGCGGATGCAGAAAGTGGTTCAAGATCAGGGGCTTTTATCTCTTATTCGCTCGCCGCTTGCGATGGGTTTGCTATCCGGGAAGTACGATCAGAACACCGAAATGGCATCGGACGATGTGCGCGCATCTGGCGAAGGCTGGATGGAGTACTTTCAGGACGGCAAGGCCAACCCTGATTTCATGCGGAAGCTTGATGCCGTTCGAGAGTTATTGACCTCTAATGGCCGAACACTGGTGCAAGGCGCGCTCGGCTGGATATGGGGCCAGAGCGATACTTATGTCCCTATTCCGGGTGCACGAACAGTAGAACAGATCGAGGGTATTGCCGCATCGCTGTCCTTCGGAGCATTGCCCGAAGACGTTATAACCGAAATTGACACTCTCATCGTTCGCAACCCTTTCGAGCCTGATCGCCCCAGATAACATCAGAAAAAGGAGCGAAGACGCGTGTTGTTTTCTTTGCTTTTAGTCTGCGACAGCCAGTGGATGGCCGCTGCATGAGAGTAGGAAATGGCCGTCGTGGTTGAGTCTGGGAAGATTGCGTTGACCGCAAGGGTCGCGGACCCAGTGCTTGCGCTGGTTGCCGCAGGGGTCGACTGAGCCACAGGGTTGTCAAACACCGGGTTCACTTCTATCGTCAGGGCAACGTCACATTCAACAACGGGAGGGCACGAGCTGAACATGCGCATCATCCGCCGACTTCAGCATGGCCCGCGTTTTGCCCTGCAGATCCGTTTGCGGGGCTGACCCAAGACACTTTTTATCGACGGTCTGCCCATAGCCGCATAGCGGCCTTATCTTTGTGACCCGAGATATCTTATGACCATCCTCAATATCTCTGCTTTGGGCGTGACCCTTGGCGAACCGCTGTTTTCTGACCTCAATCTGAACGTTTCCAAATCCGACAGGATCGGGCTTGTTGCCGCCAACGGGCGTGGCAAATCCACATTGCTGGCCTGTCTGGCAGGCGAGATGGACGCAACAAGTGGAGAGATCACGCGCGTCCGAGGCCTGCGAACCGGATATGTAAAACAGTATGTCCCGCCCGAGGCCCTCGAACTGACACTCTATGATTGGGTGCTCGCGGCTCTCCCCCCCGAACAGGCGGATTACGAAAGCTGGCGCGTGGATGTTGTGCTGGATGAGCTGAGCGTACCACATGAGCTAAACCACAGACCTCTGGCCGAGTTGAGTGGTGGGTGGCAGCGCACGGCGATGCTGGCTGCGGTCTGGATCAATCAACCGGACCTGTTGCTACTGGACGAGCCGACCAATCATCTGGACCTAAGCCGCATCGCGCTGCTGGAACACTGGCTAGCTGGGCTGCCGCGGGAAACACCTGTGATCATCACTTCGCATGACCGGGCGTTTCTGGATGTAACGACCAATCGGACGCTGTTTCTGCGACCCCGGAACGCGCGCGTGTTTCCGCTGCCGTATTCGGCGGCCCGCTCGGCGCTGGACGCAGCGGATGCGGCGGATGAACGGCGACTGGCCAACGACATGAACAAAGCCCGGCAACTGCGTAGACAGGCCGCGGCGTTGAAGAATGTCGGGATCAATTCTGGCTCGGACCTGTTGCTGATCAAAACCAAACAACTGAACGAGCGCGCCGACAAGCTGGAAGCATCGGCCAGGCCGGTTCATAGGGAACGCTCGGCAGGGGACATCCTGCTGGGCAACAGTGGTACCCATGCCAAGGCGCTAATCACATTGGATGATCTGGCGGTCGAAACGCCAAATGGACGATTGCTCTACCGGACTGGGCAAAAGTGGATTGCCCAAGGCGACCGTATTGTTCTGCTGGGTAAGAATGGGGCGGGAAAAACCCGGTTGGTGCGATTGATCCAACAGGCGTTATCCGGTGAGAGCAGCGAGGTGAAGTGCGCGCCGTCGGTGGTTCCAGCAATATCTGACCAACACCTGAGTCAGTTGGATCAGGCCCGCACGCCGCTGGATATTGTAACATCAGGGTCCGAGGTCGGCGATCAGCGCGCCCGTGCTGTTCTGGCGGGTGCGGGGATCAATTTTCAGATGCAAGGCAGCAAAATAGCCGCTCTTTCAGGTGGGCAGAAAGCGCGTCTGGCGATGCTGCTGTTGCGGCTTGAAGATCCGAACTTTTACCTGCTGGACGAACCGACCAACCATCTGGATATCGACGGGCAGGAAGCACTGGAGGCTGAACTGATCGCCCACGGCGCGTCGTGTCTACTGGTCAGTCATGATCGCAGTTTTCTGCGCAATGTGGGCAACAGGTATTGGTGGATCGATGGCAAACGGCTGCAAGAGGTCGACAGTCCCGAGGCGTTTCTGAACAGTCAGATAGATCGCGTTTAAGAGGACCAGAAAGGATTTGAACACGGAGTCAGATGAGATTTTTTGAAAGATTGGGATGTCGCAATTCGAACATTGGGATGCGATACCAGCTTGCTTTCTCGACCGACAGATTACGGTCGGAAAGTCCGCAGAGTGTTGATCTCAGATCTGTTTTAGTTGCAAACACTGGTGTTTTGGGCAAATCACCAGCCTCCAGCCCATGACAGCGTCCTTGGTTCCAGCCGGCCTTGCCGGATTGCGTCACAAACCGAACACTCCCGCTTTCCCGTGGCTCTTCGGAAAGTAGGACTGCGGGGCGCTCTATCTGTACGTCGGTCAATCAGGGTAAATTGCTCATGATACACCTCTGAAACTCTGTGGCTTGAAGCAAGCAAATGAGATATTGGCGACAGCTTTAATGGATTCAGAGCCTGAGGCTACACTCCAACTTATGAGTCAGCTTGGCCTCCAAGCTCATCCAGCAGCTTGTAGTCTGTTGGTGGATCGTCACAAATGCCCGGCCCACATTCCAAAAGGGCTGAACCGGCGTTGAGAACGGCCAAAAGCAAGACCATGAAAAATGCCGTTTTGGCCAATTGGCTGCCGCCGAACCTTTCGGTGGCCTTCACGTCCGACGCGAGGTCGTATTGCTTCTCAAAAACAAGCATTATTGCTGTTCCCAAGATTACCAACCCAAAAGCGATCCCGGCCCATGTATAGAAATGCAAGCCGAGTACAGGCGAGCCATAATGTCCGGTACCCGGAACGATGTGCAACAGAATCTGCCGGATCGAAACGCTTATGCCGAAGATCGCAGCCACCAGGACTATTCCATAATTCCTCGCGCGCGTACCCCATAACAGATTCAGCCCCAACCCGAACCCAACGGCCACAAAGCCAACACGTTGCAGCAGGCAAAGCGGACAGGGCAATTCGTACAAAACGAGCTGAAAATAAAAGGCAAGAACCAGAACAAGGCAAACTGCAAGGGCACCAAGCGCGTTCATATTTCGAGCGAATTCAGGTGTCATAGAAAAACCTCACAGCTGTATTGAAAGCGGGGTTGTGGCGTGAAATTTCAGCCAATACGTGCTCATCAAAAGCGCAAGCACGAAAACGGCGTATGAAGGCCTTACTAGATTGAAATACGCAAGCGCCGTCGCGCAGGCAAAAAGTGCGAAAAGCAAAGCTATCATAGGATGCTCCATAAGAATTGATGCGATTATGGGACCAACAGCTCTAAGCTGAACCCGTTCTGTTCATTAAATCAAGCTTTTAGCCGCTTTGCGCGCTTTCCAAAGCTGCCGGTCGTTGAATGCACAAAGATCGACCACCCGAAATGAGTTGGTAACATCAGCTCAAATTTCAAAGTTTCACATGGGCAGCGTACGGCTATTCACGTTTGTCGAGCCCCTAGCCACTGTCCAGCCGCGACGGTGCCCTGGCGATTGCATCAAACTGATCCAAACTCCGCCTGTGGCGTATCATAATCATCAGATACAAAAGAGGTCGCGATGCTTCGGTCATACCTACTGGCATTAGCAATTGGCTTTGTTTCGGTCACTCCACTTCAGGCCGGCCTTCAAGTGCGGTTCATTGAAGGGGCACCAAAGGATCAGTTTGTTTTCAAAAACCTGGGACACTGCGATCTTGGGGCGTCGGTCCTACGCATCGATCTTGTGCCTTCTGCGGGACGTTTGATCTTTGAAGTTTCTGGTGCCGGCGCCGGAGTGGAAGTTTTTCAATCATTTGAACTCACCCAAGGCGCAGAATCTTTGCTGGAACTACCAACCGTTTTAGACGGGCAAACGTCGGTTGAATTTCAGATCTCGTCGCTCAAGGTTGGCGATAGCTTGGCCTTTACCATCGATGTCGATGATACCATTGGCCAGCGTGAAATCACCGTAAGCGGGTCAGAAGTCGCTGGTGCTCAGGTCATTTATCAAAAAGATGGTCAAAGCAGCGCGGCGGTGTTCTCGACTAAGGCAGAAACCATGGTAGTGCTCCCGGACTGCTGAGCGCTATCCGCCAAATCGCATTGCAACCACTGGAAGGCAGACATGGCAAAACTATCGATACGTGTCGGTTTTCTGGTCCTTGTAATGGGCGGAGGCATCCTGATTGGAACCCTGACAGCGCCGGGCGAGTGGTATGCGAACCTTGCTAAACCGTTTTTTAACCCGCCCAACTGGATCTTCGGGCCTGTCTGGACTGTGCTTTACATCCTGATTGCATGGACTGGCTGGCGGCAGTTTGAAAAGGACAGAGACTCGGTCGCGATGCGACTCTGGTGGGTGCAATTGGGGCTGAATTTCCTCTGGTCACCCACTTTCTTTGTGCTGCAGGTGCCTTGGGCCGCCTTGGTGATCATTTTAGCGCTTTTGAGCGTCATCGTGGCTTTCATCCGCAATGTACGCGTATCGGATCGGGTGGCAATGTTTGCATTCCTGCCCTATCTGGCCTGGGTGGCTTTTGCATCCATCCTGAACCTGTCAATCGCGATCCTGAACTGAGGTCGGGGCCTCGGTCATCTGGACCGTGGACAGATCAGGCCTACCTCGTTCCTCATCATCCAATCGGGGTACGGGAAACGAACAGTTGCAAGTTGTCTGGTTCAAACGCGACTTACGTACGCAGGATCATCGGGCGCTTGTGCAGGCAGCAATGCACGGGCCGGTTCTACCAATCTATGTGGTCGAGCCAGAACTTTGGCGGCAACCGGATGCGTCTGCCCGCCACTGGGAATTTGTTGCACAAACACTGCGTGAGTTGCGGCACGATCTTGGTCGGCTTGGACAGCCTTTGATTATACGCTTCGGGCCGATTGTCGGCGTTCTTGAAGATTTGAAAAACAGCGGATTGCTGCACGCGCTCTGGTCCCATGAAGAGACGGGAAACGACTGGACTTTCAAGCGTGATCTGCATGTCGCTGCGTGGTGTCGGGAACAGGGCGTGCCTTGGATACAAGTGCAAAACCACGGCGTATGGCGCAGGCTCGGCTCGCGGGATGGGTGGGCCGCACGTTGGGACCGCATTATGTTGGAACCCGTAAGCCAAGCACCGGTTTTGCAACCCATCAGTCTGGAGCCCGGCCCCATCCCAGGGGCACATGAGCTTGGGTTGTCGCGTGATCCTTGCGCACACCGTCAGCCCGGCGGCAGACGCGCGGGCCTGGAACGTCTGGAGAGTTTTCTGAATGATCGTGGGGAAAATTATCAAAAGGCCATGTCCAGCCCTGATGAAGGCGCGCGGGCGTGTTCTCGGCTCTCACCCTATCTTGCGTGGGGGGCTATTTCCATGCGCGAAGTGGCTCAAGCCTGCGACATGCGTCGCAGGGCGCTGCCCCGCGGTGCGCAAAACTGGCGCAAGTCTTTGCGTTCGTTTTCCGGGCGCCTGCACTGGCATTGTCATTTTATCCAAAAGCTCGAAGATGACCCGCGGATCGAGTTCGAAAACTTGCACTCGCTTTATGACGGCCTGCGTCCGAAGACACCAGATGCAGAACTGCTAAGCGCATGGAGTGCAGGTGAAACTGGGTATCCGTTTCTCGATGCCTGCATGCGGTCCCTGCGCGCGACAGGATGGCTCAACTTTCGGATGCGGGCAATGGTCATGGCCACGGCCAGCTATCACCTGTGGATGGATTGGCGCGCACCGGGGCTGCATCTGGCCCGCATGTTCACCGATTATGAGCCGGGAATTCACTGGAGCCAGGTCCAGATGCAATCGGGTACGACGGGTATCAATACCGTGCGTATCTATAATCCGGTCAAACAAGGCTATGATCAGGACCCGGACGGTGCTTTCATCCGAACGTGGCTGCCCGAGTTGGCCGGTATTCCCAATCAGTACATCCATGAACCATGGAAGGCCGAGGCGGCCTCAGGCGTGATCGGTCGCCACTATCCTGCCCGCCTGTTCGACCATCTTGCCGCCGCCAAAGCTGCGCGCGACCGGGTCTGGGCGGTGCGTCGCGGCCCCGAGTTTCGCGCAGAGGCACAGGCGATCGTGGCCAAACACGCCAGCCGCAAAGCACCCCGACCCAAGCGCCGTCGAGGGGCGATCAAGGTGCCTTCGGCGCAACTCAGCCTGCCCTTCGGAGATACCTCATGAAAATGCGCAAAAAGGCTGATCTGCCGCAGAAAATCTGCGCCACATGCGGGCGCCCCTTTGTTTGGCGCAAGAAATGGGCAAAGGTTTGGGATGAGGTGCGCTATTGCTCGGATCGGTGCCGGCGGCAGTCATGAGCGTCATGCCCCCCGTCCAGACCTTGCAGCGCAAAGCCGTTTGCCTTCGCCTGACATTCAAGATGAGTGTGCGGACCTGACCATGCCCTCAGCCACAATCCTTTTGCCCAATCAGCTTTTCGCCGAACATCCCGGTTTGGCACAGACACCGGATCGGGTGGTTCTGTTTGAGGACCCGTTGTTCTTTGGCGACGCGCAATACCCGATGCGGATGCACAGACAAAAGCTGTGGCTTCATCGCGCAAGCATGGCGCGGTATCATCAAGGCTTGATCGCCAAAGGTATCAGGGCCGAGATTTACCCCTATGAACAGCGAAAGGATGCGTGTCTTCGTCTGTTTCAGAGGCTCGCTGGGGATGGGATCACACGCGCGGTGATGGCGGACCCGGTCGATTTCATAGCGCAAAGGCGCCTGCAAAGGGCCGCAAGCGATGTGGGTATTACTTTGGACATACACACATCCCCCGGTTTCCTGAACACCCGCGCCGATAACGTCGCTTGGATGAAGGGCCGCAAACGGTGGTTCATGGCCGAATTTTACAAAAGCCAACGCCGACGTCTGGATGTGCTGATGCGCGGTGATCATCCGGTTGGCGGTCGCTGGAGCTTTGATGAGGACAACCGCAAAAAGATCCCCAAAGCTTTGCTAAACAGCTTGCCCTGGATCGATTGGCCGGTGCCCGACGCGATTGAACGGGCGGCACAGGATCAAATACGCGGCGCGTTTCCGGATGCGCTGGGGGTTTTGGACAGGTTGTACTATCCAACCTCTCACCAAGCGGCAGAAGATTGGCTGAAACAGTTTCTCAAACGTCGCTTCGATCGTTTCGGCGACTTTGAGGATGCCATCGTCGAAGGGGAAAGCTGGCTTTGGCACGCTGTATTGACACCCGCCCTGAATGTCGGCTTGCTGACGCCAAAGCAGGTGCTTGATGTGACGCTCGCTTACGCTCTGGACTACGAAATTCCTTTGAATTCAGTCGAAGGTTTTGTCCGCCAGATCATTGGCTGGCGCGAGTTCATGCGCGCTACCTATGAAGATCTCGGTATGCAGATGCGCACCTCCAATCACTGGGGCCATAGCGGCAGGATGCCGGCATCTTTCTACACGGCCACAACCGGAATCGACCCGATTGACGACACCATCCAACGCGTCCTGCAAACCGGATACTGCCACCATATCGAGCGCCTCATGGTCCTGGGTGGTTTCATGTTCCTGTGCGAAATTGAGCCAAACGAGGTGTATCGCTGGTTCATGGAGATGTTTGTGGACAGCTATGACTGGGTCATGGTCCCGAATATCTACGCCATGAGCCAGCACGCGGATGGCGGGTTGATCACCACCAAACCCTATTTCTCGGGCTCGAATTACGTCCGCAAAATGAGCCATTGGGGCAAGGGTCCCTGGGCCGAGGTTTGGTACGGATTGTATTGGCGCTTTATCTTCAAACACCTCGACGATCTCGCCCAAAACCCCCGCTGGTCGATGATGTGCAGAACTGCCGCGCGGATGGATCCGGCAATCAAGGATAAACACCTGCACGTGGCTGGAGCGTTTCTGGATCAGCTGGCGTGATGACTTACTACCTCACCAAACAGGAATCTATGCTCAATTCATGGAACTCAAGATGCGATTGGCATGGAATGTTTGGGTAGGCGGGCAAACAATTTCTGACACGCCACAGGTCGAAGAGTGTTTGAGCTGCCTGCACCGCTGAGGCCAATGGGACTGAAACTATGGCTCTTTCAGTTCCGTCGTAAATCTTTGCAAACCAGGAATGTCATTCGAAGCGGAAAATGTGATCATTCGGATCGGCCAGCTGAGGTCGGATGCCAAGGGCACGGCAAAAACATCGTCTGCTTGCGAAATAGCCAAGATTTCCTTGTCGACGATCGCGCGGCCTGTGCCCTGGGCGACCATGCGAACCAAGGCGGATTGCGTCTGGGCCTCGGCTCTGACCTGGAACGAAACCTCATAGCTGTCGAACATGCCCTCCACTGCGCGGCGGAATGGGCTGTGAGGTGTCAGCATGATCTGTGGCGCCTCCGCGAGTACAGCAGCTGAGACGCTTTGCGCTGAGGTCAGCGGATCATTGCGGGGAATGATCACCACGGGGTGCAGGTCGGCCAGCCGGGTGCATGCCAGGTTCGGGTCGCCGGGGTCAGAGGATACGATTGCACAATCCACCCGGCCTTCGCGCAACGCGGCCATCCCGGCCTTTTCATCCAGAACATCTACATCCACCCTGAGGGCTGAGAGTTCCGCCATGAGTTTGCCGGCCGCAACCGCAACGCGGGTATCGGCCACCGCCGGAACCGTGGCAACACGCAAATGTCCGCCAGTGCCAGAGGCGATGTGGGCAGCCGCTTCGCGGATACGTTCCAGACCCTGATAGTGTTTTTGAACCGCCTGCTGCAGACTGTGCGCCGCCGAGGTTGGTTCAAACTTGCGTCCTGATCGATCAAATAGCGCCACGCCCATTTCCGCCTCAAGCTCGGCAACGACACGGCTTATGGCGGGCTGAGAGATATGCAGCGCTGCCGCAGCCTTTCGCGTGGACCGGTGTCGATAGGCCATCTGGAAAAGCTCAATCTGTCGGGCGGTGATGCGCATGTCATTTTGATAACATTCAGGCATCAATAAATACAATAAGATGATTTTCTATTAAGGTCGCGCAACGTTACCATCCGGTACATGACCCGCGAAACACTGGATCGAAACGTGCCCGCTGACCTGTTGATTTTGCTGCTTGCCATTGTGACAGGAGCCGCGATTCAGGTTGGCGTCGGGATCGGGTTCAGCATTGTCGCAGCGCCCGTGATGATGGTGTTGCTGGGGACGGCCACGGCCGTTCCGGTTTTGCTTTTGCTGAACACGCTTGTTTCCCTTATCGCAACGGATCAGCGGGTATGGGCGAAGAACAAAGCACAGATCCGGAATGCTGTGATCGGGTGTTTTGTGGGAATAGCTCTGGGTCTTTTGATTTATCCCTATTTGTCGGAACGCATGGTGTTGGCGCTGACCGGGGGTCTGTTACTTGTCGGCGTTGCCACCTCGGTATTGCCGCAAGACAACAAGGTGGGCCCAAGGGGCTTTCAGGCCATATCGGGTCTGTCCGGCCTTGCGACGGTTTGGGCAGCGACCCCCGGTCCCTTGATGATTTTGGGCTTTCTGGCCTCGGGTCGCCCCCCCCACGAAGCACGTCGGTTGGTTCAGCCTGTGGCGCTGATCGCATATGGGGCTGCCTTTGCGTTGCACTGCCTGTCGGACTGGGCGGCCTTTGTCAGCGCCCCGTGGCTCTTGCCATTTGCCGTCGCCACTGTTGCCGGCAGTCTGATGGGTCGCGTGATTGGCCCGCTGCTGCCACAGCAGGCCATTACCCACGCCATTCGGCTGATCTCGATCCTCGCCTGCGCGGTTCTTTTCCGCCGAGCTTATCTGGTTGGATGATACATGATGACTGAAGAGAAAAATATCGACCGGAAACTATCCGAATTCCCCCGCGCCCGCCTGATGACCGAGATCACACCGGTCGAGCGGCTGGATCGCCTGTCAGACCGGCTTGGCATTGACCTTTGGCTTAAACGCGACGATCTGACCGGGCTTAGTTTTGGTGGCAACAAGACCCGTCAGTTGGAGTTTTACTTTGGCGATGCGCTGCAACAGCAGGCTGATACCGTTCTGATAACCGGAGCCGTACAGTCGAACTTTGTGCGTACAGCCGCTGCCGCTGCCGCTCGTCTGGGGATGAAATCGGTACTGCAACTGGAAGAACGCGTACCGGGGATGGGGCAAGAGTACTACCATTCAGGTAATGTGTTGCTTGCCAAAATCCTGGGCGCCGAACACATGCATTTTCCGGTAGGCGAAGACGAGGTCGGTGCGGATAATGCCCTGCAAGGCAGGGCTGCTCAGTTGGTCGCCGCTGGTCGTCGACCCTATGTTATCCATCTTGGCATCGACCACCCGCCTTTGGGGGCATTGGGCTATGTCCAGGGTGGTGCGGAACTGAGCGCGCAAATGAGCGATTTTGATGCCGCAGTCGTGCCTTCGGGCAGCGGTGCGACCCATGGAGGGTTTTTTACAGGGTTGCGGCTGTCCGGAATGCACGCGCCTGTCTATGGTATCTGTGTGCGTCGCGGCCAGGAACAGCAGCATGCACGCATGCAAAAAGTCCTGAGCAAATTGGCTGACCTGATGGATTTCGACCCCGCAATTGTCATGAACGGGATCGAGGTCTGGGACGGCGCGCTGACACCCGGATATGGCCTGGTCGGGGAAGAAACACGTAAGGCCCTGACCCTCATGGCACGCACCGAAGGTATCTTTTTGGACCCGGTTTACTCTGCCAAGACGTTTGCCGGCCTGATCGGACTGTTGGACGCGGGTGTGATCCGCAAAGGCCAAAAGGTCGTCATGCTGCACACCGGCGGGCTTCCGGCGCTGTTTGGGTATCAGGATGTTTTGGAACCGAGCTGAAACGACCCCGTGCTCTGACGCCATCCATGGCAACTTAACTCAACACAATAGAACAGGGAGGAAACGATGAATAAGAACAAGATTTTAGCAACGGCAATGGCACTGGCCGTTGGAACAGCAACAGCCCATGCGGAAGAGTTCGTCACGATCGGAACAGGCGGCGTCACGGGGGTTTACTATCCCACGGGTGGGTCGATCTGCCGTCTGATGAACAAGAACCGCAAGGAAACCGGCGTGCGCTGCACCGTCGAATCCACCGGCGGGTCGGTCTACAACATCAACACCATCCGCGAGGGTGAGTTGGAATTTGGCGTTGCCCAGTCCGACTGGCAGTTCCACGCCTTGAACGGCACCTCAAAGTTCGAAGAAGCCGGGCCTTTCGAAGACCTGCGCGCGGTGTTTTCCGTCCATGCCGAACCGTTCAACGTGATGGTCCGTGTGGACTCGGGGATCGAACATTTTGACGATCTGGCGGGCAAGCGGGTCAATATCGGCAATCCCGGTTCTGGTCAGCGTGGCACCATGGAAGTGCTTATGGATGCCAAAGGCTGGACCAAAGACACGTTCGCCCTTGCCGCCGAGTTGAAGTCAGCCGAGCAATCCAGTGCCTTGTGCGACAACCAGATCGACGCGTTCATTATCACCGCCGGCCATCCCTCGGGCAATCTGACCGAAGCCGCCACCACCTGCGACGCCAAACTGGTGCCCGTGACCGGTGAGGCCGTAACAGGATTGATCGACAACAACGCCTATTATCGTTCAGCTACCATTCCGGGTGGCATGTATCGCGGCACCGACACCGACGTCGAAACCTTTGGAGTCGGTGCGACGCTTGTGACGTCGGCCAATGTCTCTGACGAGGCGGTCTATGCGTTGGTGTCGTCCATCTTCGAAAACTTTGATGATTTTCGAACCTTCCATCCGGCCTTCGCAAACCTGACCAAAGAAGAGATGGTCACGGCCGGTCTTTCAGCGCCAATCCATCCAGGCGCGCTGAAATACTATCAGGAAAAAGGATTGCTCGAATAAGCGGTGATGTTTTGAGCAATTCTTGCCCATCGCAGACCTTGGCTTCTGTGACATCAAAGCGGGTGCGGCTGCGATATGTCTGGCGACCGCACTGCACTCACATCAACGCTCACGAGCAACCGTTGTCTGCAACCTAGTCACCGATCAAACAGAAGGACTAAAATGATGAAAACTCTAATCTCCGCAACACTGGCCCTGGCGGCATTGGCCAGTCTTTCGCCGGCTCAGGCGGAGGATCTGGAATTCCTGCTTTATAACGACAGCAGTGCTGACCTGGTGGAATTTAACATTTCCCCCGCATCATCCGACAGCTGGGAAGGAAACCTTTTGGCGGGTGGGTATTTGGCCCCTGGATATGAAATTGGCGTGGATATCGCAGACGGGCTGACGACCTGCGTCTATGATATCCGTGGCGTCTTTGCCGACGGTTCCGAAGCCGAAGACTATGCGCTGAACCTGTGTGATCTGGGTGAATACACATTCACTGACTAGGCAGGGTTTCATTCGCAACCCTGGGTTCGATTTCTGCCAGCACGCAGATGAACCTTCGACCCAGGGTTACTTCGCTTTAGGAGCACAACGTGACCCAACACCTAACTCTCAGAGATGGCAGAACGCTGGCCTTCGGCACTTACGGTGATCCAAACGGAACACCGGTGATTTTCAGCCATGGGTTTTCGGACTCTCACGTCATTCGTCAGCCCGACGACAGCCTGACCGCTTCGCTTGGCGTGCGATGGATCGCAGCAGATCAGCCTGGTGTCGGAGGGTCCAGCCCGAAGAAGGACCGAAAAATGGTCGATTGGGGCGCCGATATGGAGGAGCTGGCTGACCACCTTGGTCTGGATACCTTCAATGTCGCGGGCCATTCCGGCGGCGGCCCCCACGCTTTGGCTGTGGCGTTTCACATGCCCGAGCGTGTGTGCAAAGTTGCGCTTGCGTCTCCTGTGGCTCCATTCGATGAACCCGGCGTAACCAAAATGCTGGTGCTGCAAGATCTGAAGACCATCGCGAAATTGCGACATCTGACGTTTCTGATCCGCTGGGCAGAGCGTATGGGCGCCAATAGTGCCTTGAAAGACATCCCTTCTTATGTGGAATCGGTCGTTGACCAGATGCCCAACGAAGCCAAAACAATACTGCGCACTCCAGAGCAGAATGCCCTGTTCGAAGAGAACTTTCGTCTTGGTTATCTACAACACGAGGAAGGTGTTTTCGAAATGACGATGGCGCTTTGGGATTGGGGGTTTTCGCCAAAGGAAATTCAGCAACCGGTAGAGATGTTTTTTGGAACTGCGGACGACATAATCTCACCGGACATGCCGCGACACCTATGCTCTGAGCTTCCTAACTGTACTGCACACGAATGGGCAGGCGCAGGACATTACGGGTTTGTCGATCGCGAACGGTGGACAGAATTTGTCGGCGCGTTCACAAGACTGCCGTAGAAAGTCAACGGTCGCGACATTTGCGAGCCGTGAGTCTGGACCGCGCCATATTTTGAGTTGACGGCGAACGGTAAGTTTGGGCCTCTTCTCCCAGTCAAACCCGTTGCGTTCAAATTCAGCCGATTACATCTACGGCCGTCCTTCCGCACACATTTTAGACTGCATTTCGTTCATTAAGAAATTTCATTGTGTTTTCCAAACCTTGCCGCATGTGGTCTTCAAGGTGAACCAACATGTCATCCAAACTCTCACCATTGGCAAGCTCGATGTATTTGTCATGAGATTCCCGAAGGGGACCGCCCCTTCCATGTGCCTTTTGATGAACGGCAAAGTAGAATTGGAGGTTGGGTTTCAGTCTCTCCCAGCTTTGCAGCAGAAGTGTGTGCCCCGAAAGCTCATAGCACCATGAGTGAAGGTGCATTTCTGCCATGATCGCACCGTAGGGGTCATTGTCCGAAATACAATCGCATAGCCTGTTGTTGCGCATCTGTAGGTCGGCGAGACTGATGAGGTCTCGTTTGTCCCAGCAGAACTGAAACGCCATCTTCTCAAGCCCTGTTCGAAATGAATATATCTCGTCCAGATCAACGGGGTCCAGAGTGCGAAGGAATGTTCCGCGGAAAGGGATGTAAGCCAAAAGCCCGATTTCGCTCAGTTGAACCATCGCCTCACGCAATGTGGCGCGGCTGACATCCAGCTGAGCGGCAACCTGCGTTTCAAGCAGTTTTGCCCCCGGCTCCAGATCTCCGGTCAGGATCAGTTCCTGAAGCTGCTCCAGCGTTCTGTCTTTGAGTGTGTCGCCGGATTTTTCCGATGAGAATGCTTGCTGTGTCATTTCGATCCTGTTGATGGAACACCCAATGGATGGAATGCGAGACTACGTCGTGATGCCAAGATAGCCAGAAAAATGATTGCAGCAGAACTTCCAATTTCTGTCCAATGGTCGTCTGCTGTCTGCTGGTATCATGGTATCCAGTCTTTTTAAAATTGTCGACAATAGTATATATTGTCGACAATTTAACGATCTTGCAGTATCGTTCTGGCAGGTGGGGATTCGAAAAGCTCCGAACCTTGGCTGCGATTGCCCACTCCATCGGCAAGAGATGATCACCCGGTAAGCAACCGCGGTGACGCAACAGGTAAAAAGGGAGTTATTCATGTTGTCGAACGACATCCTGAAAAAGAGAATTTATACAGGGCTCGCTGCACTCGGCGCGTCCGCGCTTTTGGCTGGCGCACCGGCAAAAGCGGAAGAGTTTCTGACAATCGGCACCGGCGGTGTAACGGGTATCTACTACGCAGTCGGCGGCGGCATCTGTCGCCTCGTCAACCAAGGGCGGAAAGAACATGGCATCCGTTGCTCGGTCGAAAGTACGGGCGGATCCGTTTATAATCTGCGCACCATGCGCGAAGGCGAGCTGGAAATGGGCATCGTTCAGTCCGATTGGCAATTCCACGCCCTGAACGGAACCAGTCTGTTCGAAGAGGATGGCCCGGACGCAGAACTCCGAAGCCTGTTCTCATTGCATCCTGATACGGTCATCATCGCTGCGCGCAAAGACACAGGCATCGAGTCCCTCGATGACCTTGGTGGACGGACCATCAACTTGGGAAATCCTGGATCTGGAACGCGAGGCACTGCGGAAGTCCTCGTGGACGCGATGGGTTGGGACATGGATCACTTTGGTTTGGTGACCGAGCTCAAATCGGCCGAACAATCAGCAGCGCTGTGCGACAACACCATCGAGGCCTTTCTGATGGTGGCTGGCAACCCGGTTGCCAATGTACTGGAAGCCGCGACAACCTGTGACATCAACATCATTCCTGTCGAAGGCGATGCCGTTCAGACGCTGATCGAAAGCAAGCCCTACTACGGCAATGTTACCATCCCAGGCGGTCTGTATCGCGGTGTGGATGGTGACGTTCCATCCTTTGGCCTTCCCTCCACCTTCGTGACGTCCTCAGATGTACCTGAGGAAACCGTCTACGTCATGGTGAAGGCGGTCTTTGACAACTTTGATGCCTTCAAATCGTTCCACCCGGCCTTTGCCAATCTCAAGAAAGAGGAAATGGTGGTCAACGGATTGTCCGCACCAATGCATCCGGGTGCTGAGCGTTATTTCCGCGAAGCAGGATTGATCAACTAAAACCATAGCAGAGGCGGCGGTCGACGCCGCCTCTGCGCCTCTTCTACGCAACGCCCACGCAAGAGCTATGACATGAGCGAACAAACACCGAGCCATTCCACACATGATGCGGTGGAAGACGCGCGCAATCGCGACATCAAGATCTTTCTCAACGGCAAGATCGTCCCGCGCAGCGAAGCGATGGTCTCTGTCTACGATTCCGGTTTCATGCTGGGCGATGGAATGTGGGAGGGGTTGCGCCTCTACAACGGTACTTGGGCGTTTTTTGATGAACACATGAATCGGTTCTTCAACAGCTGCAAAGCCGTCTCCATTGACGTCGGCATGACGAAGGACGAAGTCCTGCAAGCATTGAATGACACGGCCAAAGCCAACGGTATGACAACAGACGCGCATTGCCGGTTCATGGTGACACGCGGACCGAAGGACAAGCCATTTCAACATCCGGGATTGTCTCGATCCGGACCAACGGTGGTTGCGATTTTGGAACACTCAAAACCAGCGGAAAGCCTGATTAGCCAGGGTATTCGCCTGGCCACTGTGCCTCAGGTGCGCGGGCTGCCGATGAGTCAAGACGCCAAGTACAACAGCCATTCAAAGCTGAACTGCGTTATCGCATGTCTGCAGGCGGAACAGGCTGGCGCCGATGAAGCTCTCATGCTGGACCCACATGGATTTGTGAACACGACAAATGCGTGCAATTTCTTCATCGTGCGCCGTGGAGAGGTTTGGACCTCCACAGGTGACTACTGCATGAACGGGGTGACTCGTCAGAAGGTCATAGACCTGTGCCGGGCAAACGACATCCCGGTATTCGAGAAGAATTTCTCGCTCTATGAGGCGTATGGGGCTGACGAGGCCTTTCTGACCGGAACATTCGGCGCGCAGACGCCGGTCGCGTCAATCGATGGCAAGAAGATCGGAGCGCATGACAGCGCCGGCCCGATGACCCGCCGCCTGCGCGAGCTTTATAAAGAGCTCGTGCAACGAAGCACCCTGAAGGTTGCGAGCTGATTGTATGGTTTACGATGTGAGCCCAAAAGGTCAGAGCTGATTAGAGGTCGGCGATCGTAGCCTGTTGCTTTTTGGGGCGTGTAAGATGGTCTCCGCCTTGTTAAATAGCTGGCTCAAGGTCGGGTTGAACCCGAACAGATCATCGTCCTGAAGCCGCGCCTATAAGTTTGATTGCAGAGCCTCGCGCGACGCGGCCAGCGACTAAACCAACAGCGAAAAGAGCCCCTTCGGTTACGGTTATCGCCTCGAAGCCTCGGGCATAGTTTCTGTTTATTCAGATCTGAATCTATTTGGTTCCGAGCGAATGCTTTTCGGTTTAGCCACTTCTGGCATTTTGATTTCGACCAATGAATAGTTTCGGGGAACGCCGAAGCCCACAACTCACTCAACGCCAGACACACCTGGCGAGTTTTGAAAACAGGTTACGTCGCCATATGGGACAGCTGATGCCGGTCCGCATGAGTTGGTGTTTGTTGACAATGATTTGCTCTCGTTCACTCAGAGGTCTGCGCAGGCTGCTCGAAGTTGCAGTATCGCGCTGTCTCAAAACAAATACGGGGCGTGATGCAGCAGAGCGAGGACATTTGAATGTTGGTTTAGTGCCGTTTTCATAGCGCGGGCAAAGTAATTGCATCAATTCTGCATCGTCTCCGATGCCCACATCGCGCCCATAGGGATGGATACTGAATGATATTCAAATCGCGATGAAGCGTCTTAAGCGGATTTAGCGACGATCGATGCCCCTCGTTGATAACGGTGAAATAACAAACGCGCGCCGTCATTTAACCCACCTGTGCCAAGGGTTCTGACGGTATTGCCAAGTTGTTGGCGGCCGATTGTGAAGCATCGGAAAAGGCAGGGTTATGCTGCCATTTCGGCGGTGTAAGCGGACCAGAGGCTG
>NZ_JBQFOA010000013.1:0-126207 GCF_056532975.1 Ruegeria sp. H6
TGCGCTGAACCAGGCCATCGAAGACCAGAAGAACGGCATCACCACCCTGATCGAGGCCATGATCAACCAGGAACTCGGCGAACCCTTCCGCCGAGACGCCATGAAAAAACCCGTCCAAGTCGCTGGCATCAATGCAGCAGACATGAAACCACAGGCCAAACTCTGAAGGGTGATGGCACCAAACGGGATCGGTGTTGTTTCGATCCCCGCAACTTAAGATCGAGGAAGAGGGCATTTTCGCTCTCTTCCTCAAAATGCTTGAGCCAAGCGTGTATATACACCAAAGTGCCGAAAACGGTTAAGTACCAAGGCGATCGGCCAAAGGGAGAGTAAACGTGAATCAACAACCGAACCTCGACCTCTCCCCACCTGTGTCAGACGAGATTCGCCGAACCACATGCTACATGTGTGCCTGCCGTTGCGGCATCAATGTCCACATGAAAGACGGCAAGGTCGCCTATATCGAAGGCAACCGCGACCACCCGGTCAACAAAGGCGTGTTGTGCGCCAAGGGCTCTGCCGGGATCATGCAAGTAAACGCCCCGTCGCGTCTGCGCGCGCCTTTGAAACGGGTTGGTCCACGCGGATCAGGTGAATTCGAAGAAATTAGCTGGGACGAGGCGCTGGATATCGCTGTTGGCTGGCTCAAGCCGATCCGCGAAGACAATCCTGAGAAACTGGCTTTTTTCACCGGTCGCGACCAAAGCCAGAGCTTCACCAGCTTTTGGGCGCAAAGTTTCGGCACCTGCAACTATGCCGCCCACGGCGGGTTCTGTTCCGTAAACATGGCCGCTGGCGGTATCTATACCATGGGCGGCGCGTTTTGGGAGTTTGGCCAGCCCGACTGGGATCACACCAAGCTTTTCATGCTGTTCGGCGTGGCCGAGGACCATGATTCGAACCCCATCAAGATGGGTATCGGCAAGATCAAGGCCCGTGGCGCCCGTGTGATCGGCGTCAACCCGATCCGTTCGGGCTATAATGCGGTGGCCGATGACTGGGTGGGCATCACCCCTGGCACCGATGGCTTGTTCATCATGTCCCTGATCCATGTGCTGATGAAAGCCGGAAAGATCGATCTGGATTACCTCAGCCGGTATACAAACGCACCGGTTCTGATCAATGCCTCGGAAGGACCAGAAAAGGGCCTGTTCCTGAAAGACGAGGCCGGTAAACCGCTGGTCGTTGACCGCAAAACCGGCAAGCTGACGGCCTTTGACAAGCCCGGCGTCCGCCCTGACCTGTCCGCGACCTACGAGAAAGATGCTGTCACACACCGCCCTGTCTTCCACCTGATGGCCGAGCGGTATCTGTCAGACGAATACGCCCCTGAGGCGATTGCCGACAGATGCGGCATCCCCGCCGAACGCATCCGCGCCATCGCGGGGGAACTGGCGCGCGTTGCCTTTGAAGAAGCTTTTGAGCTGGATCAGGAGTGGACGGATTTCCGTGGCGAAAAACACAGCAAGATGATCGGCCGACCGGTGGCCATGCACTCGATGCGGGGCGTGTCGGCCCATGCGAACGGGTTCCAGACCTGCCGCGCGCTGCATGTGCTGCAAATCATTCTGGGCACCGTTGAGGTCCCCGGCGGGTTCCGTTTCAAACCACCCTATCCCAAACCGGTCGAGGCGCACCCGACCCCGCACTGCAAGGTAATGCCAAACTCACCCCTGGATGGCCCCCATCTGGGCTTTGTCCGGGGCCCCGAGCATCTGGCGCTTAAAGAAGACGGCAGCCCGGCGCGGATCGACAAGGCATTCACCTGGGAAAACCCGATGTCCAGCCACGGGCTGATGCATATGGTCATCTCGAACGCACATGCGGGCGATCCCTACAAGATCGACACGCTGTTCATGTATATGGCCAACATGTCGTGGAATTCGACCATGAACACCAAAGGTGTCATGGAGATGCTGACCGACACGGATGAGAACGGCGATTATGTGATCCCCCATATCATCTATTCCGACGCCTATTCCTCGGAAATGGTGGCCTATGCAGATCTGATCCTGCCCGATACCACCTATCTGGAACGGCACGACTGTATCTCGCTGCTCGACCGTCCGATTTGTGAGGCAGACGCCGCAGCAGACGCCATCCGCTGGCCGGTGATCGAACCCGACCGCGATGTCAAAGGCTTTCAATCGGCGCTGATCGACCTGGCCAATCGCATGGGCCTGCCCGGTTTCACCAACGAAGACGGCAGTGCCAAGTGGACAGATTACGCCGATTACATCGTCAATCATGAACGCAAACCCGGTATCGGCCCGCTGGCTGGTTTCCGCGGCGAGAATGGCGACAAGATAGGCCGCGGCGAGGTCAACCCGGACCAGCTGAACCGCTATATTGAGAATGGCGGCTTCTATGTCGCGCATATCCCCGAAGGCGCGGATTACTATAAACCCTGGAACACAGCCTATCAGGACTGGGCGGTTGGAATGGGTCTGTATGACAGCCCGCAGCCCTATCTGTTCCAGCTGTATTCCGAACCGATGCGCAAATTCCAACTGGCCGCCGAAGGCCATGGTGAGCGTCAGCCGCCCGACCACCTGCGCCAGCAGATCAAAGACAAGATGGACCCGCTGCCGATCTGGTACGAAACCGATCAGACCGGGAACGAAGGCTTCACCATCAACGCCCTGACCCAACGCCCGATGGCGATGTATCACAGCTGGGGCACTCAGAACGCCTGGCTGCGGCAGTTGCACGGGCGCAACCCGCTCTATGTGCCGACCAAACTAATGCGCGAACACGGGCTGCGGGATGGTGACTGGGCCAAGGTTACCTCGCCCCATGGTGAAATCACCGTGCCAGTCATGGAAATGGCCGCGCTCAACGACAACACCGTCTGGACCTGGAACGCCATCGGCAAACGCAAGGGGGCCTGGGCCCTGCAAGAGGATGCGCCGGAAGCCACCAAAGGCTTTTTGCTGAACCATCTGATCCACGAATTGCTGCCCCCCAAAGGCGACGGGCTGCGCTGGGCCAATTCCGACCCGATCACCGGGCAGGCGGCATGGTTCGATCTGAAAGTGAAGATCGAAAAGGCCGACGCACCATCAGATGCGCAAAGTCAGCCAGAATTCGGGCCGATCAAATCGCCGGTTGGCACCGGTCCCAAAGACTTGGCGTGGAAGGTAGGCAAATGACCCAACTCCCCCAATCCACCGAGCGCAAGATGGGTCTGGTCATTGACCTGGACACCTGTGTCGGCTGTCATGCTTGCGTCATTTCCTGCAAGGGCTGGAACACCGAAAACTACGGTGCGCCGCTGTCGGATCAAGACGCCTATGGCGGCAACCCGTCGGGTACGTTCCTGAACCGGGTGCACAGTTACGAGGTGCAGCCGGAACAGGGCCATGCCCAGTTGATCCATTTCCCCAAATCCTGCCTACATTGCGAAGACGCGCCTTGCGTGACCGTCTGCCCAACCGGCGCCAGCTATAAACGGGTCGAAGACGGCATTGTTCTGGTCAATGAAAGCGACTGCATCGGATGCGGGCTTTGCGCATGGTCCTGCCCCTATGGCGCGCGCGAGATGGACATGGCCGAGGGCGTGATGAAGAAATGCACCCTCTGTGTGGACCGCATCTATAACGAAAACCTGCCCGAAGTGGATCGTGTTCCGTCCTGCGTGCGAACCTGCCCTGCTGGCGCGCGTCATTTCGGCGATCTGGGTGATCCGGACAGCGATGTCAGCAAACTGGTCGCCGAACGCGATGGCATGGACCTGATGCCGGAAATGGGCACGAAGCCGGTCAACAAATACCTGCCCCCCCGCCCCAAGGACACGGTGGAAGAGCAGATCGACATTCTCGCACCGTTGCTGGCACCCGTCGCGGAAGAGCCCAAGGGCTTCCTGGGTTGGCTCGACAAGACATTGGAGAAGCTCTGACATGCATCCAGCGCCATCCGTCATCATCTTTACCACCCTGTCCGGGCTGGGATTTGGCCTGCTGTTCTTTCTTGGCCTGGGCCTGCCCGACGTTTCGGGCTGGATTGCATTTGTGTTCTTTGCCCTCGCATACGCCCTTGCGGTTGGCGGCCTGATGGCATCGACCTTTCACCTTGGTCACCCGGAGCGCGCCTGGAAGGCCTTTACGCAGTGGCGTTCCAGCTGGCTAAGCCGCGAAGGCTGGTGCGCTGTCATCGCATTGGTCCTGATGGGGCTTTATGCGCTGGGTGCCGGTTTTCTTGGCCAGCGCTGGGGTGCCATTGGCCTGCTGGGTGCTTTGTTTTCGCTGGCGACCGTGTTCACGACCTCGATGATCTACACGCAACTCAAAACGATTCCGCGCTGGAACATGAAACTGACCCCAGCAATGTTCCTGAGCTTCAGCCTAGCGGGGGGCGCGCTGCTCGCGGGTCAGACTCTGGCCGCGTGGGTTCTGCTTGTAATCGCTGCGCTGGTGCAGATCCTCTATTGGCGTCAGGGCGACAAGGCGCTGGCCCAGTCCGGAACCGATCTTGGAACCGCGACCGGGCTGGGCGCGCGCGGATCGGTACGTGCGTTCGAGCCTCCGCATACAGGAACCAACTATTTGCTGCGGGAATTCGTCCACGTGGTTGGCCGCAAACATGCTGAAAAACTGCGGGTGATATCCTTTATCCTCGCCTTCCTGTTGCCGGTCATTTTCCTGCTGATGCCCTTCAGCCATTTCTTTGCTTTGCTTGCTGCGATTTCGCATTTGGCCGGTGTTGCCGTGTCACGTTGGTTGTTCTTTGCCCAGGCAGAACATGTCGTTGGGCTTTATTACGGTAAACGTTAAAGGCGCGCTGCCCCGGGGCAGTTCCCGTCAGAGGGTGGAAGCAGAAGTAAAAAGGGCGGCACTCAGGATTTGAGGCCGCCCCTTTTCGTTCGATCGAGATATGCGTCAGATCAGACCGGCATGAGACATTGCCGCGTCGATAGACGCCTTGGTGCTGTTTTCCAGCTCTGTCAGGGGCGAGCGGACCTCGGTGCTGCAAAGGCCCAGCTTGCTGAGCGCGTATTTGGCACCGACAAGACCGGGTTCGATAAAGATCGCCTCATGCAGGGGCATCAACCGGTCCTGATAGTCGAGCGCTTTTGCATAGTCGCCAGACAATGTGGCCTGCTGGAATTCGGCGCAGAGTTTCGGGGCCACATTTGCGGTGACCGAAATGCAGCCAACACCACCATGGGCGTTGAAGCCCAGCGCAGTCGCGTCCTCGCCGGACAATTGGCAGAAATCAGCGCCACAGCTGGCACGCTGTTGGGACACACGGGCCAGATCACCGGTTGCATCCTTGACGCCGATAATGCGCGGTAGCTTGGCAAGTTCCCCCATGGTGGCCGGGGTCATGTCAATCACCGAACGACCGGGGATGTTGTAGATGATGATCGGAATATCGGCGCAATCATGCAACGCGCGGAAATGAGAGACCAGGCCCTTCTGGGTAGGCTTGTTATAGTAAGGCGTCACCACCAGCGCCGCGGCGGCGCCGATTTTCTGGGCAAAGCGCACGAATCGGATCGCCTCGACCGTGTTGTTCGACCCGGCGCCCGCAACCACGGGCACGCGGCCTGCGGCGGCCTTGACCACCTCTTCCACCACGATCTCGTGTTCTTCGTGGCTCAGCGTCGGGCTTTCACCCGTCGTGCCAACCGGAACCAACCCGGTCGAGCCTTCCTTAATTTGCCACTCCACCAGATGTTTGAGCGTATCCAGGTCCAACTCGCCGTTGCGAAACGGGGTGACGAGGGCTGGCATCGAGCCTGAGAACATGGGAACGCTCCTTAAGGTGCGGGTTGTATTTTTTGCGCCTCGGTCACTCAGGTTTTCCGGTTTGTGAGTTGATCCCGACGGCGCAAGGTTTATCCTGAATGGCTCTATCCTCGGTTGGTTGGGAAATGCAAGGGATGACACGCTTTCTGAGCCTTTTGGCGACGGTGATTCTGGCGGTAATGGTACAGGCGCATGGTGCGCGTGCGGATGCGGCGGCGGGTTTGCGCGCCGGTATGGCCGAGATGCGCAAAGGCGACTGGAACGAAGCACTGCGCGTCTCAGGCCCACGCGGGTCGGTGTCGCGCGATATCATCGTTTGGCACTGGCTGCGCGAAGGGTTTGGCAGTTCGGGCGATGTGTTGGTTTTTCTCGACCGCAGGCCCGATTGGCCGGGATTGGCCTGGTTGCGCCGCAAAAGTGAGCCGTCGTTCACCGGCGCGGACCCTGATCGGGTTCTGAAATTCTATGCTGACACGCCGCCTCAAACCGCCGAAGGTGCGCTGAACTATGCGGTGGCCCTGATGGCAAAAGGCCGTCACGGCGATGCCGAGGCTGATATTGTGACCGCTTGGCGCACGATGCCGATGGGATCGGGACTGCAGAAAGACTATCTGGAGAATTTTAGCAAGCTTCTGAAACCGCACCACGCAGCGCGTCTGGACCGGATGCTCTGGGATGGCCACCTTGTCAGCGCCGGGCAGATGCTTCCGCTGGTTGATGCCGATCAGCGCAAGCTGGCCGAGGCGCGGATTGCGCTGCAAAAACGCGAACCGGGTGTGGATGGCAAGGTCGCAGCCGTGCCCAAATCGCTGGCCACCGCACCCGGGCTGGCCTTTGACCGCTTTGTATGGCGCGACCGGAAAGAGCTGGACGACAGCGCCATTGACCTAATGCTGGAACGGTCAAGCAGCCCGACGGCGCTGGGGGAACCTGACAAATGGGCCGAGGGTCGCCGCAGGCTGGCGCGCCTTGAGATGCGCACCGGCGATGTGAACCGCGCCTACAAGATCGCCGCAAACCACCACATGACGCCCGAAATGGGCTATGGCTATGCCGATCTGGAATGGCTGGCCGGGTTTCTGGCCTTGCGCAAGCTGAACGATCCGGCAACGGCGGTTCGGCATTTCCAGAATTTTCAGACCGCCGTCCAATCTCCGATCTCAAAGGGGCGCGGCGGCTATTGGCTGGGCCGTGCCTATGCCGCGCAAGGGGATGCGGACAAAGCCTATGAGGCCTACGCCACGGGTGCGGATTTTCAGACTTCGTTCTATGGGCTTCTGGCCGCTGAACGGATCGGGCGCCCCTTTGACAGCGAGCTGGCCAACCCACGCCGCGCGCCGCATTGGAAACAGGCCGAGTTCGCGAACTCAAGCGTGCTGGAAGCGGGTCTGTTGCTGCTGCGGGCGGATGAAGACAACCTGTCCGAGCGGTTTCTGACCCATCTGGTCGAGGGTCTGGACCCTGTACAGGCCAATCAGTTGGGTGACCTGGTGATTGAGTTAAAGCAACCGCATCTGGCGGTCATGATCGCCAAACGCGCCGCGACCACAGGCACGGTCTTGCCTGCGGCCTACTATCCGGTCCATCCGGTTGCCGATCTGGGCCTGCCCATGGCCAAGGAAATGACGCTGGCCATCGCACGGCGGGAAAGCGAGTTTGACCCGGTTGTTATCAGCGGGGCAGGCGCACGTGGTCTGATGCAGGTAATGCCTGCCACAGCCAAACTTGTTGCAGGCGAACTGGGCATTCTTGGCGGTCACAAGACGACGCGCCTGACTTCGGACTGGCAATATAACGCCAAGCTGGGGGCAAATTACCTGTCGGGGCTGGCCGCAGATTTCAATGGTAACGTGGTGATGATGGCTGCGGGCTACAACGCCGGGCCGCGCAGACCGATCTCGTGGATGCAGCGCTATGGCGATCCGCGCGCGGGTGAGGTGGATGTGGTCGACTGGATCGAAACCATTCCGTTCAGCGAAACACGCAACTACGTGATGCGCGTCGCGGAAAGTCTGCCGGTCTATCGTGCTCGATTGGGCCAGGACGCCTTGCCGGTGCCGTTTTCGCAGGAACTTACCGGATCAACTTTGGCGTCTTTCGCGCCATAAGGTGAAGAGACCCGCGGCAATAACAAGCGCTGCACCCGCCACCACAGCAGGGCGCAGCGCTTCGCCAAAGACCGAGATCCCCAGAATTGCGCTCCACAACAGGTGGAAATAGGCAAAGGGTTGAACGGCGCTGGCCTCGGCCATTTCATAGCATTTGATCAGCAACCAGTGCCCCGTCGCCCCGCTGACGCACAGCAGCGCCATCCAGGCCCAATCCGCCTGTGCCATTGGCTCCCAATACCACATGCCCACAAGGGTCATGGCCACAGATCCCGCGACACCGGTCCAGAAAAAGCTGGTGGCTGTGCTGTCCTTGCGGGCGGCATATCGGGTCAAGAGCGCGTAGAGTGCAAACATAAGTGCCGACATCAGGGGCAGCACGGCCCAGGGATTAAACACGCCCGCGCCCGGTTGAAGGATAATCAGAACCCCGACACAGCCCACGCCGATGGCCGTCCAACGCCGCCAGCCCACCTTTTCGCCCAGAACCGGCCCGCTGAGCGCGGCGACCAGTAGCGGGTAACAGATGAACACCGCCATCGCATCGATCAGGCCCAAAACGGTAAAGGCATAAACGGCGACGCATATCTCGGCAGCCAGCAGGACACCACGGAAGATCTGCAACCCTGGCTGGCTTGTCCGCGCCGCGGCCCGCAGCCCGCCGGGCGCGCGGGCGGCAAGAACGATCACGAAAGCCGCGAAGAACCAATAGCGGATCATCACGACCATGTAGGTGTTATAGGCCCCGGCCAAGTGACGCGAAATGCCGTCTTGCAAAGCAAACACGATGGTCGCGGCGATCATCAGCGCAATGCCGGCGCGCGTGTTGTTTTGCTGGCTCATGGTTTATTTGCCATCGTCATGTGGCGCTTGCGGCCAAAGCCTGGCCCGCGCGTGACCTCAAAACCCGCATCCGACAGGCTCCGCCGCACGAAACCCGCAGCGGTAAAGGTGGCGGCTGTTCCGCCTGACAGGGTGTGATCCGCAACCTGCTGCATCAAATCCGCGCCCCACAATTCCGGGTTCTTGGCGGGCGAAAACCCATCCAGAAACCAAGCATCGGCCTGCCCTTCCCATGCGGGCAGGGTATGCCTTGCATCACCTTCGATCACCTCAAGCTGCAAAGTGCCCAGATCACAAATTCCGCCCTGCCATTGGGCCAGAAAACGGTCGACCCAAGGGGCGACCTCGGGGAATGCGGCCAAGGCACGTGCCATGTCGGACAGCTCCATCGGAAAAGCCTCGAAACTGGTGAACGACAAGGGGTCATTGCGGCCCGACCTCTCCCACTCGGACCAGACGGTCAGCATGTTCAGTCCCGTGCCAAAGCCCAGCTCGGCAATGTGAAAACCCGGTTTGAACCGGGCTGGTAGATCATTGCCCGCCAGAAAAACATGCCTGGTCTCGGCCAGCCCGTTCTGCAACGAGAAATATGGATCGTCAAACCGGTCCGAGACCGGAACCTGGCCCTCTTTCCATGTCAGTTTGGCGTGCTGGTCTGCCATCGGGTAATCCTGTAGCTAGGCCGCGACACTTAACAAGGATTGAAGGATTGGCAATGGTCGATGTGACAGTGCGAGGCGCCGGGATTTTTGGATTGTCCATCGCCTGGACCTGCGCCCGGCGCGGCGCCAAGGTTCAGGTTGTTGATCCCTTTGGGCCCGGGTCAGGTTCCAGCGGGGGGCTAGT
Organism: Ruegeria sp. H6; assembly: GCF_056532975.1. Classification (NCBI taxonomy): domain Bacteria; kingdom Pseudomonadati; phylum Pseudomonadota; class Alphaproteobacteria; order Rhodobacterales; family Roseobacteraceae; genus Ruegeria; species Ruegeria sp. H6. The sequence continues at coordinate 9,548 of NZ_JBQFOA010000013.1, forward strand.
GGGTGCCCTGGCCCCACATGTGCCCGAGAACTGGAATGCCAAAAAAGCCTTTCAGTTCGAAAGCCTGATCCTGGCCGAACCTTTCTGGTCACAGGTCGAGGCGACAGGGGGCGTTTCTGCCGGGTACGCCAGGCTTGGCCGCGTGCAACCCATTGCCGATGCGCGCACGCTTGAACTGGCCCGCGCCCGTGCGGTAACGGCACAGACGCTTTGGCAAGGGCAGGCGGAGTGGCGCGTCATACCCTCGGAACAGGTTGGCGCGTGGTGTCCGCCCAGCCCGACGGGTTGGGTGATACATGATACGCTGACCGCCCGGATACACCCGCGCCGCGCCTGCGCTGCGCTGGTTTCAGCGCTGGCCGTGATGGGCGTCGATATCGTGCAGGACGCGCCAGAAAAGGGCCACGTCATCCACGCCACCGGAGTAGCCGGGCTACAGGATCTGAGCAAAGGCCTTGGCAGAATGGTAGGCAGTGGCGTCAAAGGTCAGGCGGCCTTGTTGCGGTTTGATGCAGGCGAGGTGCCGCAATTGTTTGCCGACGCGATCCATATCGTGCCGCACGCGGATGGCACATTGGCCATCGGGTCTACGTCCGAGCGCGAATATGACGACGCCACGGGCACCGACGCAGCCCTGGATGATGTCATCGACCGTGCGATGCGGGCCGTGCCGGTATTGCACGGCGCCGAGGTGATCGAACGCTGGGCCGGAGTCCGGCCGCGCAGCAAAAGCCGCGCACCGATGTTGGGGGCGCATCCGCTGCACAAGGGCCAGTTCATCGCCAATGGCGGCTTCAAGATCGGCTTTGGCATGGCCCCCAAAGTGGCTGAGGTCATGGCAGATCTGGTTCTGGACGGGCGCGACGCAATACCTGATGACTTTCGGCCCGAGGCGTCACTCTGACCGCGTGTTTGCCGTGGCCGTCATGCACAAACGCCCGTCCGGCCCGCGTATCCAGAGGTCATTTCCGTTCCGGCACAGTTCAGCCGTTTCGAAATGCATCAGGGCCGAGGATGCCCGAAAGGAAAACGAGGCCAGCGGCCCCATCAATTCGGATGCAAACAACATCAACAACTGCGCCAGCAGCGGGCCATGCACCACAAGCCCCGCATAGCCTTCGACATCGCGGGCATAGTCCAGATCATAATGTATCCGGTGTCCGTTAAAGGTCAGCGCAGAATAGCGAAACAGAAGTGTGGAATCGAACGTTACAAGTCGGCTGTGGGTTTCGTCCATTCGTGCCAGCGGCGGCGCGGGTGTTTGGGCGTCGCCCGAGGGATTCTGACGATATATCAGATCCTGCCATTCGCTCAGGCACAGGGTTCCGTTTTGATGGAACTCATGGCGCAAGGTGACGAACCCCAGCGGGCCAGACCGGCCCGTTTTGGTCTGGGTCTCTTCCAGAACCGAATGCCGATCGGCCTCGACCCCGGCGATCAAGGGGGCGTCAAAGCGCAGCCGCCCTCCGGCCCACATGCGCCGGGGCAACCCCATGTCAGGGATCAGACCACGGCCTACTTTGGGATGCCCATCACGCCCCAATTGATCAGGCGGCAGCGCTGTCCAGAAATAGAGTTGATGGAAAAAGGAGGGCAGCGCCGATCCTGCCGTTATCGACGGCGCTAGGCCCAACGCCACCTGCAATGCGTTGGCGCGGGCCGGGTCCATCACATCTGTCTGGATTTCAACTGACATATCGCCAACCTAAGCCGCAGCGCAGATCGCAACAAGCGTGGTCTGGCGTCAGAATCCTGCCTCGGCCCGCAGTTTCTGCATCAGGGTTTGCAGTGATTTTTCATAGCGTTCATTGGTCAGCCGCCCGTTCTCATCGAATTCGTTCGAGCTGTTGGCCAGGTGAATTTCAGGACCCTGCAGAATCCGAGGCTGAAACGGCACCATGAAGGACCGCAGGATCATCTGCGCCCTCTCACCACCTGCGCGGCCCGCGGCGGCGGACATCACCGCCAATGGCTTGTCCTGCCAGGGCTTGCCACTGGTCCGGCTGACCCAATCCAGCGCGTTTTTCAGAACCCCGGACGGACCTTTGTTATATTCCGGTGATGAGATCACCACCGCATGCGCCTGTTCTATCTGATCGGCAAGGTTCTGAACCGAGGCGGGGATGCCCTCGCTTTCCTCCAAATCGCCGTCATATAGCGGCAGGTTCAGGTCAGCCACGACAAAGGTGCTTGGCCCGAACAGACGGGCGGCTTCGTGCATTAGTTTCCGGTTGGTGGCGCTTTTGCGCAGCGACCCGGACAAGCCAAGAAGGATCGGTTCAGACATCGGGGAAACCTCTGAGTTGGTGTTACCCTTTAGTTAGACCGATATGCGTCAACGCCAAAGGCCTGCTGACGCACAGTCAGTGCGCGCAAACAGGACCCGAACGATCATGGCCCTGTTTGCAGCTTATGCAGGATCAGGTGTTGCCGCTGGGCACAACCACGATCTCGACCCGGCGGTTCTGGGCCTTGCCCTGCGCCGTCAGGTTCGAGGCGATGGGGTTGTTCTCACCCTGCCCGATGGTCGTGATCCGCGAATAGCTGACGCCATTGGCCTGCAGGATATCCGCGACCGCATTGGCGCGCCGTTCAGACAGGCCGAGGTTATAGGATGCCTCGCCATCGCTGTCGGTATGACCGATGATCTGCACGTTCGAGTTCGGGTAGTTGACCAGGTTCCGGCCCACGCGCACCAGATCGGCGCGCAGCGCGGGGCGGACGGTCGAACTGTCGGTGTCAAACGTGATGTCGTTGGGCACGGTCACGATCAGACGGTCACCGGCGTTGACAATCGTGATGCCGTCATTGGCCAACTGCTGGCGCAGCTCTGCGGCCTGTTTGTCCAGCTGGTTGCCGATCACGCCGCCACCTGCGGCACCGATGGCCCCACCGGCCAGCGCGCCCAACAAAGGATCGGAATCGTTGGCAATCGCGCCAACACCGGCACCGATCAAACCACCGATCAGGGCGCCTTGCTTTGCGTTCTGATTGGGATCACCCGGCGCGGTCAGCGTCCTCGGATCCGTACACGCGCCCAGCACCAGGACCGAACACAGCCCAGCCGCCATTACCCATTTGGAATTCTTCATGAAATCACCTTCTGCTCCGTGACCCGTTTGCCGGGTTTGTTTCGTTTGGCGCAGTATAGCATTGAGGGGCAGAGGGTTCTCAAGCAACAATTGAGTGAAATCGGCGAAACATCGCCGTTCAGGCGGCGTCATCAGAAGCGTCCAGATGATCCTGTTCCTGCCACAGCGCCCGCAAGGCCTTGCCCTGCCCGCAGAAGTGATCATCGGTCACGTCGCAGGACCAGATGCGGTCGGTTCGGAAATGGCGAAAGCCGTTGCGCAGCTCGCACCAACCGGCCAGCATGGTGCATTCGATGTGATAGATCAGAGCGACGGGCCGCACGACACGCTCGGTGCGTTCTTCGGCTGCGTTCACATAGGTGATGCGGATTTTCTGCTCGGCCCGGATCGTCTCGCGATAGGTGACAATCGGAATGCAGCCTTTGGCAGGGTCATCCGCGGGCGCGCCCCAAGTGGCGACCTGCAACCAATCGGCAGGCGCGCGCAGTGCGTCGATCTTGCGGCACACCCTGTCGGCGGCCTGTTGCAGTGTACTGTCGCCGGTGCGGGCCAACATCGATAGGCCCACCCACAGCGCCTCGACCTCTTCGGCGTCAAAGTTCAGTGGCGGCAGATCATAGCCGCGCCGCATCATATAGCCCACGCCGGCTTCGCCCTCGATCGGGGTTCGCTGTGCCTGTAGCGCCGCAATATCGCGATAGACGGTGCGCGCGGACACTTCGAGCTTGGCTGCCAAAGCGTCCGCCGTCACCGGCACGTCTGTGGCACGCAAAATCTGAATGATTTCAAACAGGCGGGTCGAGCGTCGCATGTCAGCCTCCGAACAATCTGCTGCCACTCTAGCACACCCCACTGACAAGGTGGTGTCAGCAGTGTTCACGCAAATTGAGGGCATTCACAGAACAGGAGGCCCAAAAATGCCATGCCGCGACAACCATGTCATGATGGCCCTGAAACTAGGCCGCTGGAGCCAGGACCACAGCCTGCGCGGGTTCGAGATCGAACGCGAGCTGTCAGAGGCCCGCCAGCGGTGCGACACCCGGCCTATTAAACGCCGCAGGCGGTTTTCGTTGGGAAATCTGAAAATGCTGTGGACCAGCAGCGCCTGAGATCAAAAATCAGCCGGAGCGCGGAATTTCATGGAAACGCCGCCCTCCGGGTTTTTCAGACGCAGCTCCTCGGAATGCAGCATCAGGCGGGGATAGTCCCGCGCAGGCCCTCCCGCATAAAACGGATCGCCCAGAATAGGGTGCCCCAGCTCCAGCATATGCACGCGCAGTTGGTGCGATCGCCCGGTTTTCGGGAACAGCCGTACCCGCGTTGTTTCGCCGTCATATTTGACCACGCGCCAATCGGTCTGGGCGGGCTTGCCAGTGTCATGGCACACCATTTGGCGCGGGCGGTTGGGCCAGTCCACGATCAGCGGCAGATCCACGGTTCCCGATTTGGGCTCAAGCTTGCCCCAGACACGGGCGACATAGGTTTTGCGGGTCTGGCGGTTTTCGAATTGCAGACCCAAATGACGCTGCGCATGAGACGTCTGGGCAAACACCATCACACCGGATGTGTCCCGGTCCAGCCGATGCACCAACAAAGCTTGCGGAAAGGCCGCCTGAACGCGGGTCAGCAGGCAATCGGCCAAATGCGCGCCCCGCCCCGGAACCGACAGCAATCCGGCCGGTTTGTTGACCACGATCAATTGCGCATCTTCATGCAACACGTCCAGCGGCGTCTGTGGGGGGGCATAGGTCTCGCTCATGCCGGGGTGACTAGCGCAGCGCGTGGCTTCCCGCAACGTCGTCCTTGCGTGTCTGCCAAGGTTCGGCGACCCTGCCCCAAGCAAAACCGGAGGCACCATGCATCCCACAATCCAGCGCATGCAAGAGGTGGTCGCAAAGGGCGACGACACCCTGATCCAGGACCTGCTGGCGGAAGATGTCCGCTTTTTGCCGCCGACCTATTTCAGTACTTGGACGGGGCGCTTGCCGGTGGCCGCTGTGTTGGGCCATGTCGGGCAGGTGTTTTCCCAGTTCCGGTATCGCCGGGTCATGGGGGAAGGCCAGGATTGGGCGTTGGAATTTCAGTGCAAGGTTGGTGATCTGGACGCGGTAGGCGTGGACCTGATCACCCTGAACCCGGACGGGTTGATACAGGAATTCGAAGTCGTGATGCGCCCTTACAAAACCGTTGGCGCGCTGCGCGATGCGATGATGGAGCGTGTCTCCAAGGACCCGCGATTTCTGGAATTCAAAAACGCGCTGAGCTGACAATGCCGCATGTCGCCGCCGATCAGCTCTTGCGCATTCCGCTGCTGCCTATTCTTGCGGCGCAGGCTTTGTCGGTCCGGCGCAACGCGCAGTTTCTGCCGGAACCAACCGGGCCGCGCGAAGGGAGCGCGGGTCGCGGCCCACGCCTGCGCTTGCTGATCACGGGCGACAGTTCGGGCGCCGGGGTCGGTGCGGATACGCAGGATCAAGCACTTGCGGGCCAGTTGGTCAAACAGCTTGCCCATCGGCACAGCGTGGAATGGCGACTTGAGGCCACGACCGGCCATACAACGCAAAAGGCAATTGAACGGCTTCACGATTTGAACGACCCGTTCGATGTTGCCGTGACGGCCTTGGGCGTGAATGACGTCACCCGGGGTGTCACGCAAAGGCAATTCATTGATCGGCAAACGCAGCTATTGACCCTGTTGACGCAACGGCTGGGTGTGCGCCGGGTCGTGGTCACCGCCGTTCCGCAAATGAACAGGTTTCCGGCACTGCCGCAACCGCTGGCCTGGGCGCTTGGCCGACAGGCCGCTCGGTTGGATCGCGGGTTGCAGCAGGTCGTGGGCCAGTTTCCTCAGGCCCGGCACCTGAGGCTTGATCTGCCGGATGATCCGGCGCTGGCGGCGTCGGACGGGTATCACCCAAGCCCCAAAACCTACGGGTTCTGGGCCGAAGCCGCCGCACGCGCGCTTTTGGCCTGAGACCGGATCTGTCGGATCATCGGCACTGAATACACGATCAAAGCAGCCCAGATCAGTGGAAAGGCAATCATGCGACCACGGTCGATATGCTCACCAAACACCATAACGGCTGTGATGAATATCATGGTCGGGGCGATATATTGCAAAATCCCCATGGTCGACAGCCGCACCAGCTTTGCGCCGTTTGCATAAACCAGCAGTGGAATGGCCGTCACGATCCCCGCACAGCCGAGCAGCACAGTGTCTGTAAGCCCTGCTCCGAAATTTCCCGACCCGTTCGCGCCCAGCCAGGTGACATAGACCAGCGCCGGTATCAGCAGAATCAGCACTTCAAGTAGAAATCCCTGGTTTGGACCGATGGGAAGCGAGCGTTTGAAAAACGCGTAGAACCCCCAACTGACCATCAAGCCCAGCGCCGGCCAGGGTAAGCGCCCGGCCTCAAATATCAGGACCAAAACACCCAGCGCAGCCAGCCCAACCGCCACCAGCTGTGTGCGGGTCAGTGGTTCACGCAATAGAAGGGCAGCCAGCGCAATACTGAAAAGGGGGTTGATATAGTAGCCCAACGCCGCGTCCAGTGCATTTCCGCTTGCAATGGCCCAGACGTAAATCGCCCAATTCACGGAAATCAAGGCTGCAGTGACACAAGCCATTCCCAGCATTCTGGGATTGCGCAACGCGGCTTTCAGATCCTTCGTGCGCCCCAGGGCAATCAGCAAGACACCTGCGACAGGCACAGACCAAATGATGCGATGCGCCACGACCTCAACCGGGCCGATATGCGACAAAGCCTTCATGTAAAGAGGCAAAAAGCCCCACAGAACATAGGCTGTGATGGCCAGGGCCAATCCCTTTGGGGTATCTGTGTTCTGCAATTCCAAGGTGTTTTGCGCCATGACAAGTCTCCGGCTGACAGCCGTATCTTTAGGACACCGAAGACCGGGTTGGAAACCTCGAAAACTGTGACGTCACCTATCAGCGATTGTGATGACAGCGCGGCTCGGCACGCCGCGCGTCACATGGCTCGAAAATTCTGATGTGAGAGCGGGCCGCAATCTACGCGGCGCGCCCGCTTAGGCCTCAGACCTTCACACGTTCTGAGTTCGGGTCATACATCGGCTTTAACGAGGCCTCGGCCTTTACCCTGACCCCGCAGACGTCGATTTCATAGCTGGACGCCAGCACGTCGGCGGGTTTTTCGCCCTCACACGGGACATATCCCAGCCCGATTGCGCCACCCAGATGATGACCATAGGCACCTGAGGACAGGTAGCCCACAATTTCCCCATCCCGCAGAACCGGTTCGTTGTGATAGAGCAGCGGTTCCGGGTCGGTCAGCTTGAACTGCAACATTCGCGCCTTGGGCCCGGTTTCCTTGCGCCGCAGTACCGCGTCGCGACCGATAAAGTCAGGCTTGTCGGTCTTCACGGCAAAACCCAGCCCCGCATCGATCACATGGTCTTCGCAGGTGATGTCATGGCCGAAGTGGCGAAAACCTTTCTCGATCCGGCACGTGTCCATCATGTGCATGCCGCAGAGTTTCAGGCCCATGTCCTGACCGGCCTCGTACAGGGTTTCAAACACATGCCCGGCCATGTCCGAGGATATATAGACCTCCCACCCCAGCTCGCCCACATAGGTGACGCGGTGCACACGGGCCAGACCCATACCGATCTCGATGTCCTGCGCAGTGCCGAACGGGTTCACATCGTTTGAGAAATCATTCGGCGAGACCGCTTCGAGCAGCGCGCGCGCGTTGGGGCCCATCACCGCAAGCGTCGCCTCGGCAGCCGTGACATCGGTGATCGTGACGTTGAAATCGCCCTTGTGACGCTCCATCCAGACCTGATCGTGATAGCGCGTCGCCGCCGGGGTCACGACCAGATAGGCAGTGGCCGAAATCCGGGTGATGGTGACATCCGCCTCGATCCCGCCATTTCGGTTAAGAAACTGAGAGTAAACGATCTTGCCGTTGGGTACGTCATACTGGCCACCGGCGATGTAGTTCAGATATCTTGTCGCGTCCGGCCCTTCGACCCGCAATTTGCCGAACGAGGACATGTCGTACATGCCGACATTATTGCGGATGGCCATATGCTCTTCGCGCACATTGTCGAAGAAATTCTGGCGCTTCCAACTGTACTGGTAGGCGCGCTCCTGTCCTTCGTTTGCAAACCAGTTGGCGCGTTCCCAGCCCGCCAGTTCGCCCATCACCGCGCCCTTTTCCAGCAGGTGATGATGGAACGGGGTGCGCCGCACCCCGCGCGCGGTGGCCTTCTGGCGATAGGGGTAGTGGTCGGCATAAAGCAGGCCCAGCGTTTCCTTCGACCGTTCGTACAGATAGGTTTTGTTGCCCTGGAACGGTTGCATCCGGCTGACATCCACATCGCCAAGATCAAAGGGCTTCTCACCCGCATCCATCCATTCGGCCAAGGCCATGCCCGCCCCGCCTGCGGACTGGATACCGATCGAGTTGAACCCCGCCGCGACCCAGAAATTGTCCATCTCGGGTGCGAGACCCAGATGATAGGCGTCGTCGGGTGTGAAGGATTCCGGGCCGTTGAAGAACGTGTGAATTCCCGCCTCGGCCAGCATCGGCATCCGGTTGACGGCGGCTTCGAGGATCGGCTCAAAGTGGTCGAAATCCTCAGGCAGTTGGTCAAACTCGAAACTGTCGGGGATGCCCTTCATCGCCCAGGGCTTGGCGTTGGGTTCGAACGCGCCCAGCAGGATTTTACCTGCGTCTTCCTTGTAATAGGCGCATTCATCCGGCACCCGCAGCACCGGCAATTGGGTCAGCCCGTTGATGCTTTCGGTGACGATATAGAAATGCTCGCACGCATGCAGCGGGACGTTGACACCCGCCATCCGACCGACCTCGTGCCCCCACATGCCTGCGCAATTCACCACCATATCGCATTCGATATGGCCCGAGGCGCTGCCGACGTCGGCCACCCAATCCACACCGGTGACCTTGCGGCCCTGCTTGACGATGTCCGTGACTTTCACCCGCTCTTTGACGATGCCGCCACGCTGGCGCGCGCCCTTGGCCAGTGCCAGGGCAATATTGGCCGGATCGCCCTGCCCGTCCAGCGGCAGGTACACGGCCCCTTTGACATCTTCGATGTTCAGATGCGGATACAGCTCGGCCACTCGGTCGTTCGAGATCTCTTCGACCTCGACCCCAAAGGCCCGCGCCATGGCCGCCTGGCGATAAATCTCTTCCTTCCGCTCCTCGGTCAGGGCCACGGTTATCGAGCCGCAGCGCTTGAACCCTGTTGCCACGCCGGTTTCTTCCTCCAGCGCGCCGTACAGCTCTTGTGAGTATTTTGCCAGCTTGGTCATGTTCGCCGTCGCCCGCAGCTGCGCGATCAGGCCCGCCGCGTGCCATGTCGTGCCGCTGGTCAGTTGCTTGCGCTCCAGCAGGACAACATCTTTCCAGCCCTTCTTGGTCAGATGATATGCGACCGAGCATCCAATGACGCCACCGCCAATGATGACAACACGAGCTTGAGTGGGAAGATCAACCATTGTTACGCCTTTGTCTGTGTTCTGTGGTGAAAGGGGATCAGACGATCCGGTGCCCAGCGCGCCGGATCTCCTGGGCCAGTTTTGCTATGTGTTCGGGACCAACTTCGCAGCAGCCGCCGACGATGGTTGCGCCTTGCGCTATCCAACCCATTGCGTGCTCTGCGTAAACCGCCGGGCCAAGATCCTGACGCTCTTCCAATGCGTCGACGGTGGGGGCGTCTTTCAGAAACCCTTGCGTGATGCCCGTAAAACCGTTCGCATAAGCGCCAAACGGACGACCCAGATTTGCGATGATCCGCAGCGCCGCCGGGATCGCCTCGGGGCGTGAGCAGTTGATCAAAACGGCCTCGGGCTTGAACCGGTTCACGACCGGGGCTATGTTCTCCAGCGGCTCACCCGATCGCAGTCTGGTGCCGTCTTCGTCCAGAACCGTCAGCCCCAGCCAGACTGGTTTACCCTTGTTTTGCGTGCCACGCAGCGCGCCCTCGGCCTCTTGCAGGGACGAAACCGTTTCGATCAGGAACAGATCCACACGCTCGGCCATCAGGTCTGCAAGCTCGGAAAATTTCTCGGCGGCGTCAGCCGGGTCCGGGTTCAGATCGGGACGGTACGAGGCCAAAAGCGGACCCAGCGCACCAGCGATCCGACCGCCTGTCTCCCACCGCGCCCTCTCGGCCTGGCTGAGCGCGGTATCGATCAAAGCGGGCAATTGATCTTCGAGATCGACGCGCGTCAGGCGTGAGCGATGCACAGCGTATGTATTGGTCGTGGCCACCGTCGCACCGGACCGGAAATAGCTTTTGTGGACGTCCCCCACCAGATCAGGCATGTCCATCATCACCCGCGTCGACCACAAAGGCGTCGGTGCCTGCCCGCTGAGTTTGACCAGCTCCTGCCCGATTGAGCCATCCAACAAAGTGATATCAGCCATGTTCTTCAAACCTCATGGGATGAGCACCAGTTTCCCGGGTAGTGTTTTGGACTGGAAGTCCGCCTGCGCCGTGGAAATGTCCCGCAAAGGGTAAGTCTTTGAGACAAGCGGCTTGATCCGGCCCGCATTGATCATTTCGACTAGGCGACCAAAGACATCGAAAGACTGATGCGTGCAGCCGTGAATGGTGATGTCGCGCAAGTAGATCTCACGCAGATCAGCCTCGACCATCGGGCCCGCAATGGCGCCAGACACAGCGTAGTGGCCACCGGGTTTCAGCGCGCGGATCAGGTCGGGCCATGTGGGCCCGCCCACAACGTCGATCACCACGTCAAACACATCGCGCGTCAGGGATGCGTTTCGGTCGAACGTGGCCGTCGCGCCCTGTTGCTGAACCACTGCTGCCTTGGCAGCGCTGGTCACACCCGACACGGTTGCACCGCGCAGCGCCGCCAATTGCACGGCAGCCAGCCCAACCCCGCCGGATGCACCGGTGATCAGAACGGTCTGGCCCGCGGTCACTCGGGCGCGGGTCAGCAGATTTTCTGCGGTGCCAAACGCGCAGGGGATGGCCGCGATTTCGATATCCGACAGGGGCGAGGGCGACACGTCGTACAAGTCATCGGCCGGCATCAGGCAATATTGCGCGAATGCCCCGTCGATTTCTGAACCAAGCGCGATGAACCCCTGCGGATGACCTGGGCTTGGCCGGGGCAGATTGATCGGGGATGTCACACGCTGACCGGGTTTTAACGCCACCCCGGGCCCGACCTTTTCGACAAGCCCGCACAGATCACCGCCCTGAATGCGAGGGAAATTCAGCGCCCCACCCCAGCCACCGGCGTCGACATCCTGATCAACACTGTCTGTTGCGCTGGTCACATCTGATGAATACCAACCCACACGCGTGTTGATGTCGGTGTTGTTGACCCCGGCGGCCAGCACCCGGACCAGAACCTCTCCCGGTCCGGGAACCGGGATCGGAATATCATCTCGCCACTCCAACGCCTCTGGCCCGCCGTGGCGGGTCAGGTAGACGCCATGCATGTGGGTACGAGCCTCCATGGGTCAGGCGCGCAGACGCGCGTTGGAAGGATCCCAGAGCGGTTGATCCTCTTGCACCACGGCGGGGTATTTCTGGCCGTAAATCTCGACCTCCAGCGCGGTGCCGGGGTTGGCGAGCTCGGTCTTGATCATGCCCAGCGCAATGGATTTTCCAACACGATAGCCCCACGCGCCAGATGTCGTCTCGCCCACGATCTGATCCCCTTGCCAGATGCAGGACATATAGGGCGCATCGCAGTCACCGGCCTCGACCGTCAGGGTGACAAAGGACTTTTTCACACCCTGTTGCTTTTCGTTCAGGATCGCGGCCTTGCCGGGGAAATCCTGCGGTTTGTCCAGTTTGACAAAGCGTTCCAGCCCGCCTTCCAACAGCGAATAGTCAGTCGACAGATCGCCCTTCCAAGCACGGTATCCTTTCTCGATCCGCAAGGAGTTCAGCGCATACATGCCGAACGGCTTGGCCCCGGCCTCAAGAATCGCGTCGTAGATGGCGGGCAGATCGGCATTTTCGGCATGAACCTCCCATCCCAGCTCACCTGCGAAAGACACCCGCAAAAGTGCGACCCAACCGCCCTTGATTTCGCTTTCCTGAAAGCTGAGCCATGGCAGCGTCAGGTCGGCTTGGCAGACTTTGCTCAGCACATCGCGCGAGTTGGGGCCGGTCACGATCAACGTTCCCATGCGCGTGGTCCAATCCTCTAGCGTGAAGGCGGCATTGGCGGGCATGTGACGCTCCAGCCATTCGCGGTCGTGCCATTGCGCGGTGGCCGCCGTGACCAGAACGAACAGGTCTTCGGCCTCGCGCGTGACCGACATTTCGGTCAGGATACGGCCGCGCTCGTCCGAGAAATACACCAGTCCGACACGACCGATCTTGGGCAGCGACCCGGTCACCAGACCACGCAGCCATTCATCCGCACCGGGGCCTTGGATTTTGAACCGCGAGAAACCCGGCAGGTCCAGCACGCCGCAATGGTCGCGCACCGCCTCGCATTCTTCCTTGATCCGTTGCTCCCACGGGCCGGAGCGACCCCAGGTGTGCGTGGCCTCAAGCGAGGTATCGTCGCCCTGCTGCGCGAACCAGTTGGCGCGTTCCCAACCGTTATAGGCGCCCATCACGCCGCCCAGTTCCTTGACCCTGGCATGGACAGGCGAGAGTTTTTTGTCGCGTGCTGCGGGCCATTCGTGGTGCGGGAAATGCATGGCGTATTCGTTGCCATAAACCTCCATGCCCTTCTGGTTGCAGTAGTCCTGATCGGTGTAATCGGTGTAACGACGCGGATCGACGGCCCACATATCCCATTCGGTATGGCCATCAACAATCCATTCGGCCAGCACCTTGCCCGCGCCGCCGCCTTGCGCGATGCCAAAGGTAAAGCTGTGCGCCTCAAACGCGTTTGTAACCCCCGGCATCGGCCCGATCAGCGGCAGCCCATCGGGCGCGTAAGGGATCGGGCCGTTGATCACACGACCCACGCCAGAGGTTGCCATCAGCGGCACCCGCTCCATCGCGTCCATCATGATGTCCTCGATCCGGTCCAGATCGTCGTTCCACAGCTGGAAGCTGAAATCCTCGGGCATCGGGTCATCCTCGGTCATCCAATGGCCCTTGCAGTTGGGCTCATACGGACCAAGGTTAAAGCCGTTCTTTTCCTGCCGCAGGTAGTACGAGATATCGACGTCGCGCAGCAGCGGCAGCTTGCCGCCGTTTTCCTTCGACCAGGCCTCAACCTCGGGCACCTCGTCGGTCAGCAGATACTGGTGGCTCATGACCATCGCCGGAACCGTGCGCCCGCCATAGGGTTTGAACATCTCGCCCACACGTTGCGCATAGTATCCGGCGGCGTTGACCACGTAGTCACAGGCAATGTCGCCCTGATCGGTATGCACCGTCCATGTGCCATCCTCATGCTGGGTCACACCGATTGCAGGACAGAACCGGATGATCTTTTGACCCAGATCCCGCGCGCCTTTGGCCAGCGCCTGTGTCAGCTGCGCCGGATCAATGTCACCATCGGTCGGGTCGTACAGCACGCCCTCAAGGTCGTGGGTTTCCAGGAACGGATAGCGCTCCTTGGCCTGTTCCGGCGTCCACATCTCCATCGGGATGCCCTGATAGCGGCCCATGGACAGGGCGCGTTCGAATTCCTGCATCCGCTCTTTGCTATGCGCCAGACGCACCGAGCCCGACACGTGGTAGTTCATCGGATAGTCGACCTCATCCGCGAGGCGCGCATACAGCTCGGTTGAATAGCGCTGCATGTTCATGATCGCCCATGAGGTCGAAAAGGTCGGAACGTTGCCCGCCGCGTGCCAGGTGGATCCCGCCGTCAACTCGTTCTTTTCCAGCAGAACGCAGTCGGTCCAGCCCTTTTTGGCCAGATGGTAAAGGGACGAGCATCCCACGACGCCGCCGCCGATGATGACCACGCGGGCCTTTGTTGGAAAGTCACTCATGCGTTTGGTTCCCTGTCAATGTGCCCGCTGGGGCAGGTCGTCCTGAATGTCGTAGTAATCGCCCTTGTCGGCGACAAAGATGTGCTGGGCGAGCTTCAGCCCGGTCGGTTCGTCCAGCGAACCTACCGAGATGGCGATCGTGTCTTCGTCATTGTGCTGCCAGAACAGGAATGAGCCGCAGGCGCTGCAAAATCCGCGCTTGGCGATGTCCGAGGCTTGAAACCAGCCCAGCGTCTCGCTGGCGGTAAAGCTGAGGTTGTCCTGATGCGTTACAGCCGAGGCCCACAAATGCCCCGATTGTCTGCGGCACTGACCACAATGGCAGGCATTGGGCGGGCTAAGGTCTCCGTCCACTGTAAAGGCAACCTTGCCGCAAAGGCAGGAACCGGTATGCATGTCTTTACCCCTTTGCTGCGGGCGTGGTGCTGGTGCCCAGCAACACGCCGTAGATGATGAAACAGGTCGCCATGACACGGCGCACCCAGATGTTGAACACAGCGCCCAATGCTGCCTTGCCCATCAACGCGCCCAGCAGGGTGAACCCGGTATAGCTGAGCGTCGTGATAACCAGCGCGGTGGGCATGATAACCCCCATCTGCTGCCAGACCGGAACATCGGGCTGCACGAATTGCGAAAAGGCTGCCAGGTATCCAGCCACGCTTTTGGGATTGATCGTGGCAACGGCCAGCGCATGCAGATAGATATGGCGGGCCGGACGTTCCGAGGCCGGGGCGGGTTTGGAGGCGTTCATCCAACCGCGTATCCCCATCCAGATCAGAAACCCTGCACCGACCAGCTTGGCGATGAAGAACCCGGTGGGCGAGGCCGCAATCAAAGCCGTCACACCCAGAGCCGACAGGATCAGGAAGACGCTGGCCTGTGTCAGTATCGCCAACACGCCCAGCATTGCCTTGGGGAAAGGCAGGCTCATCCCGTTCGAGATACAATTGACCGCATTCGGCCCCGGGGTGGTGACAAACACCACCCAGAACAGCGCGAATATGGTCCAGGCCTCAAAGCTCATCAATACACCGGGGGCGCAATGACCCAGACCGCAACGGCGGGTTCATCATAAGGGTTGGACCACAGATGGGGTTCATTTCGAATGCGAAAGCTGTCACCCGGACCAACGGTGAAAGACCGTTTTCCGATCGTCAGGTCCAGTTTGCCTGACAGGATGTAACCCACCTCCTGCGTCGGTCGCAGGGTGGGCGTTTTGAGACGGGATCCGGGTTGGAATGTCGAATGTACAACTTCGAAATCATCGGTCAGATCGGGTGAGAGCAGTTCCTCGATCAAACCTTCCTCACCGGATCCCATCTTCCGACGAGACCCCGCACGAACCACGAGGCCCTGTTCGTCAGCAGGGGCAGCGGATTGGCCGAACAGCATCGAAACCGGAACATTCAGGCATTTCGCTATCTGATGCAGATCCGAGATCGAAGGCTCTGACAGGTCACGCTCGACCTGGCTGAGCCATCCCACAGAGCGATCCAGCCGCTCGGCAATATCTGTCAGCGTCAAACCGCGCGCCTTGCGCAAGGCACGCAGATCCGCTCCGAGGGTTGCGCTATGTGGGGCTTGGCTGTTCAAAGACCGCTCCGCAATGTCGTGAAATTTCTTCCCTGTTTTTCATGATGACTCGATTCCATGAAAAATCCAAGCATTTTTTCACTTGGGTTGGCGCGGTCATTTGGGTAAGCCCGCCCCATGTGGATCGTGGTGAGTTATCTGTGGGCAATCAACGCCCTGACTTTGCTGGCCTTCGGCTGGGACAAGCTGCGCGCAAGGCGCCGCAAACGCCGCGTGCCCGAGCGCAAATTGCTTTGGCTTGCCCTGCTGGGCGGCAGTCCTGCGGCCATTCTTGGACGGTTTGTATTCGGCCATAAAACGCGCAAGCACGTGTTTTCGGCGCTGCTGTTTGGAATCGCGGTTGCGCAAATCGGGCTGTTTGCCTTACTGGTGACTGACAGATTTGCTGTGCTGCCTTAACGTTTCAGGCCGGTTATCAGACCGAGAACGGAGCTCACGCTTCGTCTGAATTTAGCAGGAAACCTAACAACCAAATACCTGCATCAGAATCTGACCGAGGTGCGTGGCATCATGCTGAGTGAAGGCGTCCGGCTGATTGCTGTCGATGTCGAAGACACCAATGATCTCGCCCTGCGTATTGCGCACCGGCAGGACAAGTTCGGACCGGGTCGACGATGCGCAAGCAATATGGCCGGGAAAAGCGTCGACATCCGGGACCAGCTGCGTCTCGCCCGTGCGGGCCGCCGCACCGCAGACGCCACGATCAAACGGAATCACCAGACAGCCATGACCACCTTGATAGGGGCCGATTTTCAGCAGCCCCGGTTCGGTAACCCGGTAAAAACCTGTCCAGTCGAACCGGTCATCTGCATGATGAACCTCGCATGTGACGGTCGCCATCAGGGATACGAGGTCGGTTTCCCCTTCGGTCAAAGCGGCAATTGTTTTGGCGAGTAAATCGTAATCTGCGGTCATGTTCGGGCCATTCAGGTAGGTAAAGGGGGCGCTGCCCCCTCTTGAGCCTGCGGCTCAATTCACCCCCGGAGTATTTGGAAAAAGATGAAGGGTCAAACGCGTTCTATGGCGATGGCCGTGCCCTCACCGCCGCCGATGCAGATTGCAGCCACGCCGCGTTTGAGATTTCGCTTTTCCAGAGCGTTGAGCAGCGTCACCATGATCCGCGCGCCGGATGCGCCGATTGGATGGCCCAGCGCGCAGGCGCCGCCGTTCACGTTCACGATGTCGCGCGGCAGTCCCATCTCATGCATGAAGGCCATCGGGACCACGGCGAAGGCTTCATTGACCTCCCATAGATCGACGTCATCTTTGCTCCAACCGATCTTTTGCAGCAGCCTCTGCGCAGCCGGGACCGGGGCCGTTGTGAACAGGCCCGGGGCCTGTGCGTGGCTGGCGTGCCCGAGAATGCGCGCCCGGACGGTCAGGCCCTGCACCTCGGCCGCCTCCGCCGACGCCAGAACCAGCGCCGCTGCCCCGTCAGAGATAGACGAAGAGTTGGCTGCCGTCACCGTGCCGTCCTTGCGAAAGGCGGGTTTCAGCATCGGGATTTTTTCCGGGCGGGCGGATTGGGGCTGCTCATCGGTGGTCTGTGTGACCTCGCCCTTGCGGCCACGGACGACAACTGGTGCGATTTCACCGTCGAACGCCCCGGTTTCCTGTGCGCTCAGCGCATTTGACAGCGACTTTAGCGCGTATTCGTCCTGCGCCTCGCGCGTAAACTGAAACGCCTCGGCGCAGTCTTCGGCAAAGGTGCCCATCAAACGGCCCTTGTCATAAGCGTCTTCAAGACCGTCGAGGAACATGTGATCGACGACCTGACCATGGCCAATCCGGGCCCCTCCGCGCATTTTAGGCAACAGATACGGCGCGTTGGTCATGCTTTCCATGCCGCCTGTTACCATGGTGTCCGCATGACCCAGCGCGATCTGGTCGAACCCCATCATCGCCGCTTTCATGCCCGACCCGCACATCTTGTTCAGGGTGGTGGCGGGAACGTCTTCGCCTAGGCCGGCAGCAAACCCCGCCTGACGGGCGGGCGCCTGCCCCTGCCCTGCCGGCAGAACGCAGCCCATCAAAACCTCATCCACTGTTTGCACACCAGCCCCGTCCATTGCAGCGCGAATGGCCGCGCCGCCCAGTTCCGCCGCAGGAACGCCGTCGAACATGCCCTGGAAGCCCCCCATCGGTGTGCGAGCGGCCCCTGCGATGACAACCTGTTTCATATGATGCCTCCCAGATTCTTTCCTCACTTGGATACCGAATGGTAAGAATTGCCGTCTAGCGTATTTCTACGAAGAAATTTTCAGCGGAAGGCCGTCGAAATGGCGCTCAGCAGCAGCACAACCGGGGATACGCAGATCATAACCGTCAATTGTGATCGTATCGACGCGGCCATGGCCATTCAGTTCAAGGAGGATATGCGGTCCGAGACCGAGACCGAGACGCGACGCGTGATCCTGGATCTGACATCGGTTGAATTCATTGATTCGAGCGGGCTTGGCGCGATCGTGGCCTCGATGAAGCAATTGGGGGAGGGGCGCAGATTGGATCTGGCAGGGCTGCAACCCGTCGTGGAAAAGGTTTTTCGCTTGACGCGCATGGATACCGTGTTCCGTTTGTTCGGCTCTTTGGACGCGGCGACAGAAGCCGGTGCAGACTGATACCCCTCCGGAGTGGTTGGCGTGGCCAGGAAAAATGAACATGACTGTCTTGTTCTGAGCTTTGCCGCAACCGAATCTCAGGCAAGCAAAGGAATCGCCGAAGTCAGCGCGCGTCTGGCCGCACTTGGGTTGGCGCCTGAACGGGCCAGCGACATAAAGATCGCCCTTGCCGAAGCCGTAAATAATGTTGTCGAGCACGCTCATGCGGGGCGGGCCGCGCAGAATGTCGAGATCAAATGCGAGTTTCTGGAGAACCGTCTTGAGGTTCACATTGTGGATGCTGGCACGCCCATGCCGAACCTTCGCCCCCCCAATGGTGTACCACCTCCGGTCGAGACAGCGCTGCAGGACCTGCCCGAAGGAGGGTTCGGTTGGTTCCTGATCCAGCAATTGGCCAGCAGCGTCGCCTATGAAAGGCGCGGTGGTCTGAACCTTCTTGTGTTGAGTTTCGACCTGGGCGACAGCCAATAATCGGCATCGAAACGTCACAATAACGCCCAGATCGAACCATCCTCGCGCCGCAAACACTGGCGAAAAACAGGGTGTAGCTCAGATAGCTTCCCTCGGCGCCTAGCGTCACAGCCCCCACCCAGTGAACGGCGCCGAGGACTTCCCCCACTGACAGCAATGGACAATTTGCGCCAAGGGCCTAATGTCTGCGTGTCAAAATGGGGATTTCGTCATGCGCGATTTACATTTGCCGGGCCGTTCCGAGGTTCTGGCAACAGAAGGTATGTGTGCAACGTCACACCCTCTGGCGGCGAAGGTCGCACTGGATATTCTTGCCAGGGGTGGCAATGCGATGGACGCCGCGATTGCAGGCGGCGTACTTTTGGGCATCTGCGAACCTCAGATGACCGGCCTTGGTGGTGACTGTTTTGTGCTGTTCAACCGTGCGGGCGAAGACACCGTTCGCGCCATCAATGGCTCGGGCCGGGCGCCAGCCGGTGCTGATCCGCAGGTGTTGCGAGACAACGGTCTAAGCGTGGTGCCTTTGAATACAGCTGATGCCGTTACCATTCCGGGTGCTGTGGACGCTTTCTGCCACCTGGCTGAAACTGAGGGCAAACTTGGGCTCAACGAGATCCTTCGGCCCGCAATCCACTATGCCGAATCCGGCGTGCCGGTTGCACCGCGTGTCGCGTTTGACTGGGCCAGCGGTGCCTCTACGCTGCAGGGCTCGGCCCGCACGCACTATCTTTTGAACGGGGCGGTCCCGGCGGTGGGTCAGGTCTTTCGCTCTGCCGGACAAGCCGAAGTGCTGCGTCGGCTGGCGCACGAGGGGCGTGATGCGTTTTATTCCGGTGAAATCGCGCAGGATATGGTGGACGCGCTGACAGAATTCGGCGGTGTCCACAAAACCGACGATTTTGAAGCGGTGAAGTTTCAGGAGGAACAGCCGGTTGGGTGCACCTATGGCGGCATGGAACTGTTAGAGCATCCGCCCAACGGTCAGGGCGCAACGGCACTTCTGCTGCTGAATATTCTGAAGCACTTTGACGTGGCCGCGATGGATCCGTTCGGGGCCGAGAGGGTGCATATCGAGGCCGAAGCCACCAAGCTGGCCTATGACGCCCGCAATCGGTTCATTGCCGATCCGGATTTCAGCACGCGGATAGAGCATTTTCTGTCACCCGAAACCGCGGCAAAGCTGGCCGCATTGATCGATCCCAAAAAGGCGATGAAGGCCGCAGCGCCGCTGACCGAGTCGGTTCACAAGGACACGGTCTATATCACCGTTGTCGACCGAGACCGCATGGCCGTTTCGCTGATCTATTCGATCTTTCATGGTTTCGGCTCGGGCATTGCGTCGAAAAAATTCGGCATCCTGCTGCAAAACCGTGGTGCCGGGTTCACCCTTGAACCAGGGCACCCGAATGAGCTGGGCGGCGGCAAGCGGCCCATGCACACAATCATCCCAGGAATGCTGCGGCAGAACGGTAAGGTTCTGGCCGCGTTTGGCGTGATGGGCGGGGCCTATCAGCCGACCGGTCATGCGCGGTTCCTGTCAAACCTGACAGATCATGGTTTGGGCCTGCAACAAAGCATCGATGCCCCACGGGCTTTTGCCGATCAAAGGGTTGTGAAAGTCGAGCGTGGCTACTCAGATAGCGTTAAGCAACAATTGGCCGATCTTGGCCATGTTGTGGAAGTACCGGAAACACCATTGGGTGGAGCGCAAGCCATTCGCATGCGCGACGACGGTGTGCTTGAGGGGGCAAGTGATCCGCGAAAGGACGGATGCGCGCTTGGGTATTGACGCAAAAACCGCGGGGCGCCTGGCGCGCGAAAAATCAGTTCAGTTGGAAATGCAACGGATATGACCCATCCTGGAACGGGCCGAACATATTTGGAATATCCGGGTGGTCAACGGGCTCGCCCGATTGGTCCTCAACCAGATTTTGTTCTGAAACATAAGCAACATAGAAGGATTGATCGTTCTCAGCCAACAGGTGATAGAACGGTTGATCCTTCACGGGACGACTGTCCTCGGGGATGGCCTGATACCATTCTTCCGAGTTCGCAAATTCCGGATCGACATCAAAAATCACCCCTCGAAAAGGGTGTCTGCGATGTCGAACCACCTGTCCCAGGCGGTATTTGGCTTGTGTCTTCAGCATTGTTTCAGCCCCCAAAGCACTTACTACATCTTTCCGCGCCGAAAAGCCAATCATTGATCTGAATTTCAGGGAAACAGTCTGTGAACCTTATACTGACAGTGTTCGAAATCGTGGCTCCGGTGTTCATCCTGAGCGGGATTGGCTTTGCCTGGGTCAAGCTGGGTTTCGAGTATCGATTGCAGTTTGTGACACATCTTGGCGTTACGCTTGCCGTGCCCAGCCTGATCTTTGTTGCGCTGATGCAAACCGACATCCCCGGCGGTGATCTGACGCTTTTCACGCTGGCCGCCATCGTGGCTCATGTCGCTCTAGCGGTTGTATTCTGGGTCTTCGTCCGTCTGTCGGAATTGGATCAACGTACCTACCTGTCGCCTCTGATTTTCGGCAATACCGGTAATCTTGGACTGCCGCTGTGCATATTTGCCTTCGGGCAGGCGGGCCTTGGCTACGCTGTCATCTTTCTGGCAGTGACCGCCTTGTTTTCGTTCACATATGGCATCTACCTTGTCGCCGGACGCGGTGCTTTTGGCAAAGCTCTGCGCGAACCCATGGTCTGGGCCACCCTGCTTGGCGCGTTGTTTCTGTGGCGCGGCTGGGAAACTCCGCTGTTTCTGACCAACACACTGGATCTGCTGGGCCAGATGGCCGTGCCTCTGATGCTGATAACGGTGGGCGTCGCGATCGCCCGCCTGACAACCCAGAAACTGGCTCAGGCCATCTGGTTGTCTGTGCTCAAGCTGCTGGTTTGTTTCGCATTGGGATGGGCACTGGCTGCGGTGTTCGACCTGGAACAGGTGGCCTTTGGCGTGCTGGTTCTGCAGATCTGCACCCCCGTTGCCGTCACATCCTATCTGCTGGCCGAACGGTTTGACGCAGATGCCGATGCGGTCGCTGGTATGGTGATGGTGTCCACCGTGCTGTCTGTGGCCGCGTTGCCGGTCATTCTGGCAATTGTTCTCTAACGATTGTGATTTCAAAATCGCTCAATCTGCGTTAGAATAAAGAAAAAAGGCACGAGGCACATGAGCAGAATTCTTATCGTACTCTTCGGGGTGCTGCTTTTGGCATCCTGTGGGGGCGGCTCCAAACAGCCGCCCAGCAGACTGAATGACGCGTGCAGTATTGCGCGCGAAAAACCTGACTACATCAAGGCATTCAAGAACACCGAACGGAAATGGGGCGTCCCTGTTCACGTTCAGATGGCCACGATCTATCAGGAAAGCCGGTACAAGCACGATGCGCGCACGCCGCACAAATACGTGCTGGGCGTAATCCCGATGGGCCGGCAAAGCAGCGCCTATGGCTATGGTCAGGCCCTGGACGGCACGTGGGAGCAATATCAGCGCGAAACAGGCAAGCGCCGGGCCAAGAGGGATCGTATCCGTGATGCGTCCGATTTTATCGGCTGGTACATGAGCAAAAGCACCGAGAAGAACGGCATCCATCCCGCAGATACGCGCAATCAGTATCTGGCCTATCACGAAGGCCACACCGGATTTGCGCGCGGCAGCTACAACAAGAAATCCTGGTTGCTGAACGTCGCCAATGATGTCGACGCCCGGGCGATCATGTATCAGGTGCAGTTGGCCAATTGCCGCCACTAATCCCGAAGGGGTCAGCGGTTTGCTGACCCACTTCGCGTTCTGCTTGAGAATAAGCTCTGATCCACGCGGCCACCTTCGGTCAGCGGGCCCAACAACACTGTTGTCTGGCCACCCGCATTGTCGTGGATCACCCATTTTCGCAGCTCAATCGGATCGCCGGTGAACATCAGTTCGATCCGGCCGTTTTCGGGCGCCTTTGGATCTTGCGCCGTGACAACCGTGGCAGTGCCGTCAAAATCATGACCAACGACCATGTTGGCCTGTCCCAGATTGACGTTGCGGGCCAGAACCAGTGACAGCGGCGTGCGCCGCAGCGGATATTGCTCGGGTGGCTGGTTCGACTTGGGATCAAACACCTGCACCGTGCCCGCGCGTGCCAGAACCACGGCACTGTTCGGCGGGTCATACTCGAACCGCATTTTGCCGGGACGATCCAGCCAGAGTTTTCCGGTGCTGAGCGATCCATCGTCATTCACTTGCGTGAATGTCGTCTGAACCGTTTTAAGATCGTTCAGATAGTTTGAAATCTGCGACAGCGGAAGTTTTTCCGCGGCCCAGGTCGCAGGCGCGGCCAGTGTCAAAGCAAGGGCAAAAGCAATCTGTTTCATGCCGTACAGATAAGCGGTCTGCCCTTGTTATTAAATATCCTATTGCTCAGGGACGAGGATTTCGCGTTTACCCACGTGATTTGCCGAAGAAACAACGCCTTCGTCCTCCATCTGCTCAACCAGGCGCGCGGCTTTGTTGTAGCCGATGGCAAGTTTTCGCTGGATGTATGAGGTCGAGCACTTGCGATCCTTGATCACAATTGCCACTGCCTGATCATAAAGGGCGTCTTCGCCATTCGTGTTGCCCCCGGTGTTCAGCCCCAGAACCGCGTCGATATTGTCGGCCTTTTCTTCGGCCGGGCCATCTACGACGCCGCTCATGTAATCGGGCGGGCCGAACTGTTTCAGGTGGTTGACGATTTCTTCGACCTCTTCGTCTGAAACGAACGGCCCGTGGCAGCGCGTGATCTTGGCGCCGCCCGCCATGTACAGCATGTCACCCTGCCCCAGCAGCTGCTCGGCGCCCATCTCGCCCAGAATGGTGCGGCTGTCGACTTTCGAGGTCACCTGGAATGAAATCCGGGTCGGGAAGTTGGCCTTGATCGTGCCCGTGATCACATCGACCGAGGGGCGCTGTGTGGCCATGATCAAATGGATGCCCGAGGCCCGTGCCATCTGCGCCAGACGTTGAATGCAGGCTTCGATTTCCTTGCCTGCAACCATCATCAGGTCGGCCATCTCATCAACGATGACAACAATATAGGGCATCGCCTCAGGTGCGAATTCCTCAGTCTCGAACATCGGCTCGCCGGTTTCGTCGTCAAATCCGGTCTGGACCGTGCGGCTGAACAACTCGCCCTTGGCCAGCGCGTCCTTTACGCGGCCATTGTAGCCGGCGATGTTACGCACGCCCATCTTGGACATTTTGCGATAGCGATCCTCCATCTCGCCCACGACCCATTTCAGGGCCACGACCGCCTTTTTCGGGTCGGTCACAACGGGCGACAGCAGATGCGGGATGCCGTCATAGACGCTGAGTTCCAGCATCTTGGGGTCGATCATGATCAGGCGGCATTCATCCGGCGACAGCTTGTACAGCAGCGACAGGATCATGGTATTGATCGCCACCGACTTACCCGAACCCGTGGTCCCCGCGATCAGCAAGTGAGGCATTTTTGCAAGGTTCGCCACAACGGACTCACCCCCGATATCTTTGCCCAGAGCCAGCGGCAGCGCGTGGTTTCCATCGCCGAAATCACGGCTGGCCAGGATTTCGCGCAGCACCACCATTTCGCGGTTTTCATTGGGCAGTTCGATCCCGATGACCGAGCGTCCGGGCAAGGTCGAAACCCGCGCCGACAAGGCCGACATGGATCGCGCGATATCGTCGGCCAGACCGATCACGCGGCTGGCTTTCAGACCCGGCGCCGGTTCCAGTTCGTACATGGTGACAACGGGGCCGGGGCGGACGCTCACGATCTCACCCTTGACGCCGTAGTCATCCAGCACGTTTTCCAGCATCCGAGCGTTTTCCTCCAGCGCCTCATCGCTCAGGTGATGGCGCTGAATATTGGCCGGGTTCGAGAGCAGGCCCAGCGGCGGCAGCTCGAAATCCGAATGACGGTCTTCAAAGGACAGGGTTGGCTGCGCTTCGGCCTGCGCACGGCGTGACGGCGGCGGAGTGCGCCTCACGGGCTGCGCGACGACGGGCTTGCGCGGTTCCGCCACCGGTATTTTGGCTGCTTGTAGCGGCACTGGGGTGGGTTCGATCGCGTCTTCAAAAACGGAATCGTCGTCCATATCGTCGCCGACATCAAAACCATGCGGCTGAAGACCCTGGTCATGGGGTTCTTCCCAGTGCTCCGGCATATCTGCCGAAATCGGGGGTTCCATCGGCAATCCGCCCGAGGTCACAGGGGGTTCGGGTGGCAGGCCTGCCTGACCCGAATTGAGGATCAGCGGATCCGGCCCCCTGCCCCGTCCTTTGGTCAGCGGCAGGTTCGGATCGGGTTCGGGCGTGATCTCACCCTGCGCCACCTTGCGATTGCGAACGGCCGCCGAAATTTTTGAGCGGATGCGGTCTTCTTTGGGCATGTCGTAATAGCCCTCGACCGCGACGGTATCCAACAATTCCGGCTCGGGCATCGGATCCGGGCGGCGGATCAAGGACGGCATCCGCGCCAGCAGCCCCAATTTAGGCTCAGGCTCGGGCTCTTCGACCTCAGGCTCTTCAAAAACCGGGTCGGCATAGGCCAAATCGTCATCGAATTCAGCTTGCACCGGAACCGCGCGTGTCGCCTTGCGCTCGGCCCATTGATCACGGCGATCCCGGGCCGCCTGAGCTGTCGCCGAGGCACTGCGGCCCAGCAGGTTCATCAGCATGTCGTAGGACATGACAAGCCCCAGCAGAAAGGCCCGGAACCCGCGTTTGACATCCGCCTTGTCGAAGCCCAACACAAAAACGCCCAGCGCCAGCATACCTACGGCCATCGCCAGAGACATCAGCTTGACCACAAAATGCGACGAGATTGGCAGCAAGGTCAGGAAAGCACCCATGACGGTGTCCCCGAACAGACCGCCCAAACCATAGCTGTGGGTTGCGCGCCATGCCTCACCCGGCACCAGCGTCGCAGCATAGATCGACACGACAGCGATCCAGATTGGGGCGAAGATCAGCCGTGCGATGGCACGGTCTTCACCGAAATGGCCCGCAAACCGCAGGCCCCAGCCGATCAGCACCAGCGCAATGCTCCAACTGCCCCAGCCGACAATCATGAACAAAGGCGCGGCGATCGAGGCGCCAACGCGGCCCATCCAGTTCTGCACGGGCGCATCCGTGGATACCATCCAATTCGGATCATCCGGTGTGTAGGACCAGATCATCGCTGCCGAGGCCAAGCCCAGCAGGATCAGGGCAATCCCGATCAATTCCTTGCTGCGCCGTTCGATGGCGGCTTGTGTTGTACTGTCCAGCAACGGGTCGCGTTTGCGCGCGTTATATGATGCCATTTTACCCTCGTACCTCACGAATAGATGCAGTCGCGGAGCATGATCAGCCCGCGCTGCACTTCGGTTTTTGGGGCCACAAGCGCGACCCGAATAAAGTTTTCGCCCGGGTTCTGCCCCGGATCACCCTGAGAAAGATAAGCGCCCGGCAAGACCCGGACCCCGGTTTCCTTCCAGACTTTCAACGCTGTTTCTTCGCCATTCTCGACCGGCAGCCACAGGAAGAATCCTGCCTCGGGCGACATGTAACCCTGCACGCCGGAAAACACCTGATCGGCAATGGCGTATTTTTCCTGATAAAGCGCGCGGTTCTCGCGCACATGGTCTTCGTCTGCCCAAACCTTTGCCGCAGCCGCCTGCAAGGGTAAAGGCAAGGGTGCACCCGCATAGGTACGCAGTTTCTTGACCTGTTTGATCGTCTCGGGGCCACCTGCAATCAGGCCCGAGCGCAATCCCGCCAGGTTCGACCGTTTGGACAGCGAATTGAACAGGGTAACCCGCTCGGGGTCTGCGCCCATTTCCTGCGCGACGGTCAACGCACCAACTGGCGCGTCGTCCCGGTAGATTTCGGAATAGCATTCATCGGCAAAGATGCGGAAATCGTATTTCTCGGCCAGTCCGATCAGCTCGGCCCAATAGTCCCGCGACGCGACCGCGCCCTGCGGGTTTGCCGGGGAACAGATATAGGCCACGGCGGTTTGGTTCAGCACATCCTCGGGCAGTCCCGCATAGTCGGGCAAGTGCCCCGTGGCAGCCGTTGCCGGCACGAAATGGGGCCGCGCGCCGACCGAGATCGAGGCCACCATATAGACCTGATAAAACGGGTTCGGGCACAAAACGATGGGCTGATGGCCGTTCTTTTGTTCAGGGCACAGCGCCATCGCGGCATTGTACAACCCTTCGCGGGTGCCATTCAGCGCCATGACATTGGCTTCAGGGTCCATCGTCACGCCATAGCGTCGCCCGATCCAGTCGGCGATCGCGGCACGCAGTTCGGGCGAGCCCTCGTTCGGCGGATAACCCTGAAATCCGGCCGCGTTGTCCATGATCACATCCGTGACCCAGGCCGGGAAATCATGCGTTGGCGCACCGATGGTCATGTGGATGACGTCGCCGCCCGGTTCATGATGATCCAACAGGGCGCGCAAACGCGGGAACGCATAGGCCGGAAGGTCCGAAAACCGTTCGGGGAAATTCATAACAACTGCCTCAATACCGGGGTCATTTGCGCCCCGTTTTTTTGTCAGATTACAGGTCGGCACCCCTTTCGTCCAGACAAAGAGGTGCCGAATCAGGGGATTGTGGCATTCAGGCCAAAGCCGATTCTGCCGCCGATCCCACCCGCAACAGGGCCTCTTCCGAGCCCGGATACCCCATCAGCATTATTCCGCAGCTTGGTGTGCCGGTGGGCAGGGTCAGCACGGCCAGACCCATCAGGTTGCCAACACGCGTGTTGCGCAGGGCCAGCAGATTCTCGGTCACGTAATAGTCGTGGTCATTCATCAGCCGATCCAGGTTGGGCGGAAGAATCGGTGCCGTTGGGGCCAAAACCGCATCAAATCCTGAGGTCGCAGCATCCCAGGCGCCGCGGCACGCCTCAAGCTTGGACCACGCAGCCACATAATCCGAACCCGAGAACGCCTTTCCGATGCGGAACCGTTCTAGGATTTCCTGATACATCGCGTCCGGGTTGGCCTCGATCACGTCGCCCCAAAGCCCGTAGGCTTCGGTCGTGTAGAGGATACTGGTCAAAGTCATCGCCTCTTCCAATTCGGGAACGTGAAGGGGCACAATCTCGGCCCCTGCCGCCTGCAGCTTTTGCAAGGCCTCGTCATAGGCTTTTCGCGGCGCATCGCGCAGATCGCCTTTCACGATGGTTTGCAGGTCGGCAAACCGGCGACCCTGCAGGCTTGCGCCTCGCAGATCGGCGGGCGTTCCGCCTTCGAGCAATGCAAGCATATGCGCCGCATCTTCGACAGACCGGGCCAAAGGGCCAACCGTGTCAAAGCGCAGGCACAGCGGCACCACGCCTTCCAGGCTGAGGCGGCCAGCCGTGGTTTTCAACCCGACCAGATCGTTCCACGCCGAGGGGATACGGACAGACCCGCCCGTGTCCGAGCCAATGCCGCAGGCCGCAAGACCCCACGCAACCGACGCCCCGGCACCGGAAGAAGACCCGCCGGGCACTGCGGCCTCGTCATGAACACACGGCGGCGTCGCGGTCATCGGGTTCAGGCCCAGTCCGGAAAAGGCAATCTCGCTCATATGCGTTTTGCCCAGGCAAACGGTCCCCATCGCCGTTGCATTGCGCAAAACCGCTGCGTCACTGTCTGGCACCCTGTCTTTCAGCAGGGCTGATCCTGCCTCGGTCGCTACCCCGGCGGTGTCAAACAGGTCTTTCCAGCTGATCGGCACCCCATCCAGCAACGACCGGCGCAACCCGTTTTTTGCCCGCTGTTGCGAGGCGGCGGCTTCGTCCCGGGCGCGGTCGTGGGTTACGCGGGCATAGATCCGGTCGCGGTGAGGGTGCGCATCGATGGCCGCCAGATAGGTTTTGGTCAATTCGACGGGATCGATCTGACCCATCCCGATCCCTCGACCCAGATCACACGCGGTCATGGTCAGCCAATCTTGCATCCTGCCCCCCTTTGGAATGGTCCAAAGCGACGGTAGCGACAGGACCGCACATGGACAATCCCGAAAGGGCGCGCATATTGCAGGGCATGACACAAGGTTCAGATATCCTGATCGTCGGCGGTGGCCTGAACGGTCCTGCTTTGGCAATTGCGCTCGCACAAACCGGGCATTCGGTCACCGTAATCGATGCGCTGGCCGAAGATCAGCGTAAAAGCACGGATTTTGACGGGCGCGCCTACGCGCTGGCCCTGGCTTCGATGCGGTTGCTCGATGGTATTGGCGTCTGGGACCAGGTTGCTGATCACGCGCAGCCGATGCTTGAGATCAAGGTGACCGACGGACACGCGGGCGCGGGACCCTCGCCGTTTTTCATGCATTTCGATCATGCCGAGGTCGAAGAAGGCCCGATGGGGTATATGGTCGAAGACCGCCACCTGCGCCGCGCCTTTCTGGACGCGATGGGCGCGCAGGACCGGATCACCCGGATCGATGGCAAAACCGTTGTGGCGCAAGAGACCGGAAACAACCGCGTGACCTTGACACTTAGCGATGGATCGACGGTTTCGGGCGGGTTGCTGATCGGCTGCGACGGCCGCCAAAGCGGCACCGCGGCGCGCGCCGGGATCAAACGCACCGGCTGGGAGTATGGCCAAACCGCGCTGGTCTGCGCCATCGAGCATGAATTGCCGCATAACGGTGTGGCGCATCAGTTCTTCATGCCGTCCGGACCGCTGGCCATCCTGCCGCTGACCGGCAACCGCAGCTCGATCGTCTGGAGCGAGCGCTCTGATACCGCGCAGCATATCAATAGCCTCAGCGAGGCGGATTATCTGCAGGTCCTGCGCCCCCGGTTCGGGGATTTTCTGGGCGAAATCCGCCTGGCCGGGGATCGGTTCACCTATCCACTGGGGCTGACCATCGCCAATTCGTTTGTCGCCGAACGACTGGCCCTTGTCGGCGATGCCGCCCACGGGATGCACCCGATTGCGGGGCAGGGCCTGAACGCAGGGCTGCGCGACGTGGGCGCATTGGCCGAAGTTCTGACCTTGGCCGGGCGTCGCGGCGAAGATATCGCCTCACCACTTGTGCTGGAACGCTATCAGGAATGGCGCCGGTTCGACACCGCGTCGCTTGCGATGGCCACGGATGTCTTCAACAAGCTGTTTTCCAACGACAATCCATTGCTTCGACTGGGGCGAGATATCGGAATGGGAATCGTCAACGCCGCACCCGGTTTGCGCCGTGGCTTTGTGCGGGAAGCGGCTGGCCTGACCGGAGATCTGCCAAAGCTGCTGCAAGGGCGCGCGATCTAGTCCAGCTTGCGCGCCTCATCCACCAGCATCACAGGGATGCCGTTGCGGATGGGAAAGGCCAAGCCCGCCGCCTTTGACACCAGCTCTTGCCGGTCCGCATCATAGTGCAATGTCGTATGCGATTGCGGGCAGATCAGCGCCTCAAGCATATGACGATCAAAGGCGTGTTCGGTCTCGCTCATTGCAATTGCTCCTCATTCGAGCCGCCGCGCATGGCAAACTCGATCAATGTCACAAGGGTCTCTCGTCTCGTGCGCAAGCACGGCGCCTCAAGCAGGGCCTGTTTGTCCTCGGGGTCGAAATCCAGCAGCATCGACAATGAGTTGACCAGCAATTCGTTATCCGCATCCTTCATGGTTTCCCAGTCGGTCGAAAGCTGGCGAGATGAGAAATATTTCTCCAGAACGGTCAGGAAGCCATTGCGGTCAAAGCCTTCATCGTTTTCAGCCTTGCCTAGATCGCGGTCAAAGCCGTCCCAGGACACGTTGCAGCGCCGATATGGCGTAAAGCCATCCAACTCGGATTGGATGCGAAACCGCGACACGCCTGTCAGCGTGATCAGATAGCGGCCATCCTCGGTCTCGGAAAACTGCGTCACACGACCGGCGCATCCGATCCTGTGCAACCTGTTTTCATCGCTGCCGCTGGGATAGGGCTGAACCATGCCGATCAACCGCTCGGGCGTTTTCAGAGCATCGTCCAGCATCTGCAAATAGCGCGGCTCGAAGATGTGTAATGGCAGACGCGCCCGTGGCAGCAACAGCGCTCCGGGCAGCGGGAAAACGGACACGGCGTCCGGCAAATCGGCGGGGTGCATCATAGTACCGATTCTAGTTCTGATCGGAATTTAGGCAAATATCATCGAGCTGAGCTTGCGGCGCCCATTCAAAACGATGGGATCGTTCGGCTTGAGCGCATCAAAGATCGTGAACAGCTGCGCCTTGGCCGCACCGTCATTCCACTCGCGGTCGCGGCGGAACAGTTCCAGCAATTGGGTGACCGCCTCTTCCACATCGCCGTTGGCGTGCAGCGCCTGCGCCAGATCGAAACGGGCCTGATGGTTGTCGGGCTCGGCCTCAACCGCTGCCGTAAGCTCGGCCACAGGACCCGCATCCGCGGCCTGTTTGGCCAATTCCAGCTGTGCATGGGCGGCTTCCAGTTCTGGTGCATTGGATATCTCGGCCGGGGCACCGTTGAGGATCGCCTCGGCCTGTTCCAGGTCATCAGATGCAATATGCGCCCGCACCAGACCACCGTAAGCGGCCGCATGGTTTGGATCTTCGCCCAGAATCGCCGCGAAGGTCTGCGCCGCGTCAACAGCCGCACCTTCAGCCAGCATTTCTTCGGCGGCCTGAACCGCGTCGTCCAATTGACCACCCGGGCTTTCGCCGCCAGCAGCCTCAATCACACGATCCACAAATTCCTTGATCTCGGATCCCGGCAACGCGCCCTGGAAACCGTCAACCGGCTGGCCTTTG
The DNA here is from genome assembly GCF_056532975.1 of Ruegeria sp. H6. Lineage (NCBI taxonomy): Bacteria > Pseudomonadati > Pseudomonadota > Alphaproteobacteria > Rhodobacterales > Roseobacteraceae > Ruegeria > Ruegeria sp. H6. The sequence goes on from NZ_JBQFOA010000013.1 coordinate 41,016, forward strand.
AAGAACGCGTAGACGGTCGGGATCGACTGAATGCGCATCTGGGACGCGATCATCTGCGCCTCATCCACATTGATCTTGACCATCTTCACCGCCCCTTTGGCGGCGGTCACGGCCTCTTCCAGCATTGGGCCCAGCGTTTTGCACGGACCGCACCAGGGCGCCCAGAAATCAACGATGATCGGCGTTTCCTGCGAGGCTTCAACCACATCAGCCATGAATGTGGCTTCGGTTCCGTCCTTGATCAGATCAGTGGCTGTGGTGTTGTCTGCGCCGCTCAGAAGGTCCATGGCATTCACTCTCAGGTTCGTGTTTGCGCCTTATATGCAACCCCCCGGCCCGGAAACCAAGGGGAGAAGTGCAGGTTTTGGCAAGCCTAAATGTCGAATGTCGCAAAGACCGGGGCGTGGTCACTGGGTTTTTCCCACCCGCGCGCATCGCGCAACACGCGGCTGGAATGGCCTGCATTCGAGATATCGGGCGTCGCCCAGACGTGATCCAGTCGCCGCCCCTTGTCTGCCGCATCCCAGTCGCGTGCGCGGTAAGACCACCAGCTATAAAGCTGCCCTTCGGGAATATCCTGCCGTGTGATGTCAACCCAACCGCCTGCATCCTGCGTCTCGGCCAGATGCTCAACCTCGATCGGAGTGTGCGAGACAACCTTGAGCAATTGCTTATGCGACCAGACGTCATCTTCGCGCGGGGCGATGTTCAGATCGCCAACAAGGATGGATTTTTCCGGCTTTTCCGCATGGAACCAATCACGCATGTCTGTCAGATAATCTAGTTTCTGACCGAATTTTTCGTTCTTCTCGCGATCCGGCACATCGCCGCCTGCTGGGACATAGAAGTTCTGGATGGTCACACCGTTTTCCAGCCGCCCGGCAATGTGACGCGCATGGCCAAGACCTGCGAAATCCTTGTCGCCCACCTCTTCCATCGGAATACGCGACAGGATGGCGACGCCGTTATAGCCCTTTTGCCCGCGTGCGATCATGTAGGTGTAACCAAGCTTGGCAAACCCTTCCATCGGGATCTTGTCGACAGGTGATTTGCACTCTTGCAAGCATAGAACATCCGGGGCCTCTTCTTCCAGCAATTTCAGCACGATAGGTTCGCGCAGACGGACCGAGTTGATGTTCCAGGTGGCAAGAGTAAAGGGCATCGGGGCCTCCTTTGTCGCATTTAGGCGGAAGGTAGCGTGGCAAAGCGTCGGCGGCTACGGGAAAAGACAGTCGTATCGCGCTATCTACATGGTCAAGAAAGTTCAGTATAGTTTGGCGGAGCGTTAGCGAGGGTTTGAGTGCGTGTTTGACGCGTTATTGAATTGCGTTTCGGCGTCCTGGTCGCCCACAATAGGCGACCCTACCGTCATCGGTTGGGTCACTGTTTTCTTCTATGCGATTGCGGCCTTTTTTTCTGCCCTTGTGGTTCTGCGAAGTCGTGGAAGTTACCGTGGCTTTTGGTTGTTGCTTGCGATATTTTTGTTGTTCCTGACGGTGAACAAACAGCTGGATCTGCAATCTGCGTTCACCGCGATCGGGCGTTGTGCCTCAAAACTGCAGGGGTGGTATGACAATCGCCGTGCGGTGCAAATGACGTTCATATTGGTTTTTCTGACCTTCAGCCTGACGATAACACTTTTGGTGGCTTGGAACATGCGTCGAGACTTAAGGCAGAACGGGCTTGCCTTGTTCGGTTTTGCACTGCTAATGACCTTTGTTGCCATCCGAGCGTCCAGTTTCCACAACTTCGATATCTTCATCAGCACAGAGCTGTTCGGGATTCGCATGAACTGGCTATTCGAACTTTCCGGCATCCTTTTGATTATCTTAAATGCGAGTTTGCTGCTTACTCGCGATCACAATCCCTCTCCCAAAACAAGCGATCGAATTCGATCTGGGAATGATCGACGCCGTCACAAAAGACGCGCCCGATAAATCCTTTAAATATCTAAGGATAACACTATGCACCCACAAAAAAAGGCCGGGCCAAAGGCCCGGCAGTCCAACAGGGAGGTGCATGTCATAACCCGGACATGCGCGGGATGGGAGTAACCTATTTATGCGTCCAGAGTATCACTTTGATCCAAGTCAATCCAGAAAGATCAAGAGACCAGACGATATCCGCCGGATTCTGTGACCAAAAGGCGCGCATTTGACGGGTCAGGCTCAATCTTCTGACGCAAACGGTAGATATGGGTTTCCAGCGTGTGGGTGGTGACACCCGCATTATAACCCCAGACCTCATGCAGCAGAACATCGCGCGCTACAACGCCGTCAGTTGAACGGTAGAGGAACTTGAGGATGTTCGTCTCTTTCTCGGTCAGGCGGATTTTGCGCTCATCTTCGGTCATCAGCATCTTCATGGCCGGTTTGAACGTGTAGGGCCCAAGGACAAACACCGCATCTTCCGACTGTTCGTGCTGGCGCAGCTGTGCACGGATACGAGCCAGAAGAACCGGGAACTTGAAGGGCTTGGTGACATAATCGTTTGCGCCCGCGTCCAGACCCAAAATGGTATCGGCGTCGCTGTCATGGCCTGTCAGCATCAGAACCGGGCTTTTGACCCCTTGCTTGCGCATCAGGCGGCACAGCTCTCGGCCGTCTGTGTCAGGCAGGCCCACATCCAGGATGACCAAGTCATAGATCGCCTCGCGAGCCCGCTCCATCGCCGACCCACCGTCTGACGCTTCGAAGACGTCAAAGTCTTCTGTCATCACAAGTTGCTCGCTAAGCGCTTCGCGCAGGTCTTCGTCGTCATCCACCAGCAGGATTTTCTTGAGCTGAGCCATGTGCGGTCCTCCTAAGCCTTTTCCATCACTTGCGTATGGAAGACGCAATCAGCAAGATTTACTGCAATCGTCTCACGCCCTCGTGTCTGAGGTCGAGGAAATGTTTCACATTTTCCCGCGTTAGGGGTAGGAAAAGGGCCAAACGTTACAGGGTAACAGAAATGAGTCTCATTCCCGACATCTCTGAATTGCTGGCGCGGGCCCGGGCCGATCTGCGGATGGGCGTGCCTGTTGTCCTAACCGATGACAGCGGCGCAAGCGTTCTGGCCCTAGCGTCCGAGACGCTGAGCCCGCAAAGGCTGGCCGATCTGCGGGGGCTGGGTGGCGATCCGGTGGTCGCCATTACCGTGCGGCGGGCCGAGACGCTCAAGGCGCGGGCCTATGACGGCGATCTGGCCCGCATCATCATTCCGGCAGATTCCGATCATGATTGGGTGCAGGCTGTGGCCGACCCTTCGGATGATCTGAACACGCCGATGAAGGGCCCGTTGATGAGCGAACGGCAGGGCAACGCGCATCTGCACCGGATCGCAATTGCGCTGGCGAAATCCGCCCGTCTTTTGCCCGCCGCCGTCGTCGTCCCGGTGCCGGACGGGCGTGGATTTGCGGCCTCCCACGGCCTGACCTGCATTGACCACACCCGCGCCGCGCCGCATTTGGCAGATCGCAGCACCCTGCACGAGGTTGTCGCGGCCCGTTTGCCGATGGAGGTGTCCGAGGCCGGGCGCCTGCATGTCTTTCGACCGGAAGACGGTGGCGAGGAACATTACGCGATTGAGATCGGACGCCCGGACCGCGACAAACCGGTTCTGGCCCGCCTGCATTCAGCTTGTTTCACCGGTGACCTGATGGGCAGCCTGAAATGCGATTGCGGCCCGCAGTTGCGCGGTGCGCTGGCGCAGATGGGCGCCGAAGGTGCAGGTGTCTTGCTGTACCTCAATCAAGAGGGGCGCGGCATTGGGCTGGCCAATAAGATGCGCGCTTATTTCCTTCAGGATCAAGGGTTTGACACGGTCGAGGCCAATCACAGGCTGGGTTTTGAAGATGATGAACGCGACTTTCGGCTGGGCTCGGACATCCTTAAATCCCTGGGTTTCGGCGCGGTTCGGCTGCTGACGAACAACCCTGCCAAGATCGCGATGATGGAGCGTACCGGGATTGCCGTGACAGAACGTGTTCCCTTGAAGGTGGGTGAAACGGAACACAATCGCGGGTATCTGGCCACCAAAGCGGCGAAATCGGGGCACCTTCTTTGACACCCGCTGATCTGGTTCTGACGCCAAAAGGTGTGCGATTTCAGGGACGTATCATGCCCTGCACGATTGGCAAGGGCGGACTGACCAACGACAAACGCGAAAGTGACGGCGCAACGCCCACTGGCGTGCTCAGGATCGTCGCGATGTTTTATCGACCAGATCGGCTGCGCCTACAAAACGGCTGGGCTCAACCGATCGGGCCAAGGGATCTTTGGTCGGACGATGCAAGTGACGTGGCCTATAACCATCTGGTTCAGGCGCCCTATGCCGGAAGTCATGAAAAGATGCGACGCGCAGATCCACTCTATGATCTGGTGATCGTGACAGACTGGAACTGGCCAAATGCGGTGTCTGGTCGAGGGTCTGCTATTTTCGTTCATCAGTGGCGACGCCCGGGTTATCCAACCGAAGGATGCCTCGCCTTTCGCCGCGACCATCTGCATTGGTTGGCCCGGCGCGTCAGGCCGGGAACACGTGTGATCATTCCTGCGGTTTGACCCGTTCGCCAAAAATGGCCGAGCCGACACGCACATGTGTCGCCCCCAACGCGATGGCAGTTTCGAAATCCCCGCTCATGCCCATGGATAAGCCCTGCAGACCGTTACGTGCAGCGATCTTGGCAAGTAGCGCAAAGTGCAATGCGGGCTCTTCGTCCACGGGCGGGATACACATCAGGCCCTGAATGGGCAGTTCAAGACCACGGCATTCGGCGACAAATGCATCCGCGTCAGCCGGCAAGATCCCGGCCTTTTGTTCTTCTTCACCGGTGTTGACCTGAATGAACAGATCGGGGCACGCGCCGATCTCTTGCGCCAGACGCGCAATCGTTTTGGCCAGTTTTGGACGGTCCACCGAATGAATGGCGTTGCACAGTTCCATCGCCTGACGCGCTTTGTTGGTTTGAAGCGGTCCGATCAGATGCAGGTCGACATCTGAATATTGCTCTTTAAACGCAGGCCACTTTCCCGCAGCCTCCTGCACACGGTTTTCGCCGAAACAGCGATGCCCCTGATCCAACACAGCCTGAACCCGCTCATTCGGCTGCACCTTGGATACAGCGATAAGGCGGACCGAGCCTGGTTGCCGCCCCTGCGTGGCTTCGGCTTTTGCGATTCGATCAGTGATTTCCTGCAGCGACATTGGACCCTCATTCACTATTAGAGGCAGAGAAACACCAAGACAGGGGAAAAGGAAAGAGCGCAAAAGAAAAGGGCAGGTCCGAAGACCTGCCCTTGAACCTTGTGGTTCAGATCAACTTAGAAGTTGAACTGAGCACCGAAGTCCGCGCGCAGCGAGCTGTCGCCGTCGCCAACTTTCGAGTTGCCGATACCACCGCGCAGCGATGCACCGCCGCCCAGGTCGTAGATGGCGCCGATACCGTACTGCTGGGTGTCGCCGTCTGCCGAACCGTCACCGTAAGCGGCGGTCAGGGTCAGAGCCGAACCAACGTTGTACGCTGCGGACAGACCGTATGCGGTACCGTTCAGCGAGTCTTCCAGAACGTCATCGTCTGCGACGAACAGAGTACCGGAGAAGTCACCGAATTCTGCGCCCAGGGTGAAGACGGTCAGGCTTTCTTTCTCGTCCGAAACGTCCGAAGCTTTGGTCTGACCATAAGCAATCGCGGCGGTGATGTTGTTGAACGTGTAAGTCGCGCTCAGGTCCCAACGGTCGCCGTCAAACGGGTCGCCGTTCAGAGCGAAAGTACGCTGGTCGTACGATGCGCCAAACGAGAAGTCGCCAACTGCGTACTGGAAGAACACAGCGTTCGAACCCGAACCGGTCGAGGAGTAACCCAGGAAGTCATAGTTGACGCCCGAGTACTGACCGATGAAGTTTTCCAGACCAGGCTCGTTACCGTAGTAGTTTGCCAGGTTGTCGAAGGCACCCGAAACGTTACCTGCGTCAACACGCAGACCGCCGTAGATGACCGAGAAGCGCGCGCCGTTCAGACCAGCAGCGTTCTGCTCGCCGTTGCCGGAGTCTTCGTCAGCCTGCAGACGAACACGAGCGGAGAACTCAACGCCACCGTCTGTTTCGACGACGCCGTCAATGTTCAGACGGAAACGAGAAACCAGGATGGTCTCGTCGGTTTCGACAGTTGCGGTACCGGTGGTGGTTGCGTCGGTGTTTACGGCACCGCTTGCAGTCGTGGTGGTCACACCGGTGTTGAAGTTGGTTACGGTACCGGAACGGTCTTCCTGATAGCCGATACCAAAACGGCCGTAGCCGCTGAAGCGAACGTCGGCTGCTGCAACACTAGCAGTTGCAACCAGCGCGGTCGTTGCGAAGAGAACTTTTTTCATCTTGTTTCCCTCGGTTTCTAATTTCTACTCGACATATGCCTGCTGCACATGTCTCAGCACGCACACCGTGTCGCTCTTTTTGCCCCCATTGCGCAAGCTTGGCATAAACGTCCCGCCTTCATTCGGCCCGAATTGGTGCAAGGATGCCACAGTCCGTTTTGAGACAAGATTGCCGCCCGCCTCGCGCCCGTGAGTAAAGAATAGGCTTGTTGCAACACGGGACCTTGTCTAGGAGTATCACTCGACGAGTTATTACTAGCGATACAGGACCTGCTGACGATGCGCCTGCTGACGATTCTGGGTTTGACCATACTGACCACCGCGGTCGCGGCCTGCCGAGGCGGACCACCCCCGGGGGACGCCAGTGGTCTCACTGTCGACGGCAGCTCCAGCTCCGAGCGGGAGCTGAACGATCCGAATCGTTCGACTATTTGGGATATCTTTGGTCCCAACACCAATGAACAAGTCACGCAGGTGAACAGATACTTGTGGTCGGCGTCGCTGGATGTTCTGAATTTCCTGCCCGTGCAAGAGGTTGATCCCTTTACCGGCGTCATCGTGACCGGATACGGCACCCCTCCGGGCGGTGGACGGTCCTATCGGGCCACGGTTCACATCAGCGATCCTGCACTTGCGGCCCGCTCTCTTTCCGTGGCTTTGCAAACCAGCGGTGGTGCGCCCGTCAGTGCCGCAACCACGCGCGCTGTAGAAGACGCGATCCTGTCGCGCGCCCGTCAGCTACGCATTGCGGACCAAAAGCTCTAGCAACCCGCAGAAATTCGCAATATTACCACGCCGGGCTCTGACCCGGCGTTTTCATTCACGAAGGACCGCATAATGTCGCGCTACTCGGCCACCGAAATCGAAGCTAAATGGCAAGAGGCCTGGGACAAGGCCGGGATCTTCACCGCCAACCACAAGGCGGATAAGCCGAAATACTATGTGCTTGAAATGTTTCCCTACCCCTCGGGCCGTATTCATATGGGGCATGTGCGCAACTATACGATGGGCGACGTGATCGCGCGGCACAAGCTGGCAACCGGTCACAACGTGCTGCATCCGATGGGCTGGGACGCGTTCGGGATGCCCGCTGAAAACGCCGCGATGGCCAGTGGTGGCCATCCCAAGGACTGGACCTACAGCAATATCGCCGACATGCGCGGCCAGATGAAGCCGCTGGGCCTGTCCATCGACTGGTCGCGCGAGTTCGCCACCTGCGACCCCGAATATTACGGCCAGCAGCAGGCTTTGTTTCTGGATATGCTCGACGCCGGGTTGGTCTATCGCAAAAACGCCGTGGTAAACTGGGACCCGGTCGATATGACAGTTCTGGCCAACGAGCAGGTTGAAAACGGGCGCGGCTGGCGCTCGGGCGCGTTGGTGGAACGGCGCGAGTTGACCCAATGGTTCTTCAAAATCTCCGATTATTCCGAAGAACTGCTGGACGCGCTGGACACGCTGGACAACTGGCCCGCCAAGGTGCGGCTGATGCAGGAGAACTGGATCGGCAAGTCGCGCGGGTTGCAGTTTTCCTTTGATCGCACCGATGGTGGCGAACCGATCAGCGTCTATACGACCCGCCCCGATACGCTGCTGGGGGCGTCATTTGTTGGTATTTCGCCCGACCACCCGATTGCCAAAGCGTTGGAGGCTGAAAGCCCTGAAGTTGCTGAATTCGTTGCGGAATGCCGCAAGGGCGGCACAACCGAAGAGGCCATCGAAACGGGCGAAAAGCTGGGCTATGACACGGGTATCCGCGTCAAGCACCCGTTGGACCCCAATTGGGAACTGCCGGTCTGGATCGCCAACTTCATCCTGATGGATTACGGCACCGGTGCGATCTTTGCCTGCCCCGCGCATGACCAGCGTGACCTCGACTTCTGCCGCAAATACGGCCTGCCAGTGGTAGATACGTTCTTTGCGCTGGAGGATGACACCCCGGTCGACAAGATTGCGTTTGTCCCACCCAAGACCGAAAAGGTGCGTTGGGTGAACCATTTCGCGGGCCTGACCGAAGCGACAGGTGACGAGGCGATCAACGCCACGGTCGATTTCGCAGAAAAGGCAGGCTGGGGCGAAGGTGTCACCAAATACCGTCTGCGCGATTGGGGCCTGAGCCGTCAACGTTATTGGGGCTGCCCGATTCCCGTCGTTCATTGCGAAAAATGCGGCACGGTGCCTGAAAAGAAAGAGAATCTGCCGATTCAGCTGCCTTACGACGATGGCAACGGCAAACCGATCGACTTTTCAATCCCCGGCAATCCGCTGGATCGTCACCCGAATTGGCGCGATGCGCCCTGTCCGTCCTGCGGAGACCCGGCCAAGCGGGAAACCGACACGATGGACACTTTCGTCGATTCTTCGTGGTATTTCGCCCGTTTCACAGCACCCCGTGCGGAAACACCCACTGATCTGGCCGAGGCCGAATACTGGATGAATGTCGATCAGTATATCGGCGGCATCGAACATGCGATTCTGCACCTGCTTTATTCGCGCTTCTTCGCGCGGGCAATGAATATCACCGGGCATCTGCCGAAAAAAGCCATCGAGCCTTTTGATGCGCTGTTCACCCAAGGCATGGTGACACACGAGATTTACCAAACCCGCGACGCCAATGGCCGTCCGGTCTATCACCTGCCCGAGGACGTGACCGACGGCAAACTGGCCGACGGCACCGAGGTTGAAATCATCCCTTCGGCCAAGATGTCGAAATCCAAGAAAAACGTGGTCGATCCGGTCAGCATCATCTCAGCCTTTGGCGCGGACACCGCGCGCTGGTTCGTGCTGTCCGATTCGCCACCCGAGCGTGACGTGGAATGGACCGCATCAGGGGCTGAGGCCGCGTTCAAGCATCTTAGCCGGGTGCATCGGATTGCCTCGGAAATCGCCGAGGCGGACATCCCGGCCAATGCCGAAGACGAGGCCCTGCTGCGGGAAATGCATAAGGCGATTCACGATGTTTCCGGTGGGGTCGAATCCTTTGGGTTCAACGCCTCTATCGCCAAGCTTTATGCGTTCACCAACGTGCTGGCCAAATCCAAGGCTGGCACCGACGCCAAGCGTCAGGCCGCCAAAACACTGGCACAGCTGATGTCACCCATGACCCCGCACTTGTCCGAGGAGCTCTGGCAGCTGCTGGGCGGCGAAGGGCTGGTGGCGGTCACGCCTTGGCCCTTGGCCGATGAGGCGATGCTGGTTGACGACACCGTCACCCTGCCAATCCAGATCAACGGTAAGCGCCGCGCGGAAATCAGCGTTCCGAAAGACATGGACAAGGCAGAGGTTGAAAAAATCGCCCTCAGCACCGAAGCTGTGCAAAAGGCGCTGGATGGTGGCGCACCCAAGAAAGTGATCGTTGTACCGGGCCGGATCGTGAATGTCGTCGTTTGATCGCAGAACTCTGTTGTTGATGCCACTGGCCCTTGCGGCCTGTGGGTTTGAGCCGGTTTATGCTCCGGGTGGCAGCGGCGCGGCGCTGAACGGTCAGGTCGCGGTTTCGGCACCCAGCGACGTCGACAGCTTCCTGTTGGTGCAGAATCTTGAGCGGCAGTTGGGGCGCAGCGCCTCGTCCGGGAACACCTACAGGCTGGATGTGTCGGTATCGACCGTGACCCGCGCCGCGTCGATTACCACATCGAACGAAACCAACAGATATACGGTCGACGGCACAGCCTCTTATTCGTTGAAATCCAACGAATCCGGGCAGGTCATGGCATCTGGAAGTGTCACCAATTTTGTCGGCTATTCGGCGGCGGGTTCAACCGTCTCGACCCTTGCGGACGAACGGGATGCGACGCAGCGGCTGATGTCGATCCTGGCAGATCAGATCGTGACGCGCCTATACACCACGCCGGGCCTGTCTGCATGAAGCTGAGCCCGCGCGAGGCAGACGGGTATTTCGCCAAGCCCGACGCCAACAAGACCGGGTTATTGATTTATGGCGCGGATGCGATGCGGGTGGCGCTGAAAAGGCAGCAGGTTCTGGCGGCTTTGCTGGGTCCCGGTGCCGAAGAGGAAATGCGCCTGACCCGTATCCCCGGCTCTGATCTGCGCGGCGATCCCGCGCTGCTGCTGGATGCGGTCAAGGCGGTTGGGTTTTTTCCCGGACCACGCGCGGTTTTTGTCGAAGAGGCAACCGAAACCGCCGCTGCGTCGATCCTGTCTGCGCTTGAAGATTGGGCCGAAGGCGATGCCCAGATCATCGTGACAGCCGGTCAGCTCAAGCCAAGCTCCAAGATACGCAAGGCGTTCGAAGGACACCCAATGGCGTATGCGGTTGGCATTTACGACGACCCGCCCTCGCGCGCCGAGGTTGAACGTGTGCTGACACAGGCCGGGTTGCGCAACATTCCAAGCGAATCGATGTCGGCGTTGACCGATCTGGCGCTATCGCTCAGCCCCGGGGACTTTGCACAAACCGTTGAGAAGCTGACGCTTTACAAGCGCGGCGACAGCGCAGCTCTTTCAGTGGAAGATATCGAGGCCTGCGCCCCGCGCTCGACCGAGGCGGCGCTGGATGACGTCCTGAATGTCGTCGCAGAAGGGCGCGCGGGCGACATTGGCCCGTTGATCCGCCGACTGCAGGCGCAGGGCACCAATGGCGTGACACTTTGCATTGGTGCGACGCGGCATTTTCGAACGCTTTATGCCTGCGCGTCGCATCCTGGCGGGGCGGCGCAAGGCATCGGCAAGTTGCGGCCTCCGGTCTATGGCAAACGCAGGGATCGCATCCTGCGTCAGGCGCAAGGATGGGGTGCCCCCAAACTGCAAACCGCGCTGACCGTGCTGACCGACATTGATCTGTCCCTGCGTTCGGCTGGTCAGACAGCCCCGGCTATGGCTTTGGTCGAACGGGCGATGATCCGTTTGGCGATGCTGGCGCGGTCTCGCTAAGCCAGTTGGCCGCAGCCCGCCCTGCCCAGCGACCGGTCGCCAGACACGCAGTCAACAGATAGCCCCCTGTGGGCGCCTCCCAATCCAGCATTTCACCGGCGCAAAACACACCCGGAATCGCCTTGAGCATCAGATCGTCGGTTAAAGCAGCACGCGGCACGCCGCCCGCGGTCGAGATCGCCTCATCCATGGGTCGCAGGCCGGAATAGGAAACCGGCAAAGCCTTGAGAAGATCTGCTGAACGTTGTGGTTGCCCTTTGGACATTTCGTGGAACAGCGCGATTTTCTGCGGCGGCAGGCGAAGGCTGCTTTTCAACCATTGCGTCAGGGTCGCTTTGGGTCGCTTTGCGCTCCACCGCAGTTTCAGGTCCTCTGGTGACAGATCAGGCAGCAGATCGACATAGAGCGCAGCCCCCGTGCGCAACATAGGTGTCAGCGGGTACAGCCCGCCGCCCTCAAGCCCCTGCGCAGATATCACCGCTTCACCACGGCTGTTCTGTCCGTCAGCAAACCAGCGGACGGATTTCAGCGCAGCGCCGAAATGTGGCTGCATATGCGCGCTCCAATCAACCACAAGCGCCGAGTTGGATGGGGCAAACGGGCTGAGCGCCACGCCCCTTGTGGTCAGGTAATCCGCCCATTTGCCATCAGACCCAAGCCGGGACCAGCTGGCCCCTCCAAGCGCCATCACTGTGACAGCCGGTGTGATCTTCTGTGCTCCGTCGGGCGTGTCAAAGATCAACGCGTCACGATCCCACCCGGCCCAGCGCCAGCGTGTTCGAATCTGGACGCCTGTGCCTTCCAACCGACCCAGCCAGGCGCGCAGAAGGGGTGAGGCTTTCATGGACTTCGGAAACACCCTGCCGGTTGATCCGGTGAACACCTCTTGCCCAAGCCCTTGGGCCCAGCCCTGCACATCCTGCACATCAAACTGCGCCAGCATCGGGCGCAGCCAATCCGATGCTTCGGCATAGGCGGTCACAAATTCATCGAACGGCTCATCTTTGGTCAGGTTCAGACCGGATTTCCCCGCCATCAGCAGCTTACGCGCGACGGATGGTTTGGCCTCGGCCACTAGAACGTCATGGCCTGCCGATGCAAGCTGCTCGGCCGCCATCAACCCAGCTGGGCCTGCCCCGATCACCACTGCCTGCGCCATTTTTGCCCTCTTGCCTTGCGCGCCCATCAACGCGACCCTGCGATGATGACCGAAGATGATCCGATCTGCCCGCTCTGCGACCGCCCGATCCCGGACGGGGGCGGCAGCTTGCACCATCTGATCCCAAAACTCAAAGGAGGCAAGGGCGGACCCACAGTCCTGCTGCATCAGATCTGCCATAAGGAAGTGCACGCAACCCTGTCCGAGGCCGAACTGGCACGCGCCTTTCACACGGTTGAGGCCCTGCGCGCGCATCCCCGGCTGGCGAAATTTCTAAACTGGGTCCGCAAACGCCCGCCCGGGTTCCGCTCAAAGGTTCCCGGCAAAAGGCGGGGCCGCTGATGGGTTCGGAAGAACCGGACCACCAAACGCGTCCGTCAGCGGTTCGGTCAACCCGTCGATCACGATGCCCTGATAGTCCGGTACTGGCGCAAATTGCGCGTCGGCAATGTGCTGAAATTCAAGCGTTGTATAGGGCCGTTTCCACAACCATTCGCGGTTTTCGACAGCCCACAGGTCCGATACCGGCGGTTGTTCGTCGGTGAATGCATAGAAATGCAGATCAAAGCCATATTCAGCCACGTCCTGCATCGACAGCAACCGCATTCCGATATCCCGGCAAAACCTGTCTTCGGCCGCGATATCGCCCGTGCGCAGGGTGATCTGCCCGATCCGCGCATCCGAGAACGGTGCGCCCGAGCCATAGCCACCAGGGCGATTGCCTTCAAAATCATGTTGCAGCAGCTCGATCACAAAACCTTCGGGGTCGCTCAGATGGCACATATAGCCGATGTCCAGAAACTGACGCGGCGTGCTGACGTCGATACCAAGCTGGCGCAGATGCGCGGCGGCCTGATCGACATCAGGCAGAGTGATGCCGATCTTCCAATACCGATGCCCGCGATCATGGGTATACCCGCCGCCTTGTGGCATCAGCAACAGGTCAGCATCCTGCCCCGGATAGCCGACGCGCATGACCTGACCCTCAGCGTGAACAAACATGCCCAGCGCATCGCGATAAAATGCGGCCAAGGCATCCGGGTTCGCAACCCGCAACTGAACTGCGGCAAGTCTCATCGACATAGCTTTGATATTCCCAGGGCAATTTCAGGGTCGGCGGCAAGACTATCTGCGACCAGATCTCGGGCCGTTTGCATCAAATCGGCAGGGTCGACGATTCTGTCGAACAGACCAAACTCATACGCCTCGCTCGCCGTGATCTTTTGGCCCGCCATCATGATCAGCCTGGTCCGCGCTGGCCCGATCAGCGCCGCCATGCGTTTTGGATCGGAGGGCTGTGGCAGAAATCCCAGTTTCATGACCGGATAAAAAACTTTTGCCGCAGGCACAGCGATGCGCAGATCGCAGGCCAGCACCATCCCGTTGGCACCCCCGGCGAGCGTACCGTTCAACGCCGCCACCGTCAGGCAGGGCAATGCCGCAATAGCGCCTGACAGTCTTTCCCACAGGTCCGAGGTTGCCAGACCGGCACGCGCCTCATCAAGGTCCGCACCTGCGCTGAACACACGACCGGCCCCCGTCAGAATCAGGGCGCGCGCCTCGCTTGCCGCCTCGGCGATGTCGACGAGATCCAGCAACATCTGACCCGTCAGTGCGTTGGCTTTTTGCGGGTTGTTCAGGGTGACAACCCACAGCCCGTCTTCTTTGACCAGATCAATCAAATCAGTCCGACCCTTTGGCGTATCTCTTCACTGCGCAACGAGATTTCGGTGCCCAGAAACTCATCCGCATCGGCCGAGCACATCCAAAGCAGTGCCCGCGCGGGCCAATCGGCGGGGATATGCACGTCCCAATCCAACTGGCTGACCGGGTTGATGCCGCTGGCCTTGATCGACCGCTGCATATCCGTGGCCACCGTTCCGGGCGACAGACCCATGGCGCGGATGCCGTGTTGCGCCTCTTCCAGATGCAGACAATCGGTCAGCATCTTTGCGCCAGCTTTGGACGCGCAGTAATGAGACCAGGCCTCAACCGGGTTCGACGCCGCCCCGGACGAGACGGTTATGATGGTGCCGCCACCTGTGGCCCGCATGATCGGCAAAGCGGCGCGCATCCCGTAAAAGACACCTTTGAGGTTGATATCGATCGCCTTGCTCCAGGCTTCGGTATCCGCGTTAGTCAGATGAAAGATGGGATCAATGACCCCGGCATTGCCGATCAGCGCATCCAACCCGCCAAACCGGTCTACGCAATCCGCAACAGCCTGTTCGACCTGGGCAAAATCGCTGACATCACAGCTAAGGGCAATGGTGTTTTCTCCCAAGGCCGCAGCCAGGGCATCGATCTGATCATGGCTGCGAGCGACCAACGCCACATTGGCGCCGGCTGCGGCAAAAACGCGCCCTGCTTCGGCCCCGATGCCGCGGCTGGCGCCGGTTATCAGTACTGTTTTTCCCTGCATATCCATATTTGAAACCTCTTGGTTTGAAATTGTGTGAATTCGTACCTCGCAAACGGGGAATTGGTCCACCCCTTGCCCCTTGACGATATGCGCCGCAACCACGACGATGCCGGCAAATTTATCGAGAAGGGTTCTCATATGTCTGTATTTTATCGCCACTCCTTCGGTGCGGTCGTTGCCTATACCGTGGCCACCCAGGGCGCTTTTGCCGATCTGACCGCTGATGAAGTCTGGGCCGATTGGCAAGCCTATCTGGGCGGTATGGGGTATACCGTCTCTGGTGAGACATCCGTGTCCGGCGACGTGACGACCATCACCGACATCACCATGGCGCTGGCCCTGCCCGAAGCCGAAGGGCAGATGAGCATGGTCATGCCCGAAATGACCCTGACCGAAAACGGCGACGGCACTGTCGGCATCGGTTTTCCCGACAGCTTCCCGATCTCGATCACGGGCAGTGCCGAAGGGGATGAAGAGGCGTTTTCAGCCAAACTGCTGTATGAAAACGACGGCCTGGACATGGTTGTTTCGGGATCGCCTGAGGAAATGACCTATGACTACTCGGCAAACAGCATCAAGGTCTCGGTCGATTCCATCGAAGTCGATGGCGAGGTGATGCCGTCTGACATGTTCGCATTTGTGGTGACCCTGGCTGATACGACCGGGACTTCGCTGATGAAAATCGGCGAGAACCGCGACATTCAACAAAGCTTCAGCGCGTCCAGCCTGGACTACAACCTCGCGTTTCAGGATCCTGAAAGCGGCGAAGACGCACTGGTCAAAGGTGCGCTGCAAGGGCTGGACTTTGAAGGCGACACGGTTATCCCCGCCAATTTCGACGTCATGGATGTTGAAAACCTCTATGGCTCGGGCTTTGCTGCCTCGGGCACATTCAGCTATGGCTCGGGCAACACCGAAGTGTCTGGAAATTCCGAAGGCCAGCCCTTCTCGATGTCGAGCTCATCGGAAGGCGGGCGTTTTCAGGGTGGCATCGATGCCGAGCGCATCGTGTATGATCTTGAGCAGAACAGCACTCAGCTTGCGGTCACAACCGCAGACCTGCCCTTCCCGATCGAAATGGCGATGGCCAAAGCCGGTCTGAAACTTGAAATGCCCGTGCAGGCCTCGGAAGAGGTTCAGCCCTTTGGGTTCGGGATCAACCTGACCGATTTCACCATGTCCGACGTGTTGTGGAGCATGTTTGACCCGGCCGCCCAATTGCCGCGTGACCCCGCGACCATCGCATTGGACACCACCGGCACCGCCAAGGTTCTGGTGAACTTCATGGACCCCGACGTGGCCGAAACGCTGGAAACGGGTGACGTCACACCGGGTGAGCTGCATTCGTTGAAAATCAACGAACTGCTTGTCTCGCTGGTGGGGGCGGAATTGTCAGGCGAAGGGGACTTCACCTTTGACAATGAAAAGCCCGACGCGCTGACCGGAATGCCGACGCCTTCCGGTATTGCCAACCTGAAGCTGGTGGGGGCAAATGCATTGATCGACAAGCTGATCGGCATGGGTTTTGTCTCAGAGAACGACGCCATGGGTGCACGGATGATGATGGGCCTGATGGCCGTCCCCGGGGAAGAGCCTGACACGCTGACTTCGAAAATCGAATTCACCGAAGATGGTCAGATTCTGGCGAACGGCCAGCGCATCAAGTAAACGCTTTGGGAAAGACCGATTGGTCGGTCTTTCCCCTTTGCCCGACGCCGGGCAAACCATCCGTATTCCCACGACTTTTACCGCACGGGTCTTGCGGGTCGGACGGTCCGGGGCTAGGTCCAGAGAAGTCAGGACCGGAGGCCACATGAGCAAGTCACCCGAAGAGATCAGTCATCAACTGCTGGACGCCGCACGCAAAGCGGGGGCCGAGGCGGCGGATGCTATTGTCATCGATGGCTCGTCTGTGTCGGTCGAGGTGCGTCAGGGCAAGCTGGAACATGCAGAACGCTCCGAAGGCACCGATCTGGGCTTGCGCGTCTTTCTGGGGCGCAAGCAGGCCATCGTATCCAGCTCGGACAGTCGGCCCGAGACCTTGACCGCAATGGCCGAACGCGCCGTTGCGATGGCCGCCGAGGCACCCGAAGACCCTTATTCCGGCCTTGCCGACCCGGATCAGCTGGTTCGGGATTGGGACATTAACGCGCTGGAGCTGTTTGATCCGACACCGGAACCCAGCGCACAAGCCCTGATGCAAGACGCGCAGGCCGCCGAGGCCGCCGCCATGGCCATCGCGGGCGTTTCGCAGGTGTCGGATGCCGCCGCCGGCTATGGCACACATCGGGTGCATCTGGCGGCGACCAACGGATTTTCCGGCGGCTATGCGCGCACAAGCCGGTCCACCTCCTGCGTGGCGATCTCCGGCGAGGGCACGGGGATGGAGCGGGATTATGACGGCGACAGCCGCAGCTTTCAGTCCGACCTGCGCAGCCCCGAACAAATTGGCCACACCGCCGGAACGCGCGCCGTCGAATTGGTTGGAGCTCGCAAACCCGCCACAGGGACCTTCCCGGTTCTGTTCGACGAACGCATCTCATCCTCGCTGATCGGGCATCTGCTTGGGGCCAGCAATGGCGCTGCCATTGCCCGTGGTGCATCCTGGCTGCAGGGGTGTCTGGGTGAACAGGTTCTGCCTGCACATCTTTCACTGGTCGAAGACCCCCACCGCGCGCGCATTGCCGGTTCACGCCCCTTTGACGCCGAGGGCCTGCCAACGCAAAACCGCGCCATCGTGCAGGATGGTGTTTTGACCGGCTGGACCCTGGATTTATCGAGCGCGCGAAAACTAGGGATGGCCCCCACCGGCAACGCGGCGCGCGGCGTGTCCGGCCCTCCATCGCCCTCGAACTGGAACCTCAGCTTGACGCAGGGCGACCGCAGCCGCGAAGACCTGATCCGTGACATGGGGACCGGTCTGCTGGTCACGTCGATGATCGGCTCGACCATCAATCCCAACACCGGCGATTATTCGCGCGGGGCCTCTGGCTCTTGGGTCGAAAACGGCGAAATCAGCCATCCGGTGAATGAATGTACGATTGCCGGGAACCTGCGCGACATGCTGATGCGCATCATTCCTGCCAATGACGCAAGAACCTATTTGTCACGTGTGGTACCATCGATCCTGATCGAAGGGATGACACTTGCCGGCAACTGACCTGCCATTGCTGATTGAGGCCGCGCGCGAGGCGGGGCAGATCGCCATGCGGTATTCCGGCCCCGAGGCGCAACGCTGGGACAAACCCGACGGCGCGGGCCCGGTGACCGAGGCAGACCTGGCCGTCAACACAATGCTCGAACGCGATCTTCTTGCAGCACGGCCTGGTTACGGCTGGCTCAGCGAAGAAACCGAGGACACAGAAGACCGGTTGCAGCTGGAAAACGTGTTCGTCATCGACCCGATCGACGGAACGCGCAGTTTCGCGGAAGGGTCCCGCACATGGGCGCATTCTCTGGCAATTGCCCGCAACGGTCGGGTTGAAGCTGCGGTGATTTACCTGCCGATGCGCGATCTGCTTTATGCGGCGGCGGCCGGACAAGGCGCGACGCTCAACGGTGAACCCATACAGGTGTCGCCGCAGGCCCAGTCGGACGAGGCCGAGGTTCTGGCCGCAAAGCCAAATCTTGCGCCACGCCACTGGCGCGCGGGCGAACCACCTGCATTCAAGCGCGCCTATCGGCCTTCGCTGGCCTATCGCATGGCCCTGGTCGCGCAGGGGCGGTTTGACGGGATGCTGACTTTGCGTCCAAGCTGGGAATGGGACATCGCCGCGGGCGATCTGATCCTGCGCGAGGCGCAAGGAAGGTGCACCGACCGGCAGGGGCAACAATTGCTGTTCAACAACCCGCAGCCAAAACTGAACGGCGTCATCGCCGCAAATCCTGCCCTGCACCAAAGCCTGCAGGACCGATTGGACCCGGATCAGGCCTGGATGCCCGCATGAGCAAGCCGCGATCTCTGAGCCTTGCCGCCTATAGGGTACTGTCGTGGGGCATGACGCAAAACCTTGAGGCCGCACAGCCCCGCCCAGACGGAGAGGTTTTGTGGATCCACATCGCCTCTGCCGACAGGTTGCAGGTTATCAATGATTTCTGCCGCAGGCTGATGAATGCGCGCCCCGGCCTATCCCTGTTGATGACCGTCGCACCGGACGAGAACATAAGCACCTGGGACGAAAGCATCGCCCCCCTGATCAACCTGCCAACCGAGCAAGCCGGCGCCGCGCGCGGGTTTCTGGATCACTGGGAGCCGGATATGGGCATCTGGGTCGGCGGCGGGCTGATGCCCAACATCATCACCCGGGCACAGGAACGTAACATCCCGCTGGTTCTGTTCGAGGCCCAGGTGGATGTGCAGATCGCCCGGGGCGGGCGCTGGCTGCCGGATATCACGCGGCACACATTGGACAGTTTTGATACAATTCTCACACCAACCGAAAACACCGCTCGCCAGATCCGCAAATTGGGTATTTCTCCCAAGAAAGTCTCTGTTTCGCTGCCTCTCAGGATCAGCCCGACACCAGCCCCCTGGCCAGAAGATGAGCTGATCGAAACCAACCACGCCTTGGGTGGGCGCCCGGTCTGGTTGGCGGCCTATGTGCAGGACAAGGAATTCATATCGGTCCTCAGCGCGCATCGTCAGGCCATGCGGATCATGCCGCGATTGGCCGTGATCCTGCACGTTGCAGACAGCGCCGAGGCCAAACCGCTGGCCCGAAGGCTCTCGGCCATGGATCTGCGCTGTGTGCATTGGGATGACGATCAGCCGATCGAGGATACGACTCAGGTCGTTCTGACCGCCGACCCGGAAAGCCTTGGGCTTTGGCACAGGGTGTCGCCGGTGTCTTTCATGGGCAGCTCGCTGGAACGTGGCAATGACGGGCGCGATCCCATGATCTCAACCGCATTGGGTTCGGCCGTGATCCACGGGCCGCATACCCACAAGTATCAGGACGCATATGACCGACTGGATCGGGCCGGGGCCGCTCTGGGGGTGAAATCGGCGACCGAACTGGGTGACGGAGTTGTTGCGCTGCTGGCACCGGACCGGTCTGCGGATATGGCCCTGGCAGGGTGGCAAATCGTGTCCGAGGGCGCGCCTCAGGCCGATCAATTGACGGAAATGGTTCACAGCACGCTTGATCACAGGAAGGCCGGAAATGCGCCCGCCTGAATTCTGGAATACCCCGCCCGACAAACCGGGGCTGCGCGCACGGCTTTTGTCCCTGTTGGGGTACTTTTATGCGTCCGCAACCGCGCGCAGAGTGGCATCCGGGCCCGGGCTGTCGCCGGGCATACCCGTGATTTGTGTAGGCAACCTGAACGCCGGCGGAACTGGGAAAACGCCGACAGTTATCTGGCTGCTCGAAATTTTGCGCGACAAATGGCACGTTCCGCATGTCGTGACCCGCGGGCATGGCGGGTCATTGGAGGGCCCGGTGCGGGTTGACCCTGCGAAACACACGGCAGCTCAGGTCGGGGACGAGCCCCTATTGCTGGCCGCCTTTGCCGAGGTCTGGGTTGCCAAGGATCGGGCCTTGGGCGCCAAAGAAGCCGCGGAAAACGGCGCCACGGTCATCGTGCTGGATGACGGATTCCAGAACCCGTCGGTGACCAAAGACATGTCGATCATTGTCGTCGATGCCGAACGCGGTTTTGGCAATGGGCTGTGCATCCCAGCGGGCCCTTTGCGCGAGCCGGTTGAAGCCGGGCTGAAACGTGCGGACCTTGTACTGTCGCTTGGGGCACCCGCCGCGCAGGAGCGTTTTGCCAAGACCTGGGGCAAAAAACTGAACGTCCCACACGCGACCGGCTCAGTTGCACCTTTGCAAACTGGGATGGACTGGTCCGGTTCAAACGTTCTGGCCTTTGCCGGGATCGGGCATCCGAAAAAGTTCTTTGACACCCTGCGCCAGCAAGGGGCCAACATCCTGCGCGCAGAGGCGCTGGATGACCACCAGCTTTTGACCTCTGCGCTGTTGGCACGTCTTGAAAATGAGGCCCGCAGCCTGGGCGCACAGATGGTCACAACCGAGAAAGACGCCGTGCGTCTGCCGCTGGCCTTTCGCAACAAGGTGCTGACACTGCCGGTTCGGCTTCAGGTAACCGAGACCGAAATGGTCAAGGACATGGTGCTCAAAGCAGCGCCGCCGCCCTAAGCGAATTGGGCCCGGCCACAATTGGCCGCGCCCGAATTGATCAGCTGCCCAGCTCTTCTTCGATCAGCTGCTTGAAATCCAGATAGGGCTGGTTTTCAACCTTCTTGCCGTTGACGACAAAGGACGGGGTTGCCTGAACGCCATCACGTTCGGCATTTTCCTGATACCAGGCCACAAGGGTTTGCGCCTTGGTTCCGTCCTGCAGGCAGGCCTCAAGCTGGTCATTGTCGATCCCGGCCAGACGTCCGATCTTGCGCAGCTCTTCCACGATTTCGGCGGGGCCACCGGCACGGGTCCATTCGGCCTGTCCGTCGTAAATCAGGTCGGTAATGCCAAAGAACTTGTCCGGCCCCGCGCAGCGCGCCACCATCGAGGCCCAGAGGCCGTAGCGGTCAAAATACACCTCGCGATAGGTGAACTTCACCTTGCCGGTATCGATGAAATCCTGCTTGAGCTGTTTGTACGCTCCTTTGTGGAAATTCGCGCAATGCGGGCAGGTGTAGGACGCGTATTCGATGATCTCGACCGGCGCATCATCGGCCCCCAAAACCATGTCCACGATTGTGGACGTGTCCAAATCCGCTTCCTGCGCTTCGGCGCTGCTGATCAGCGGGTAGCTGGAAGAAGAGTTTGACAGCGTCAGCCAATAGCCCCCTGCGGCCACAGCGACAGCTGCACAGATTACTGTTGCAATTCGGCTCATTACTCAGCCCTTTCTTAGCGTTTCTGTCTGGATAAAACGTTGCGCCCCAAACGTTCAAGGGCTGCACGCAATTCACCATCGTTAACATCACGCGACACATTGTCTGCCTCGGCGGCGATCTCGGGCGCTATTCCCGGTTTCTCCTGCCTGGGTTTGTGATCAAAACTGGCCTGCCCTTCGGCAAACCCGGTCAGGGCGGTCTGGGTGATGCGCACACGGCTGATGGCATTGAAGCCATAGACCGCATTCACCTTGCCCCGCAGCTGTTCCTTTTGCATCTCAAGCATCGGCGCTTGCGGACCGGTGGTCAGCACGGTCAGCGTGGCACCGAACCCGCCTTTGGCGTAACCGACCTTGACCGGTCGCGCGATGGCGGCAATGTCCTGACCCACGATCTCGGCCCAATGAGTCAGCAGACGCGACACTGCAAACCCGCGGCTCTCACCCGCGCGTCTGATCTGGTCGTTCAGCAAAGTCGCGGTCCGTTTGAACCCGCGGGTCGAAGAACGTCTGCGTTGCATCTGGTTTCCAACTCCTGCGCCGCTATTGTAATGCGCACACGGGCCGACACCAGCGAAACCCGACGGGGAGATAGATAAAACTTGCGTGACACAACGGAAACCGATCTCAGCCGCATTTTGCTGGACTGGTACGACCACCACGCGCGCGACATGCCCTGGCGCGTCGGGCCCGCAGAGCGCGCAGCCGGAGTGCTGCCGGACCCCTACCGCGTCTGGTTGTCCGAGGTCATGCTGCAACAGACCACCGTTGCAGCAGTGCGCGATTATTTCATCCGTTTTACAACAAGATGGCCCGATGTGAACGCCTTGGCCAATGCAGCGGATGAGGATGTAATGGGTGAATGGGCCGGGCTTGGCTATTACGCCCGCGCGCGAAACCTGCTGAAATGCGCGCGGGTGGTTGCCGATCAATACGGCGGTCGATTTCCCGACACCTATGATGCACTGCTGAAGCTGCCCGGAATCGGCCCATATACCGCCGCCGCGATCTCGGCCATCGCCTTTGATCGGCCCGAAACCGTTCTGGATGGAAATGTCGAACGTGTCATGGCGCGCGTTTATGACATTCATGACCCCCTTCCCGGCTCAAAACCCTTGCTCAAAGCCCGGGCCGAGGCTCTGACACCCGATTGCCGCCCCGGGGATTACGCGCAAGCCGTTATGGATCTGGGCGCAACGATTTGCTCGCCCAAGTCTCCGGCCTGCGGTATCTGTCCCATCCGCCCGGCTTGCCAGGCACAAACCGCCGGAACGCAGGCTGATTTGCCACGCAAAACACCCAAAAAGCCAAAACCAACGCGGTTCGGGCATGTCTATATCGCGCGTCGCAGCGATGGGGCCATGCTGTTAGAGCGTCGCCCCGACAAAGGTCTGCTGGGCGGCATGCTTGGCTGGCCGGGGTCTGATTGGTCAGACAATCCGGCGCCAACCCCTCCGTTTTCTGCCGATTGGCAGCATTTGACGTCCGAGGTGCGCCACACCTTCACCCATTTCCATCTGATCCTCCGAGTATGGTCGGCCGAACTGCCCTCCGGCCTTACACCCAAAGGTCTCGTGCTGTTGGACAAGCACGATTTCCGCCCCGGTGACTTGCCCACAGTCATGCGCAAAGCCTTTGACCTTTGGTCAAAGCAATAGCCCATTGTGCAGGGCCTCTGATCATGGCTAGCTACCCGCACGATTTCGGAGCGTATCAATGATTGCACCAGAAACCCTGTCCCGCTGGCAGTCCGCCCTTCCGTTCTGGATGTCATACCTGCTGATCCCGCTGATCTGGATTTCGGCCACGCTGGGCGGATGGTCTATCCTGCTGGTTCCGCTGGCAACGTGGTGGGCGTTTTCGGTTCTTGACCGGCTGACCGGGCTGAACCTGGACAACGCAGATACCGAGACGCCCGATGCAATGCTGAGCTGGTACATCCTGCTGACCAAAGCATGGGCTCCTGTGCAGTTTGTAACACTTTTCGGCCTGATCTGGTTCGTCACTCGATCCGATGATCTATCCTCGCTGGAAAAGATCGGCATCTTTGTCGGAATGGGCGTGATCACGGGCACGGTCGGCATCAACTACAGCCATGAATTGATGCATCAGCAAAGCAAGGTCGAACGGTGGCTGGGCGACATCCTTCTGGCCATGGTGCTCTATTCGCATTTCCGTTCGGAACACCTGCTGGTGCACCACCGCCACGTTGGAACGCCCCGCGACCCGGTCACCGCACGCTATAACGAAGGATTTCACCGCTTCTACCCCCGCGTCCTGCGCCAAAGCCTGATCTCCGCCTTCCGGGCTGAACGCGTCAAGCTGGCCCGAAAGGATCGGCCCTGGACGGACAAAACCAACCCGTTTTGGCGCTATTGGGCTTTGCAAATCGGAATGCTGGCGCTGGCGCTTGTGCTGGGAGGCTGGTCGGGATTGGGGCTGTTTCTGGTCCAGGCGGGCATCGCAATCTGGCAGCTAGAGCTTGTGAATTATGTCGAACATTACGGGCTGACGCGGAAGTACCTGGAAAACGGAAAATACGAACATGTACGACCACGCCATTCCTGGAATGCATCGCAAAAGGCCTCGAACTGGTTGCTGATCAACCTGCAGCGCCACTCGGACCATCACTATAAACCAAACCGGCGTTTTCCCCTGTTGCAGCACCACACACAGGACGCCGCGCCCCAACTTCCCTATGGCTATCCGGTGATGACCGTCGCCGCGATGATCCCGCCGCTTTGGCGGCGCGTTATGAACCCGCGCGTTCGTGCGTGGCGGCAGCAATATTACCCGGAAATCACAGATTGGCACCCGTATAACAAGGCGCTCAACCCGCATCCCACAGACTGACCGCAGCGCGCGCAAGCGCGCTGCCCGGCCCAACTGACGGAAATGCATCTTTGATGCTTTGACGTCAGGCGGGAGAGCCCTAGCCGCCTAAAGCACCCAGATATCCATTGGCGCTTCGACCCCACGCACTGTTTGCTGCGTCTTTGGCTTAAACCCCGACAAGAGGTCCTCCGAGGGCGCCTCTACCAGCGATTGCGTGCGCGCCGCGTCGCTGACAACAATACGCGCCCCGAATTCGCGGGTCAGCGCCTCAAGCTTGGCGGCCACGTTCACCGCGTCACCGATGACGGCGAACTCCAGCCGATTGGCCCCGATGTCGCCCAACACGACTGGGCCATAGTGCACGCCGATCCCGACCTGGATTTCCGGCTCACCGGCCTGTTGGCGCTCAAGGTTCCAGCGATCAATGACCTCAACCATCGCCCGCCCGCAGGCCAGCGCATTGCTCGCATCTAGTGGCGTCGTCACCGGGGTGCCGAACGTGGCCATCAGCCCGTCGCCCAGATATTTGTCGAGCGTGCCGTGATGGCGAAAAACCTCGGCCTCCATCCGCGCGTGAAATCCGCGCAGCACCTCGATCACCTCATAGGGGTCACGCCCGGCGGCAAACTTGGTGAACCCGACAATATCGATGAACAGCACCGCAACGTTTTCTTTGCGCACCTGCTTGAGCGGTTCATCATTGTGGCTCAGCGACTCGACCACATTTGGCGAGAAATAGCGCGACAGGTTGGCCCGCTCACGCTCCAACCCCGCATTGCTGATCAGCAACCGGTTAAGCCGTTGCATCGAAATTCCCAAGGTGACGGCCACCATGATGAAGACAACGACCTGCTGCACCCGATTAGGGATCATGAAACTGTTCGGATTCAGCAGTTCAGCCACATCGGGATAGCCCTGCAGGGCCTCTGCCACACGTTCGCTGATGCCGGGAATGGGTGTGGCGACCCACCAGGCGATGATCCAGCCGACAGTCCACATCATTGCGGTCCAGGACCCCAGCGCGATGACCGTCCGCCAGGAATAGGCCAGCGTTCCGGCCGCCAGGATGATGAAGAAATACTGGAAATTGTCGAACCGATACTGCATCGCCAACGGGCGGACATCGTCGCTGAACGGGTTCGGTACGATCATGCCAAGCGTCATGATCAGCAGATCGACAAAGATCAGCAGCAGCTCAAGCCGCGATTGCCCGACCCGACCGGCGCGGCGGATCAGCCACCCGTTGGCGCATATCAACACAAGGATGAAATGATACCACAGGACCTCCCAATGGGGATTCAGAAAGACCAGAAGGACAGCCGTGAACCCCATCGCGATCCAGCGTGCCCGGACTGCGAGTTCCAACCCCTCGCGCTTGTGCCGTTCCAAAGCCGCCAGGGTGTATTTGTTATCCAGATCAAAGGTGTCCGGCTGCGTCAGAAAAATCCTGTCGATGCGGGATCGGTTGGCGGTTATGTCGGTCATTGCCTCGGTCTCCCAAAAGGCGGTCAGGGGGTTTTGCTATGCAATCATTCCTGAAGCCAAAACAAAAGACCCCGCCAAGACTGGCGGGGTAAGTCACAGTGCCTTGTGTCAGGCCACAGGCACAGGCGGTATCTGTAAATCAGCTGTGCATCTCGGCACGGATCTGTTGACGCAGCACGTCAATGGGAACCGTTTTGCCGTCACGCTTAAAGCACCAATAGGTCCAACCGTTGCACGAGGGTGCGTTTTCCAGATGGGCGCCGACCTGATGGATCGAGCCCTTGACGTTGTCGCCCACCAGCGTGCCATCTGCACGCACCTTGGCCTTGTGGCGCTGGTTCATGGAATAAAGCTCTTCGCCCGGGCGCAGCATGCCGCGTTCGACCAGTTGGCCAAAGGGCACGCGCGGTTCAGCGCGCTTGCTGGCGCTGACCTCCAGCGCTTCGCGGTCGAATTTGCGGACCTTGGCGATGCGCTTTTCGGCCACTTTGCGATAGCTTTCTTCGCGTTCAATGCCGATGAATTCGCGCCCCAGCATCTTGGCAACGGCCCCGGTCGTGCCGGTGCCAAAGAACGGGTCCAGCACCACATCGCCCGGGTTGGTCGAGCCGATCAGAACCCGGTGCAATAGCGATTCCGGCTTTTGCGTCGGATGCGCCTTGTCACCGTTTTCGTCTTTGAGGCGCTCATGTCCGGTGCAAATCGGCAAAACCCAATCGCTGCGCATCTGTACGCCTTCGTTGAGCGCTTTCAGAGCCTCATAATTGAACGTATATTTCGCACCTTCCCGCTTGGACGCCCAGATCATCGTCTCATGCGCATTGGTAAATCGCTTGCCCCGGAAATTCGGCATCGGGTTCGACTTGCGCCAGACAACGTCGTTCAGGATCCAATAGCCCGCATCCTGCAAAGCCGAGCCCACGCGGAAAATGTTGTGATAGGACCCGATTACCCAGATCGCACCGTTGGGTTTCAACAGCCGATGGGCGGCCTTCAGCCACTCGCGCGTGAACTGATCATAGGCGTTGAAGCTTGAGAACTGATCCCAATGATCGTCAACCGCATCCACCTGCGAATTGTCAGGGCGATGCAGCTGACCTTTGAGTTGCAGGTTATAGGGGGGGTCTGCAAAAATCAGGTCCACGGATGCCTCGGGCAGACTGTTCATCGCTTCGATGCAGTCCCCGGATAGGATCGTGTTTAAAGGGAGCGCGGCTGCGCCCTTTGTCTTGATTGTCGTCATTATACTGCCTCAGTTCCACGGCGCTTTTGCGCTCATTTGGTTGAGACAAGGATGAGTCAAAGATGATTCGCCGTCAAATTCTTTTTTGAATCAGTGACTTACGATTTACTCTTGATACAAGATATTGTGGACCGGTTTGAACGAACGTCTATGGTGTGGGGTCACACCAAGATTTCGCAGCGCCTCGAGATGCATTTTTGTCGGATAGCCCGCGTTTGAGTCCCACCCATAGCCGGGATGCTGTTGCGCCAAATCCACCATCACCTGATCGCGCCACTTTTTCGCGATGATCGAGGCGGCGGCGATTGAAACCGATAGCGCATCGCCCTTGACCACGGCCCGCGAGGGCAGCTGCATACCGCGCGGAATCAGGTTACCGTCGATCAAAAGAAAATCCGGCGCCGGGTCCAAGGCCGTGACGGCCCGAACCATCGCCAAATGCGAAGCGCGCAGGATATTCAGCTCATCAATCTCGGCAACAGTGGCTTCGGCAATAGCAATCTCGGCCCGTTGCTGCAGGGCCTCATCCAATGCCGCGCGCCGCTTTGCTGTCAATTTCTTGGAATCATTCAACCCCTCGGGAATGTCATCGGGGTTCAGGATTACAGCTGCAGCAACCACGGGTCCGGCCAGAGGGCCGCGCCCCACCTCGTCAACACCTGCGATCCTTATATGTCCACGGTCCAGCAGGGCCTGTTCGATGTCGAAAGTCGGTTTGGTCATGCAACCGGGCAAAGCCTGTTTCGCGCATCATAGCAAGCAAAAAGAAGGGGGCAGCGCAGGCCACCCCCTCCCGGCGCGACGCTTCTGATGGCGCCGCTCCTGCTCGACATTAGTAAACGATGCGGTAACCGTGTTGGCGCAGGCAGGCGGGCTCGTAGGCGCGTTTTACATGTTTGCCGTTCCAAAAGCCAACTTTGCACTGATGCGGCAGGCTGCCGGCATGTCTGTAGTGCTTGTTCAGGCATTTCGGTCCCAGCAACGGATGCCGGCTTGAGTAGTTCTTGAACGTGCGCAGGCACCGCTGCGGCAAGTCGTACCGGGCCACGCGTTTCGGCAACGGACGCACCGGATACTGGTTATAATGACGCTGCTTTTGCGTGTGATGCTTCTTGTGCTTTTTCTTGTAGGTCTTCTGCGGGTGGCGCGGCTGATAATGATGGTGATGTTCCTGATAGACATTGCGCGTCACAGGACGGGCTTTTTCTTTTTTCTGTTCCTTGGAATAGTGATTGACCGCAACACCCAGCAGGGCCAGCGCGGCGAGGCCGCCCAGAAGATTGCGGTTGTCCTGAGCCTGCGCTTGCGAGGCTGAGACACCTGTCACAACAACGGCGAGGGCGACGATCAGGGCGATAAACTTGCGATGCATGGTGCACCTCCTTTGGGGTTTTCTTCGGTTCGGGGACAAACCGCGAATTCGATACATCCGTTTTGGAATCGCCCTGCTCAGTCAGGCAATAACGGTGGGTTGTTATCGGATATCAGCCTTCAAAACCCCTTGAGGATATTGAATATCAGCCCAACCCGTGCGCAGGATGCAGCTTATGAAACAGATCCTCTCTTCACTGGTTGTGGCCGTCCTGATATCGGTTGGCTCTGCCGCGTCCGCGGCGGATTGCTATGCGGATTACAAGGCCAAGCAGGATAACCCCCTGCGTCTGCATTATGGCGTCATGCAGGTGTCGGGCTGCAAAAAAGGGCAGGCCAAGAAAGAAGTCTCCAAACGCCTGAAGGCGAAAGGATGGACTTTGCTGAACGTGATGTCCGTTTTCGGACCGGAAGGGTTGGATCAAAGGAAGGCCAATGCCGGAAAATTCTATCTCCGTTACTGAGGCCCGCCGATCCGGTGTACGACTGGTGGGCGCAGGTATTGCGGCCATCGTCCTGATCCTGATCACCGCCGCCGTTTTTCTGTTCTGGACCTTACCCGATGCCAACGCCTTTAATGCCCGGGTCGAGCGGTTGTTTGTCGAAAGTGACCTGACCTCGCAGGCCGAAATCCGATTGCTGGAAATTCTCGCGCAATCCGGCACCGCCTTTGCCGATACGCTTTCAAGCTATCGCATGGTGATCTTCGTTCTTCTGGTCTTCGCCAGCGCGATGCTGGTGACGGCGCTTGTGTTTCTGGTCATGCTGGTTCTCTTGAACCGCCGCATGGCGCAGATTGAACGCACCGGCATTCAGGTGACATCCTTGCTGATCAGCCGTGAGGAAAACACCGTCTACCTCAACAATATGGACTTCAAGCTGACACCTGCCGCGATCGAGACGCTCTCGGTTCTGGCGGAATCTCGGCTGGATGATGAGGTTCTGTCAGGCGCGCAAATCGAGGCGGTGATCTCGGGCCGTGATGCTGCCGATTGTGACGAAGCCGCCGGAGCAACCCGGATCAAACGCCTTCGCGATGCCTTGGGCAATCAGATGGTCAGTGAGCTGCTGGTCAAGAACATCGCCAAACGCGGCTATATGCTGTCCATCGAAAAGGACGTCATTCAGATGATCTGAGGGATTTTCCCTTGGCCGACCCTTGGAAATAAACTCCTCAGCGCCCATTATAAGGGTTCCCCGGACTGGGAGGCTGATGATGAATGTCCACGCCGCACCAAAGATTCAAGGCTATGGGTTAACCGTCGAACCGCTGCAGGGTCGCATCGCCATTTACCGCGATGACGTGCTGTTGGCCGAAAGCCACAATGCCAAGGTCATGTATGAAACACGCCTGCCGCCGGCCATTTACGTGCCGCGCGAAGACGTCTGTATCGAACTTGGCCCTGAAACCGAATTGCAGACCTTCTGCCCCTTTAAGGGAACGGCCACGTATCACGACATCAGTTTGTCCGGCGAGCGGTTGGAAAACTCGATCTGGGCCTATGAAGACGCCTTGCCCGAAAGTGCTGCAATCCAGGGTCATATCGGGTTCTCTCAAACCGTCGTGACGCGGATCGATTTGGGTGAAAACAAACTGCGCGAACCCGAGGACGGCAATATCAGCGGTCCGTTGATCGATTGGCTGATGCGCGGTGCGTCCGAGATCAAAACCGCCGAAGAATTCACCAAAGCCCTGTCCGAGAAGATGCTTGAACACGGCATCGCCCTTCAACGGCTCAGCGTTCTGGTCTGGTCATTGCACCCTCTGATCGCTGGAAAGCACCACATTTGGGAGAAGGGCTCAAACGAGATTTCGACCAATATCCCGACCTATGAAATTCACGACCATCCCGCTTTTCTGAACAGCCCGTTGCGGCATGTCTCAAACGGGTTGGGCGGCGTTCGGCAGCGACTGAGCGTCGAGAACCCGCATAACAGCTTTCCGATCATGGAAGATTTGCGCGAAAAAGGCGGAACGGACTATGTCGCCATGCCGCTGCCGTTTTCAGATGGCCGCATCAATGTTCTGACACTGACGAGCGATCATCCCAAAGGGTTCACCACTGCCAATCTGGGGCTTGTTTTTGAATGCTCGACCGTTATCGCGCGGTTTTACGAAGTGTTCATGCAACGCGAAAATGCGCAGGTTCTGCTGGAAACCTATGTTGGCAAGCGATCCGGCGCCCGGGTTCTGGGTGGTGAGATTCGCCGGGGAGACGGGGACGATATCGACGCGGCGATCATGTTTTGCGATCTGCGAAACTCGACCACGCTGGAGGAACAGTTGGGGCGCGACGATTACATTGAATTGCTGAACAACTTTTTTGAAACCGTCTCCGAGATCGTGCATGACCATGACGGTGAAGTTCTGAAATTCATTGGAGACGCTGTGCTTGCGGTTTTCCCTGCGGGTCAGGATGCGTCGAAGGCTCAGACCAACGCCCAGCGCTCGGCGGTTGAGATCGTCGAACGCCTGGACGCACTGCGTGATGCAGGTCATGGCGATTGCGATTGTTCAATCGGTGTCGCCTACGGAGGGGTCACCTACGGCAATGTCGGATCCCGCGAGCGACTGGATTTCACGGTGATCGGCCAGGCCGCCAACATTGCCGCACGGTTGGGCGAGTACAGCAAAACAACCGGGCATCGGATTGTGGTCTCTCAGGATATCAAACCGGCATGCGACCATGCGGTTCACCTGGGAGAAGTGCATCTGCACAATGTCTCCCAACCGGTGCGGGCCTTTGCCCTCAAAACCGGGATAGACCAAACATCCGACAGCCCATAGCGCGGGTGTTTGCTTCGGTTCAAACCGCATTGTCGCAGGTCAGGCGGTGGTTTGGGTACACCTCCTATCCGCCCAGTAGAAACAGCGCAGTCTGCGCGGGAGAGATAGTCAATTGCAGCTCGGCAATCTGATTTCGCGCCAGATAGGTGTCTGTGAACCGGGACAGAGTTTCCGGGTCAGAGAATTGAGAGATTTCGTCGGAACCCGTTACCCGGCTCAGGCGATCCCTGAAAATCTCGACCTGTTTGTCCAAATCCAGTTGAGCAAAACTTGGCGGTAATCCCATGGCGCGTTCCATCATCTCGCGCAGGGGCGGAAGGCCCAGAACGTCGAACCATTTGCGGACCTCGCTGCCGCTGTCCTCGGCAATTTCTTTCAGCGCATGTTGCGAATACAATGCGATCCGCATCGATGCGTCCTGATCGCCCACCGCAATCTCGAACCCTGCAACAAGATTATCCTGTGCGATCTTTTCCATATTTGTGATCAGGCCGGTTTTGCGGAAATCCCCTGGTCCCAGCCCAAAGGCCTCAGAAAACTCGCGATATCGACCATCGGCCAATCGGTTCGCAAGCGCATCATCCGCCCGGGTTCCGTCGGACAGGATTTTCTGGATGAAGAACTTATTGTTCAGATCATCCTGCAACCCAAACGCGCCCAAAGCCACTTGCAGCAATCGTCGATCCGAAACCAGATCTTCCGCGGTCTGAACCTTCGAGATGTTTTCGAGGAAATACTGCGTTTCCCGCTGGTTTAAGTTTGAGGTCGAAAAGCTCTGCAACTGCGCGTCATAGGTGCGCTGCAGAAATCGCCAGCCAACCAGCCCTCCGGTCGGTATGACAGGCTGAAAGATCATTGGTGATAGGCCATCAGGCGGTCTTCACGCGGCAACAGCGTTCTCAGCGCCTTGAGGCATTTGTAGAACTGTCGCGCAACCAAAGCATCCGTCGCCTCTGCCAGGGTTCGCCGACTGTCGATATCCGTAAAGACCTGACTAAGCTCTTCGATCCTGCGCAGCAGCTGCTGCCGGGCCTGATCGGGGTCCGTATCCCCAGACAGGACCAGTTGCGCTGCGTAACACACCCGCCGGACAGGGGTTGTCGCCTCTTCCGGGTGGATCGCATCGCGCAGACGCAACACGTTGGCCTGAGGCGTCATAATCGAGAACCGGCTGCGTCGGTCCCCGTTTTCGATGACAACACCATTGATCAGAACACGTTCTTTCGGGGCAAGTTTCAGGACGAGACCACTCATCAGCTGCCCCTCATCTGACGCAGGCCGCGCAGGACTGCCATGTTGATCTCAAGCAGCGGTTCGATCGAGGCCTTGTTGCCGAGAACCTGGCTGCTGTGTTGTTCGGTGAACTCCGCCAGATAGAAAATGCGCGCCCGCAGTTCATTGGGCAGCCCATTGTCGGAATCACTCACGCCCGAGGCCAGAACGCTCCAGAGACGGCGATTGTCATGCAGTGCGCGTACAAAACCGCCAAAATCCTGAGACTTGCGCGTTGATGCGGTCTTGAGCCGATGTGTGATTTTTGAAATCGCTTCGTATTCGGTGTCTCGGGGCGTGCGGGTTGGGGCCGCTGTTTGCGCATAGGCAGTCTGAGCATAGGCTTGCGGGGTCACTTGAAATCCTTCCAATTGTCCATCAGGGGGCGGTCAATTCCGGGGCGCGTCTGGCGCGCCCCGGTTCGGTTCCTGGCTTAACGGAACAACGACAGGATGGACTGCGGTGCCTGGTTCGCAATCGACAGCGATTGGGTCGCCAACTGCTGCTGTACCTGCAGAGCCTGCAGACGGGCCGAGGTCTCTTCCATATCGGCATCAACCAAAGAGCCGATACCGGATTTGAAAGAGTCTGTCAGTTTCGACACAAACTCCTGCTGCGTTTCGATGCGTCCCTGCGCCGAACCGAAGGCCGCCGCCGCATCGATCGAGGTGTCGATCAGCGTTTCAATGGTTCCCAGCGCCGCTGCAGCACCAGCATCCGTCGACACGTTGATCGAGCTCAGCGCGCCAAGACCACCCGAACCGGCATTTGTGAACTGCGCCGAAATCGCAATGTCCTGATCCGCGTCAGCCCCTGCGGCTGCAGTACCTGTGGCAAAGGCAATCGTGTTCGGTGCGCCGGACGAGTCATAATCCGCCGCAAGACCCGTGATGCCCAGGGCATCAATCTGGTTCTTCAGGCCAACCGCCACCAAAGCATCGGTGTAGTTGTTGTCATAGGTGCCAGACGGATCCAGATCGCTGTCCTGAATGGTATAGGACACCTCTTGATCGCCCACACGGATCGACACGCTGTCACCAACCTCGAAGTTGTCAGTCGAACTGTCGATGACAATATCACCCGTGCCCGTGGCACGGTTCAGAGTGAATCCGGCCACGTCATTGTCGGTTGTCGCGTTGTCCGAACCGGCAAGAACACCTTTGGCGGTGTACCCACCGATGGACAGGTCCTGACTGGCCACAGAAATCGAGGATGCGGTCACCCCACCGGTATTGTCCCGATCCAGCGACGAAAGAACGGATACCGTACCAGCCGTCCCGTCAACCAGGTTCAGACCGTTGAACTGCGCTGCACCGACAACGGATGCGATCTGATCGCGCAGCGCTGTGACGTCATCATTGATCTTGCCACGGTCAACGTTGTCTTCCTGCGCCGCGACGATCTTTTCTTTCATCTGCGTCAGCAGGTCGGTCACGGTTTCCGACGCGTTGCGGGCCACGGCTACGGTCGATTCACCCAGCGCCAGACTGTCTTTGATGGCGCCAAAACCCTTGGCGTCCGATTCCATCACTTTGGAGATCGCCCAGACCGCCGAGTTGTCTTTGGCCGTTGCCACTTCTTTACCGGTCGAAATGGCGCTTTGGGTCATCGCCAGGTTCTTGTTGACCGATTTCAGGGTTTGCAGCGCAACCATTGCGCCATTGTTTGTCAGAATACTGGACATTTAGTTATCCTTTTCCAAGTACAGGCGCATTTGACGCCTTTGGTTTTCCCGCCGAGTTGGCGGATGATGTGTCGTTCTGACCAATGCGTTGTGCCATCCGGCCTTCGCGCCACCCGTTGCTTCAGGTGCACGCTCACCTTTGACCGTCATCCCCTAACGGAGTGCTAAGGCACACACCCCAAAACCGTAGGATTTGAATCAACTCAGGACCTATGCGCGCTTTTCCAGTTTTGCCCTTGTGCGCACCGTATATCCGCTGCGTTGGCCCGAGGCGTCATAGGTGCTGAACTCTTGCCGGACGCGACGCAGTTCGGCCAAACGATCGGCCACTGCACGAATCCCTTCGGCCGCGCTGTTGAGCAGCGACTGATTTCTTTCCAGCTTCTTTTGCACTCGGATCAGATCATCTGTTTCGATCACCTGCATGTCTGCCAGCGTACCGATCAGTTTTTCTTTTTCCGGGGTTTCGCTGCTAACCTTGTCCAGATCCCCGCGTTCGAGGGCCGTTTTTTCGCGGTCCAGCAATTGTTCAAGCGATTCGATCACCTCATTTGTCATCTGCTTTCTCCGTCATTGCGTTAAAAAACACTTCGGACAGGCCAACACCGCCTGCCTGCGCCAAATGCCGCGCCTGATGCTGAACCAGCATCGAGGCGAACTGATCCTCGCCCGCTCCTCCGTTCATCGAGTCGCGTGATTTGCCCAGCCCGGCGGATTTGAGCATTTCTGACAGAAACGTGGCCTCAAGCTCGACCGCGGCGGCCTGTAATTTGGTCAGGGCGTTAGATGGCTGGGCCATCGGGGTTTGCGAGGAAATCTTCATCGGGTTCTCCGAAAATTGTGGGTATCTTTCCCGATCAAAGAGGAGAGCGGTTAAAATAAACGTAACTTCCTGAAGGCAGATTGCTGGCCAACGAAACGGAGCCGGAGCAAAATGCCCAATCCCCTGTTACAGATGGCGACCCAGGCGTCAGTGCCTGAAAAACAAAGGTCTGCGCCTGACCCGCAAAGCATGACACAGCCCGAACAGGCCTTTCAGGATGTGCTGGATGACATGGCTGAATTTGCGTCTGAGGGACCGGACGTCACGGTGCCGGACGATCCCGAAATCAATGTTGAAACGATCCCTGAGGTTGAGGAGGGCGAGGTCGAGCCATCCGAGGTGGCTGTCACGGACATCCCCCAGCCCCCTTGGCCCGAGGCTGCGCATCAGATACCAACCGAGGCAACCGCCGCCCCGGTTGCCGCAGCCCCGGCCGAATTGCAGCCGGTCCAGAAAAACGCAAAGCCGGTACCCGAACAAGGGACAGCGCTGCGCCCAAACGGAACGGCTGAGACGCAAGCGTCGCAGGATCCTCCCATTGCACCACCGTCTGAAAAGTCCGCTTCTGCGAGGCCGGACATAGCGTTCGCGCAGTCCGGCACACAGTCTGCAATTCAGGCCAAATTTGCCCAGATTGCAAAGCCTGAACGCGGCTTGACCGAGGCCGCTGGTCCTTTGTCGCGGTTCCAGACGACGGGGCAGGTGAGGATAACTGCACCGGAAAAAAACCCTGTACCTACGGCCGTCTCTGGCTCGGCACCGCTGACGACAAACAAGGTGGATACCGGTGGCACGCCGCTCGAAAGTGCTGTTTCATCGGACACAGACATCCCAGATTTGGCCCCGATCAAAGAGCAGCAGTCCACTCCGCTACGCGACACGACAATTGGCCAGATGCCACAAGCCGCACGGGCTGAGATTGCCCGTGCAATTGCCGGGCAAATGGCCGCCGTCATTACCGCGAAACCCGGGACAGTTGAAGTTGCCCTTAACCCCGAAGAGCTGGGCCGCGTTTCGATCACCTTTAACGGTCGTGACGACGGCGCATACATGACCATCATCGCCGAACGGCCAGAAACGCTGGACCTGATGCGGCGCCATATCTCGGTTCTGGCGGAAGAGTTTCAGAAACTGGGGTTTGACGATCTGTCTTTCGATCTGGGAACGCCCGGCGACAGCGACCCCGAAAACCATGACACAGCATCGTCACACAGCGACGGCATGACCCTGGCGCAAGAGGACAGCGGCCCTGCGCCTCAGCCACGACCCATTCGCCCCGACGGGGGCCTAGACATGAGGCTTTGACACATGATCTCACCGATCAATTCCGCCAACACGTCCCCTGCTACAGCATCGAACTCTGCGCAAACGTCTGCGCTGACATCGGATTTTGAGACCTTTCTGAAAATGCTGACGGTGCAGGCGCGCAATCAAGACCCGTTGGAACCATTGGATTCGTCGGAATATGCTTCGCAGCTTGCCCAATTCTCGATGGTGGAGCAGCAAGTGCAAACCAATGACCTTCTGTCGAACCTCGCCGGCGCGATGAGTGTCAACCTGGATCAACTGAACAGCTGGGTCGGGACGAAAGTGCAGACGTCTGCGGCCTTCAGCTTCAATGGAACACCCATCGAGATGACCATCGGCCCCGACCCCACCGCGGACAAGGCCGAGCTTGTTGTTCGCAACGAAAACGGTGGGGTTGTGGACAGGGTTCCAGTGCCAACGGACAGCACCAGTTTTACCTGGACCGGGCAGACCAAAGATGGTGCGCTGCCCGCAGGGGCATACACAGCATCGTTGGAAAACTTCCGCAACAAGGAACTGGTGTCCGAGACATCCGCCATGGTGTTCAGCCGCGTAACCGAGGCCCAGACCACCGAGGACTCCATCCTGTTGACACTGGAAAGCGGCGCGACAATTCCGGTTGAAAGCGTCGCGCATATCCGAACAGGCGCTTGATCTGCGGCGCGGTGCAGTCCAAAGCTTTGCAAATTCCGACTCGCTTTGGACATGGTGTGCCGTTCTGACTGACACAAATTTTCCTCCACCCGCGCTTGTGGCGCATCTGAACACTCGGCATTTGGTCATGCCGGATGTGCGGTTCGAGGTCCTGTATGGCGGGCGCACCAATCAGGTCTGGAAGATACTGGGCGATGGCAATGACACGGTTCTCAAACTCTATTGCACAGCTTTCGAAAACCCTTTGTTCCGAAACGATCCCCGGGCCGAGGCCGCCTGCCTGACGGCTTTTCGCGACACCGGGATCGTGCCAAATCTGCGGGCGACGGGGTCTTTCGAGGACCATACCTGGGTCATCTACGACCACGCCCCCGGGGTGCCATGGTCATCCGACAGCGGCCGCGTGGGACAACTGCTGGCCAAGGTGCATGGGTTTAACACCAATGTTGATGTCCCCCTTGGGTGCAACGGCAGCGCGGACCTGGAACAGCATGCCACCCGCATCCTAAACAACTGTCGATCCAGCCGAAAAAACGTTCTGATGGCAGTGAAACCGCATTCATCTGTCGACCCGCTGGCGCAGCGCGTCTTGATTCACGGCGATCCGGTTCCGGGCAATATTCTTGTATCGGGCAGAGGTGCCACACTGATCGACTGGCAATGCCCGGCTCTGGGTGATCCGTGCGAAGACCTTGCGATGTTTCTGTCGCCGGCAATGCAACAGATCTACCGCGGCGCGCCTTTGTCACCAGAGGAAGAGCAGCACTTTATGACTGCCTATGGCCAGCCTGCGGTTGCGTCACGTTACCGGGCGTTGCGCCCGTGGTTCGCCTGGCGCATGGCTGCCTATTGCCTGTGGCGCGCAGAAAACGAGGCCGCGGATTATGCCGCCGCCTTTGAGCGGGAGTTCGAGGTTCTGACCGCTACCAAAGATCCGCAATCCCCATAGCCAGATACGCCGGTGGTAAAAGCAGACGCCGCCAGCGCCCCAGCGGAAACCGGCCCGGCGTCTGGGAAATCGGTCCCGGCAGGCCCGAAGGCTGGCCCAGCGCCAAACGTGCCAATGCCCGCCCGCAATAGGTGCCCATCGCAACGCCGTTCCCGTGATAGGCAAAGCCCGCATAAAGCTCTCCTTGATCGGGAACGCGACCCGCAAAAGGTACAAGGTCGCGCGACAGACACACCATTCCCGACCAGATATTCGTGATATCGACAGTGGCCCAGGCCGGGAACATGCGGTGAAAATCCGCCACCACTTTGCGTCGAATGGCGTGTTCGGCCCGCGCCGAAGATCGCAAACCGCCGCGCATTCCAAACAGAAACCGCCTGTCGGGCAGCAACCGGAAATAATGAAGAAGGTGACGTGTGTCATAGGCGATCTGATCAGAGGTCCAACCCTGCGCCTGCAGTTCAGCCTCGGCCAGGGGGCGGGTCACCAAAACCGTCGATTGGGCGGGCATATAGCGTGCTGCCATCCAATCGGGGGTATCCTCGCTGGAATAGCCGTTGGTGCAGATCAGAACCTTCTCGGCCCGGATACTGCCAAGCGGCGTTTGCAGGTCGAATCCGCGGGTTGACTTGACGATCCGCAGAACACCGCTGCGCTGAAACAGCAAAGCCCCTTTTGATTGTGCGGCGGAGGCCAGGCCAAACAGGTATTTCCTGGGGTTTAGCCCGAACCCGACCGGAGTGGTATAGCCGCCCGCAAAACTCCCCCCGAGCCCCAGCCCCCCAAGGTCTTTGATTTCGTGCAATATGCCCTCATCACCCGCCCTTCGGCGCAGCCGGTTCATCGCGCGGGCTGAATGCGCCAGAATTGTCTCGCCTTTGGAATGTGTGTCAGCTGTGATGTCATGATCGGACAAAAGGCGCGCAACCAACGCGACGGCGTCCTCCTCGGCGTGTTCATAATCCTGTGTCGCCGCTTCGCCATAGCGCCGAACCATCATTTGGCGCGACAGTTTGGACCCGCCCAGACAACAGAACCCGCCATTACGGCCAGATGCGCCCCAGCCGGGAGTTTCGGCCTCAAGCACAGCGACCGAAGCGCCACCTTCGGCCAGGTGAAGCGCCGCGGAAAGCCCGGTAAATCCACCGCCCATGATCGCGACATCCACAGCAAGATCACCGCTCTGAACAGGCCAATCCGGTGCCTCAATCGTTTCGTCCCACCAGCACCCGGCCCGCGGCGCAGGGCTGAAACTATAGTCGGCGTATATGCGGTTCATTCGGCTCTGGCGGCGGCAAGCTCATCTTGCCTTTGTCGCACCATCGCGCGCTTTGTCACCAGCGACGCCGTTATGACGCCTACGGTGACCACCGCTATCATCAGGGTCGACAGGGCGTTGATCTCAGGGCTCACCCCGAGGCGCACGGCAGAGAAAATCTTGATCGGCAGGGTCGTCGCGGATGGCCCGGATGTGAATGATGCGATCACCAGATCGTCCAGCGACAATGTAAACGCCAGCAGCCAACCCGAGATCACCGCAGGCGCAATGATCGGCAGGGTGACAAGGCGAAAGGCCTGCGCAGGCGAACAGCCGAGGTCCAGAGCGGCCTCTTCCAGCGACTTGTCGAAGGTGACCAGCCGCGAGGACACGACGACAGACACAAAGCACATCGAAAAGGTTGTATGGGCCAGAACGATGGTCAGGATGCCCCGGTCCAGACCAATCCCGATAAAGAGAAGCAGCAGCGACAGACCGGTGATTACTTCGGGCATCACCAGCGGGGCATAGATCATGCCGGAAAACAGCGTCCGGCCAAAGAACCGCCCACCACGCACCAGCACATAGGCTGCAGCGGTGCCCAAAATCGTCGCCAGAGTTGATGAGAACACGGCAACCCGGATTGTGACCCAGGCGGCGTCCAGAAACGCCTCGTTCTGCATCAACTCGCCGTACCATTTGGTCGAAAACCCGGCCCAGACCGTAACCAGTTTGCTTTCATTGAAGCTGAAGATGATCAGTATGATCATCGGGATGTAGAGAAACGCAAACCCCAGCGTCAAGGACACCGCATTGAACCAGCTGAGCCTATTCATTTCTCGGCCTCCGTCTGTTTTTGCTGGTTGCGCTGGAACAGCACAATCGGGATCACCAGGATCAACAGCAATACGACAGCGACGGCACTCGCAACCGGCCAGTCGCGGTTCGAGAAGAACTCCTCCCACAGCACTTTGCCGATCATCAACGTACCCGAGCCGCCTAGAAGTGACGGGATGACGAACTCACCAATCACCGGGATCATCACCAGGAAACAGCCCGCGATGATGCCGGGGCGCGACAGGGGTATGGTCACCAGCCAGAACGCCTGAAATCGCGAACAACCCAAGTCTTCGGCGGCCTCGATCAGCGAACCGTCCATCCGCTCTAGCGACGAATAGATCGGCAGGATCATAAACGGCAGATAGGTATAGACGATGCCGATATAGACAGCAGTGTTCGTGTTCAGGATCGTCAGCGGGGTCGAGATGATGCCGGTCCACAGCAACAGCTGGTTCAGATAGCCTTCGTTCGACAGAATTCCCATCCACGCATAGACGCGGATCAGGAACGAGGTCCAAAACGGCAGAATGACCAGCATCATCAGCGTTGGGCGCCATTCGACCGGGGCGCGGGCCATGCCATAGGCGATGGGATAGCCGACCAGCAGTGTGAAGATGGTCGAGATCAACGCAATCTTGACGCTGGAAAGGTAGGCTTTCCAATAAAGGTCATCCTCGGTCAGCCAGACGAAATTCTCGAAATCCAGCTGGCTGAAGAACTCTTTGATGCCAGCCCATCCCGCCGACAGGTCCAGAGTGGGCGTATAGGGCGGTATCGCCAGCTCCGTGTCAGACAGCGAGATCTTCAATACGATGAAAAACGGCACCAGAAACAGCGCCAGCAGCCAGACATAAGGAATGGCGATCAGGATCGCGCGACGCATCAGTTCGCCAGCAAAACCGCAGCCGTCGCTGTCCAGGACAGCCAGACCGGGTCTTCCCATGTGAACGAACGGCGCGAGATGCGGCGGGTATTGGCCGTCTGTGCCTTGATGATCGTGCCGTTGGCCAGTTCAACGTGATAGGTGGACAGGTTGCCCAGATAGGCGATGTCCAACACCTTGCCCTGAACGGCATTCACCGCATCTGTGGGACGTTCGGCAGAGATCGCGACCTTTTCGGGCCGGATCGCAAGATGGCAGGTCTGGCCATTGCTGAATTCCGCCTTGGACGCCGCAGCGATAGGGGCTTGCCCTTCGGCCCAGTCAATCTGATAGGCGTCGCCCCCGTTGGAAGATGCACGCCCTTCGATGATGTTCACATCACCAATGAAATCCGCAACATAGACCGAGGCCGGGTTCTCATAAATCCGGTCCGGCGTTGCCACCTGCATCAGCCTGCCCTGATCCATCACCGCGACACGACTGGCCA
Source organism: Ruegeria sp. H6 (assembly GCF_056532975.1). NCBI lineage: Bacteria > Pseudomonadati > Pseudomonadota > Alphaproteobacteria > Rhodobacterales > Roseobacteraceae > Ruegeria > Ruegeria sp. H6. Next base: position 82,587 of record NZ_JBQFOA010000013.1, read on the forward strand.
CAGTCATGGCCTCTTCCTGATCGTGGGTCACGATGACAAAAGTGGTGCCGGTCTTTTCCTGAATGTCCATCAATTCAAACTGCGTGTCCTGACGCAGTTTCTTGTCCAGCGCGCCCAAGGGCTCATCCAGCAGCAACAGTTTCGGCGCCTTGGCCAGTGATCGGGCCAGGGCCACACGCTGTCGCTGGCCCCCTGAAATCTGGTCCGGCTTTCGGCGAGCAAACTGTTCCAACCGGGTCAGGCGCAGCATCTCTTCAACTCGGTTTTCCAGGTCCTGCTTGGGCATGCTGTCCCGGCGCAGGCCAAAGGCGATATTCTCCCAGACGCTGAGATGAGGAAACAGGGCATAGGACTGGAACATCATGTTCACGGCACGCTTGTTCGGCGGAATGGGGTCGATGTCCTGACCGCCCAGCATGATATGCCCCTCGGTCGGGGTTTCAAAACCCGCCAGCATCCGCATCATCGTGGTCTTGCCACAGCCGGATGGACCAAGCAGCGCAAAAAATTCGCGTTCGAAGATATCCAGCGACAGGTTGTCGATCGCCGTAAACTCACCAAATCGTTTGGTGACGTTCTGGAACTGGATCAAGGGTTTCGCCTGCGGGTCATCCCACGGCGCAAAGACATCAGAGTTCATGCAGTCCCCGTTTCGGCAATCTGGAAAACTGGCAAGGCGGTCATGGCCGCCTTGCGCTGATGAATCGGATCAGGTGCCCGATTTGATCTTGGTCCACAGACGGGTCACGACCCGCTGGGTTTTTGCCGGATAAGGCGTGGTGATATAGAGGTTCTGCATGGTTGCATCATCCGGGTAGATCGCAGGATCACCAATGACGTCTTCCTCCAGGAACTCTTGCGACGCCTTGTTTCCGTTGGCGTAGTACACATAGTTCGACGCCGCAGCCATATTGTTGGCATCCAGAATGAAATTCAGGAACTTATGCGCGCCTTCCGGGTTCGGAGCATCCGCCGGAATGGCCATCTGGTCGAACCACATCAGCGATCCTTCCGCGAAGGGGTGATACTCGATAGTCACCCCATTTTCTGCCTCCGCCGCGCGATCGCGAGCCTGCAGAATATCGCCCGACCATCCAACGGCCACGCAGATATCGCCATTGGCCAGCGCGTTGATGTATTCCGAGCTGTGGAACTTCTGAATATGCGGGCGCACGCCGGTCAGCACATCTTCGACCTTTTTGATCACATCGGGATCATGGCTGTCGGGGTCCTCGCCGATATACTGCAACGTCATCGGGATCATTTCTGCCGGCGCATCCAGGAAATGCACGCCGCAAGAGGCAAGCTTTTCCATGTTTTCGGGCTTCAGAACAAGATCCATGCTGTTGAGGGCCACATCATCGCCAAGCGCCTCTTTGACCTTGTCGACATTTACACCAATACCCGTGGTGCCCCACATGTAGTTGATCGAATATGCATTGTTCGGATCATACCCTGAAGTGCGGTCCTGAATGACGTCCCACAGATTGCCCGCGTTCGACAGCTGTGCACCGTCGAGCTCCTGAAAGGCGCCCGCCTGGATCTGGCGCTGCAAGAACGTCCCCGATGGCACGACGACATCGTACCCGGACCCACCGGCCAGCATTTTGGTCTCAAGCACCTCATTGCTGTCAAATACGTCATAGATCAGGGTCAGGCCCGTCTCTTCCTCGAATTTGTTCAACAGTTCTTCATCGATGTAATCTGACCAGTTGTACACGCGCACTTCTTCGGCGAAGGCCGCCGAAGTCCCCAGTGCGATGACCGCTGTCATTGTCAGCGTTTTGATTGACATTTTCTTCTCCCTGCAAAGTGCGGCTATATTTTCCGCTTTTTTGGATTTGATCAAGTTTTGCGTTTTCCCCCGATCCTGCGTAAGGTTTCATGAGGTAAATGACCTGGCAAGTCAGGATCATGTAAATTGGGGCAAACCACTTGGATTTGATCAAAAATAAGGCACCCACACCTGGCGCAGAACCCGGCAACCGCCCGGCGCATGAGCAGGTTTACCAAATATTGAAATCTCAGATTCTGTTTGGTGATCTTGTGCCGGGACAGCCTGTAACCATTCAGGGGCTGGCTGATTCTCTTGGTGTTGGCATGACACCAGTGCGCGAAACGATTCGACGGTTGATCTCGGACGGCGCGCTGGTGTTTCAGGGCAATCGCAGGGTCAGCGTACCACTGCTGTCAGATAGCGATGTGCAGCAGGTTATTTTTGCAAGAAAGTGCGTAGAATCAGAGCTTTCCATGCGCGCTACACCCAAAATGACCTCCGCGGATATCGATCATCTCGAACAGCTGGATCAACGCCTGGACCTTATGATTTCTGACGGTGACGTCGGCGGTTATCTGCGGCTGAACCACGCGTTTCACGAAACGCTCTATCGTCATGCGGATGCGCCGGTGCTCTTTGATCTGGTCGAGCGGCTTTGGCTGCGATTCGGTCCATCCCTGCGCGTGGTGTGCGGCCGTTTCGGCACGCAGAGCCTGCCTGACCGGCACAAGGAGATCCTGTCGGCGCTACGTCACAAAGATGCGGAGGAGGCCGCGAAAGCAACCGCGCGTGACATCGAACAGGGGATGCAGCTGATGCTTGGCACGACAGGCCAGGGCTGACGATGCGCGATTCAATTGACACTCAATAATTTGATCATATTCTAGCCCGCAACCGCTGTTGCAGGAGAATCCCTGATGTCCACCATCACCAATCACATGCCGACCGCCGAGCTTCAGGCCCTGGATGCGGCGCATCACATGCATCCGTTTTCCACCAACGGATCGCTTGGGAAAGAGGGCGCTCGGGTCATTACCCAGGCAAGCGGTGTGTACCTGACAGACAGCGAAGGCGAACGCATTCTGGATGCGATGGCCGGATTGTGGTGCGTCAATATCGGCTATGGCCGGGACGAGCTGGCAGAGGCGGCAGCCCGCCAGATGCGGGAACTGCCCTATTACAACACCTTCTTCAAAACGACCCATGTTCCCGCCATCGCCCTGTCCGCCAAGTTGGCCGAGATTGCGCCGGGCGATCTGAACCATGTGTTTTTTGCCGGCAGCGGGTCCGAGGCCAACGATACCAATATCCGTCTGGTCCGCACCTACTGGGACGAGAAAGGCCAACCCGACAAGAACATCATCATCAGCCGTCACAATGCCTATCACGGCTCGTCCGTGGGATCGGGATCGCTGGGTGGCATGTCCGGAATGCACGCTCAGGGTGGCATGCCGATCCCCGACATCCACCACATCAATCAGCCCAACTGGTGGGCCGAAGGCGGCGACATGTCGCCCGAGGAGTTTGGCCTTGCCCGCGCGCGCGAGCTTGAAGAGGCGATCCAGGATCTTGGCGAGGAGCGCGTCGCGGCCTTCATCGCCGAACCCGTACAAGGCGCAGGCGGCGTGATCGTGGCGCCCGAGACTTACTGGCCCGAAATTCAGCGCATCTGCGACAAATACGATATCCTGCTGATCGCTGATGAGGTGATCTGCGGGTTCGGCCGCACAGGCAACTGGTTCGGTTCGCAAACCGTCGGCATCAAGCCGGATATCATGACCATCGCCAAAGGTCTCAGCTCGGGCTATGCGCCCATCGGCGGGTCTATCGTTACGGATGAGATTGCCGAAGTGATCGGCGCGACGGAATTCAACCATGGCTATACCTATTCCGGCCATCCGGTTGCGGCAGCCGTGGCGCTGGAAAACTTGCGCATTCTTGAAGAAGAGAAAATCGTCGATCACGTGCGCGACGTGGCCGCCCCCTATCTGAAAACCAAATGGGAGGCGCTGGCCGATCACCCACTGGTCGGTGAGGCGAAAATCGTAGGTATGATGGCCTCGATCGCGCTGACGCCGGACAAGGCAAGCCGCGCCAAATTCGCGTCAGAGCCGGGCACAATAGGATATATCTGCCGAGAGCGCTGTTTTGCCAACAACCTGATCATGCGCCATGTCGGCGACAGAATGATCATCTCGCCGCCTCTGATCATGACACCGGCGGAAATCGACGAGATGTTTGTGCGCATTCAAAAATCCCTCGACGAAGCCCATGCGGAGATCATTGAACAGGATCTGATGAAAGCCGCGTCGTGATCCGCTCAGCTTTGGCTGGCTAACGAAATCCCAGGCGGGGGCGGCGAGGCAGTGCCCCCGCCCCTATCTCAGCCCCTCAAGCAACCGCAGGGACGCGTAGCCATCCGGCAAAAGGCCTTGCGCCAGCTGATAGGCGCGCACGGCGCGGGTCGTATTGGGACCCGTGCGCCCGTCAATCCCTTGCGTGTCAAAGCCTGCCTCGGTCAGTCGGCTCTGCAGCTCTTTTTTCTCAGAAAAGCTCAGAACCCGATCGCCGCGCGGCCAATCCCCTTGAAACGCAGGGCGGCCGGCCAACCGGTCAGACAGGTGGCCAATCCCGATGACATAGGCGTCAGCGCCGTTATAGGCCTCAATCACCTTGAAATTATCAAAGATCATCAGCGCAACGCCTTGCCCGCCCGCAGGCAGCAGGATCGCCGCAGCCCCATGGTCCGGCACCGGTTTGCCGTCGCGTGCGAGCACCCCCTGGGCCGCCCATTCTGACGGCAATCGGGTGAAGTCGCGCCGCGCGGTGGCAAAATCGAACCCCTCAGGCAGGCGAACTTCGACCCCCCAGGGCTGACCCTTGGTCCATCCATGCTGCGCCAGATAAGACGCGGCCGAAGCCAACGCATCCGTTGGGTTGTCCGACCAGATGTCGCGGCGCCCGTCGCCGTCAAAATCCACCGCGTGATCCAGGAACGAAGTCGGCATGAACTGCGTATGCCCCATCGCGCCCGCCCAACTGCCGATCATGTTCTGCGGGCTGACATCGCCCGCCTCGATGATCTGCAACGCTGCAATCAGTTGGGTTTCAAAAAACTGCGCCCTCCGCGCATCAAACGCCAGGGTCGCCAGCGACCGCAATGTCTGATTGTTACCGCGAAATCCGCCAAACGAAGTCTCAAGCCCCCAGATCGCGGTGACCACTTCTTTTTCCACACCATAAGTGGCTTCGATCCGGTCCAACGCCTGACCATGCGCCCTCAGCGCATCCAGACCGCCTGTGACCCGCCGGTCTGACACGGCGGAATCCAGATAATCCCAGATCGGTTTGGTGAACTCTGCCTGGTTGCGATCCCGTTCTATGACATCCCTGTCATAGCGCATATCCGCCAGCGCACGCTCCAGTGTGCGGCGCGAGATTCCTTGCGCTTCGGCCCGGTCGCGAAACGCCCCAAGCCACGCCTGAAACCGGGCGTTGCCCTCAGCACTCACCCGTTTTGCCTCGGTCGTAGGCCGCAATACCGGCCGGATTGATACTGACACACCCGCCGCAGCGGTTTGAAGTTGGCCGTGGGCGGCCAGATCCTGAGACGGTGTTGGTAATTTTGTTGTATCCGCCTGCACAATGGATGCCCACAATGCCGCGGTCATGACGCCGCTTACGCATCTTTGCATTCCGATTATCCTGATCACTGCTCTGACCGCAGGATAGCGCGAAATTGGAAATTCTCAAAACACTCAGGACGCGTTCTCACTTTCTTTTGCTTCGCGCTCTGCGCGAATACGGGCCAGCGCCTCGCGCAACAGCGCAACGCGGTTAGGTCGGAAACTGTCATCTGTCACGGTCATCTCTTGCATCCGGTCCAACCGGAAGACACGGAAATCCTGACGCAAATGGCACCAACTCAGCAACACACTGGCGCGGTCCATATAGACGATGCTCAGCGGATCGACCTTGCGATATGTGTTGTCACCCTTTGCATCCGTATAGGCAAATTCGACCGTACGCTCATCCCATGTGGCCTGACGCAGGGCGGCAACCTCAATCCCCGGCAGCGCGGGCCGGTCGAACCGGGTGGCCGTCAGCACCGCGTGGCTCAGACGATGAGACTGGCGCTGCGGCAGCCGTCCTTGCAATTTGCGCAGCGCGGTGCTGGCTGCATCGGACAGGGCCGGATCACCGATCAACTGCACTTCGCGCAGGCCCAGAACAAGGGCCTCAAGCTCATCATCCGTAAACCCCAGGGGCGGCAGGGTGGCATCTTCGATCAGCGTAAACCCAAACCCCGCTTCACCGTCGATTACCGCCCCAAGGCCGCGCAACGTATCGATATCGCGATGCACGGTACGGGCCGATACGCCCAGGTCCTGCGCAAGCTGGCCGGACGTTTTGGGCGACGGGCCAGAGCGCAGGGCTTGCATCAACTGGAACAGGCGGGCGGTACGGGACATATCGCAGGTTACCCTATGCCTAATGACAATAATTGTCATCAACCCCCGCTATCTGTTCGGCACACCTGTTTTGGAGCCTCAGATGCTGACCCTTTTGACCTTTCCCTCTGCCTTTGGCCTATTCAGCGCCAGCCCATTTTGCGTGAAAACAGCCCTGATGCTGCAACATTCGGGGCAACGATGGCAGCGGTCCGATATGCTGGACCCGCGCAAGATGCCGCATCAGAAACTGCCGGTGCTGCGCACGCCGGAACGGCTTGTGCCCGACAGCGATCTGATCCGCGAATGGCTTGAGGCACAAGGCGCGGATTTCGACGCGGGCCTGAGCGATCTTCAGAAGGCGCAGTCGCGCGCGCTGATCCGTATGGCCGAGGAACATCTGTATTTCCACATCGTTCAGGATCGTTGGGCCAATGATGAGGTCTGGCCCATCCTGCGGGATACATTCTTCACAGTGATCCCGGCGCTGATCCGCAGGCCTGTGTCGAATTCGGTGCGCAAATCGGTTCTTAAGGGGCTGGGGTTTCAGGGCGTGTCCCGGTTTTCCCCGGCCGAACGCTTGGACCGCCTTGAACACGATTTGGAGGCGATTTCGGCCTATCTGTGGCAATCGCCCTACCTGCTGGGTGATCAGCCCAGCGCTGCGGATATGAGCGTCGGTCCGATGCTGGCCGCGATGCGCGCAACCCCAGCCGACTCCCCCCTGACGCGCCGGATCAAACAGGATACGTTGCTCAGCAGTTATGTTGACCGGATGGAACAGGCGATCCCGCTATGACACCGTTTGAAGACCCCAAGGTGCAAGCCGCCTTTGACGCATTTCCCCAGAATACCCGCGCGGGGGCTCTGGCCCTGCGTGAACTGGTGTATGAAACCGCGCGCGGATTGCCCAGTGCGCAACCGTTGACCGAGGATCTGCGCTGGGGCCAACCCGCCTATCTTGCGCCCAAGGGCTCAACCATTCGGCTGGGCGGGCACAAATCAGCCCCCTTTGCCCTGTTCGTACATTGCCAAAGCCGGCTGATGGGGGATTTCACCACGACCTTTCCCGGCGAAGACAGGATCGACGGGAACCGTGCGGTTTTGTTCGACACCCCGGACCAGATCGACGCCACGCGGCACGGCTGGCTGATTGCGCGGGCGCTGACCTATCACCTCTGACGGCGTTTGCGTTCGACCTTGCGCTTGATCTTGTCTTTCTTGCGCTTTGTGCTGACCGCCTTGCGCCGCGCGCCGCGTTTTGCAGGGCCGCGCCCGCGAGGCATGGCCTGATCTTCGATCGACAACAGCTCCAGCTCCAGCCCGCCGGTCACCGGCGTGGCCTCGGTCAGACGCACAGTGACGCGTTGACCGATGGCGATGATCAGGCCGGTATCTGAGCCCATCAGCGTCCCCGCCTCGCGGTCAAAGTGAAAGAACTCGCGCCCCAGAGACCGCACCGGAACCAGACCATCCGCGCCGGTTTCCTCCATTTTTACGAAGGCCCCGAACCGGGCAATGCCGCTGATACGGCCCGTGAATTCGTTGCCCACCCGTTCGCTGAGATAGGCAGCCAGATATCGGTCGGTGGTGTCCCTTTCGGCCATCATCGAACGTCGTTCCGTGTCCGAGATATGGGTGGCCGTCTCCTCCAGCCGGGTGACTTCGTCCTCGGTCAGCCCGTCCTTGCCCCAGCCATGGGCCGTGATCAGTGCGCGATGCACGATCAGGTCCGCATAGCGCCGGATGGGTGAGGTGAAATGCGCATAGTTCCGCAACGCCAGCCCAAAATGGCCAAAGTTCTCAGGGTTGTAATAGGCCTGCGCCATCGACCGCAAAGTGGTCAGGTTGATCAGCTCTGCATCCTCGGTGCCTGCAGCCGCGTTCAGCAGAGCGTTCAGGTGGCGGGTCTGCAAAACCTGACCTTTGGCCAAGTTCAATCCCGCTGCTTGCGCCGTCTCCCGCAGGCTTTCCAGCTTCTCGGGCGCGGGCTCTTCGTGCACCCGGAACAGCAGCGGGCGGCGCTTGGCGATCAGGGTTTCGGCGGCGGCCACGTTGGCGAGGATCATGAACTCCTCGATCAGCTTGTGGGCAACCAGCCGGTCACGGAACGCCACGCTTGTCACCGCTCCCGCATCGCTCAAAACGATCTGACGTTCGGGCAGGTCCAGTTCCAGCGGTTGCCGCGCAGCCCGCGCCGTCTTGAGCGCCGCATAGGCGGCATAGAGCGGCTTGAGCACCGTCTCCAGCAACGGCCCGGTGCGGTCATTGGGAGAGCCATCAATGGCCTCTTGCACCTCGGCATAGTTCAACGAGGCGGCGGATCGCATCAGGCCACGCACAAAGCGATGACCGATCTTGTTGCCCTCGGCGTCGATCTGCATCCGCACGGCAATACAAGCGCGCGGGACACCTTCGTGCAAAGAACACAGATCACCCGACAGACGATCCGGCAACATCGGCACCACGCGGTCGGGGAAATAGCTGGAATTGCCGCGCTTGCGCGCCTCGCGGTCCAGCGCCGTGCCCGGCTGCACATAGGCTGCAACGTCCGCAATCGCGACCCAGATCACATGGCCGCCCGGGTTCTTGGGGTCATCATCGGCGTGCGCATAGCAGGCATCATCATGATCCCGCGCATCCGAGGGGTCGATGGTCAGCAAAGGCATATCCCGTAGGTCCTCGCGCCCTTTCAGGCCCACAGGCTTGGCCTTGTCCGCTTCGTCAATCACCTTGTCGGGGAAATCGTCGGGGATGCCGTGCTGATGAATGGCGATCAGCGAGACCGCCTTGGGCGCGGCGGGGTCGCCCAACCGCTCGACAATCCGCGCGCGGGGCAGACCCATGCGGTTCTTGGGCCCGGCCTGTTCCGCCTCAACTAATTCGCCATCCTTTGCGCCCAGCACGGCGCCTTCGGGGACAAGCCATTCGGTCGACCCCGCCTTGTCGATGGGTACGATCCTCCCGCCCTCGGCCCCTTTGCGGAAGATACCGACGATCTTGCGCGGGTTCGTCCCGATACGGCGGATCAGGCGGGCCTCATAGTTGTGATCCTCTTCTTGCACCACGGTCAGACGGGCCAGAATGCGGTCCCCTTCGCCCAAAGCCGGATCGCTGGCGCGGGTGATCAGCAGAACGACGGGCTCCACCCCTTCGCCATGCCATTCCAGCGGCCGCGCGAATAGATCGCCATCAGCGTTCGGGGCCTTCACCTGCAAGACACTGACCGGCGGCAGGCGGTCGGGATCACGGTAACTGCGCTTGCGCTTTTCCAGATGGCCCTCGGCTTCAAGTTCCTTGAGGATGCGCTTCAGGTCAATCCGATCCGCGCCCTTGATGCCAAAGGCCTTGGCGATATCGCGTTTCGAGGTGAGGGTGGGGTTCGCCGAGATCCAGTCCAGGACCTCCTGCTTGGTGGGGATGCGAGTCATATCTTCGGCCTAGCACGGGTCTGCGACCGCGTCATGACCAAAAAAACCCTCAGGGTTTCAGATCGGCCACCGTATCCACATCGCGCAGGTGATCCAGCAGGGCAACACGGCAGCCGGGGGCCGAAGCGAGCGTATCTGCGAGCGCATGTTCGGTCGACCAGCGCACATTTCGAAACAACCCGCGCGGCAAAGCGGCATATCGCTGTGCCCCGACCAACCAGTAACCGCCATCCGGGGCAGGCCCAAACACCATCTGCGATCGGCCCAAGGCTTGAAATCCCCGGGCGATATGGGCGCGGGTGATACCGGGAATGTCCGCACCGATCAGACAGACCGGACCTTTCGGCATACCGCGCAGCATGCGGCCCATCCGATCTCCAAGATCGCCCCGTCCCTGTGCCGCACGGGGCAAATCCGCAGGCCAGACCCGGCTGGTCAATCCCTCACGATCCGGTGCGACAGCCAGCACGATCTGCCAGCGCGGATCACGCAACCGCCGGATCAGCGACCGGGTCTGATGACGAAACCACCAGGCCGCGCCAACCATGCCGATACCGCGCCCAAGCCGTGTTTTCACACGACCCGGACGCGGTTCCTTGACCATAATGACCAGTGTGCGTTGCATGGGTCAGGCGAAGTAATCCGTCAGGATCCGGGTATAGATCGCCTTGAGCTGCTCAATCTGCGCCACCTCGACGCATTCATCCACCTGATGCATGGTGCGGCCCACCAGGCCGAACTCGACCACCGGGCAGTGGTTCTTGACGAACCGCGCGTCCGACGTGCCGCCGGTCGTCGACAGCTCGGGCGTCAGGCCGGTTTCCGCCTGAACAGCGGCGGATACCAGCTGCGACAGAGCACCGGGCGGGGTCAGAAAGCTTTCGCCAGATATCTTGATCCGGACATCGACCGACACATCGAACACTTCCGCCACGCGTGCAGCTTCGGCCCGCAACCAGTCGCTCAGGCTGGCGCCCGAATGGCTATCATTGAACCGGATATTCACGGTTCCGCTGCATTGTGCCGGAATGACGTTTGTGGCGGGGTTGCCCGCGTCCATGGTCACCACCGCAAGGGTCGAGGCATCGAAATGATCCGTGCCCCGATCCAGCTCATGGCTGGCAAGCCGATCCATCAGTCGCGCCAGCGCGGGCAGAGGGTTTTTAGCCCGGTGCGGATAGGCCGAATGGCCCTGCACGCCGGTTACGGTAAACCATGCGGTCATTGAGCCACGACGACCGATCTTGATCATCTCGCCCATTGTGTTGGGACAGGTTGGCTCTCCGACCAGACAGACAGACATACGCTCGTCTTCCTGATCCATATAATCCAGCAGCGCCGTTGTGCCGTCGAACGCGTCGCCTTCTTCGTCGCCGGTGATCGTCAGGATGATCGCACCGTCGGGTGGCGTATTTTGCACAAAATCCATCGCGGCGGCGGCGAAAGCTGCGACGCCGGATTTCATATCGGTCGCGCCGCGCCCGTAAAGAACGCCATCGCGTATCTCGGCTCCAAAGGGCGACGCGGTCCAGGCGGCTTCGTCTCCCACCGGGACTACATCTGTGTGGCCGTTGAAGCCAAAGGTTCGCGCATGCGCCTTACCGCCCCAGCGTGCAAACAGGTTGGATACGCCGCCGCGGTCCACCCGCACGCAGTCAAAGCCGCCCTCCGACAACACCTTTTCCAGCAGCACAAGCGCACCGCCTTCGGCAGGTGTGACCGATGGGCAACGGATCAAATCGGCGGTCAACTGCACAGGATCGGTCATATCTGGCCTTTCGCTTTCATCCACGAACGTGTTCGCGCACAGATTCAACGAATTGGCCGGATTGCCAACCCCACAGCGCCAATTTTCCCAAATCGACAGCTGCAAAATGTCGATATGATACATCAAGGAAATATGGCGTTTTCCCCTGCGACAGCCTTGCTGTTCAACCCTCAATTGCGTTAGAGGGCGCGCAACAGGTGCATACCCGATGAAACGATTCCTCTTCGCTTTGATCTGCCTGACTTTTGCGGTTCTCAGCCAACAAAGCCAGGCGCAATCCCTGAAGGTCACCACCGTGACCCGCCCCCCGTTTTCCTATGTCGAAGACGGGGCCGATGTCGGCTTTTCGATGGACCTGCTGCGCGCGTTGGCCGAGGCGCTGAGCTGGGAATATGAAATCGACCGCGTCGACGGGTTTGGCGAAATGCTTCTTAAGGTTCAGGAAGGCGCCGCCGACCTGGCCATCGCCAACATCTCGATCACGGCAACCCGCGAAACGCAGATGGATTTCAGCCAGCCCATTTTCGAGGCAGGCTTGCAGATCATGGTGCCGTCAGATGCGGCGCGCAGGCCTTCGCTGTTGCAGGCTTTGCTGTCCAAAGAACTGTTTATCGCTATCGGTCTGGCCTTTGCCATACTATTGGGCGGCGGCATGCTGATGTGGGTGTTCGAGCGCCGCTCGCAACCCTATTTCGACCGCAAACTGGACGAGGCATGGTTCCCGTCCTTCTGGTGGGCGCTGAACCTTGTGGTCAATGGCGGGTTCGAGGAACGGATGCCGCGCACACCCTTTGGGCGGCTTTTGGGTGTGATACTGGTCGTGTCATCGCTGTTCATTGTTTCGGTCTTTACCGCGCGCATCACCTCGGTGATGACCGTTGATGCCATCAGTGGTAACGTCAATTCGGTCAATGATCTTTATGGCAAAGATGTGGGAACGATATCCGGCTCGACCGCCGCCAGCTTTCTGACCCGCCGCGAGATCGAATTTGTTGGATATAATGATCTGGAAGGCCTGCTGAACGCCTTTACGGAAAAAGAGCTGGACGCAGTTGTTTTCGATGCGCCGATCCTGTCCTACTTTGCCACCCATGAAGGGCGCAGGATCGCATCCGTCACAGGCGGAGTATTCCTGCGGGAAAACTACGGCATCGCCTTCCCGACCGGCTCGCCCTTGGTGGAAGAGGTCAATCAGGCGCTTCTGGCCCTGCGCGAAGACGGCACCTATGACGAGATTTACCGGACCTGGTTCGGGTCCCGAAACTAGGCCTGATCGTCGTCGCCGAAAAACGGTGTCATCTGCGCAACGATCACTGCGTTTTCATCCAATGCCCGTTGCATCAAGGCGCGTTCATCTCCGCCGATCTCATGCCCTTGCGCCTCACGCTCGGCCAAGGTGCCATATCCGGTCACATCCAAAGGTGCGGTATCGGCCTGTTTGAGGATGGCCACCGTCTCGCGCACGGCCTCGGCCTCATCCACGCCGCTCGCAAAACACATTAACGCCGCCCCGGTCGCGCCCTCTGGCAAGCCGTCGCCATCTTTACGACCGATCTGTACCAGCAATGTGTAGACTTGCTGGCGCGAGGGTTTTTTCTGCTTTTCCATGGGTGCGGCCTTAGCGACGTAGGCTGGCGTGGTCAAGTTGACAGGCGGGTTGATCTGGGCCCACCCCTGGCGGGCAGAGCGTTGTGCCTTCACAGATGGTCCCAAAGAAAACTGAAAATGGCCGCCAGGTACAGGCCCGCCACGACATAGACCTTGTGCCCTTCATCCAACCATTCTTGCAGTGTCAGGGTAAAACACTTTACGCGACAAGCGTCGTGAGAGCCCGCAAACTCTCCGCCAAACAAGAAGAAGGTTGCAAGGCCACCGAACAAGATCAGCGACAACCATTTTCTGATGTCTCTGGGTATCTTAAGGCGCATGAGCTCTGCTTACAGTATCACAACCCACGTGGCCATGAACGAAGACCCACACCCAAGAAAAAGCCCCAGCGCAATGCACCGGGGCTCTGTAATTTTCGATTGCGGCGGGTGATCAGTCGCGCAGCAGCTCGTTGATTCCGGTTTTCGAACGGGTCTTTTCGTCCACCCGTTTCACGATCACCGCACAGTAAAGGCTGATGTTGTTCTTGGATGGCATCGAGCCCGCAACAACCACCGAATAGGGCGGAACCTCGCCATAGGTGACCTCACCGGTTTCACGGTCGACGATTTTGGTCGATTTGCCGATAAAGACGCCCATCCCCAGGACCGAGCCTTCGCGGACGATGCAGCCTTCGACCACCTCGGAACGGGCGCCGATAAAGCAGTTGTCCTCGATAATGGTCGGGCCCGCCTGCATCGGCTCCAGCACACCGCCGATACCAACGCCGCCCGACAGATGCACGTTCTTGCCGATCTGCGCGCAGGACCCAACGGTGGCCCAGGTGTCAACCATGGTGCCTTCGTCCACATAAGCGCCCAGGTTCACGAAAGACGGCATCAGCACCACACCAGGGGCGATAAAGGCAGATTTGCGGACAACGCAGTTCGGAACGGCGCGGAACCCGGCAGCCTGCCACTGGTTCTCGCCCCAGCCGGCAAACTTGCTGTCAACCTTGTCCCACCAGCCACCGGCTTGCGGGCCTCCGGTCTGGATTTCCATATCCTTGATGCGGAACCCCAGCAGCACGGCCTTCTTGGCCCACTGGTTCACATGCCAGTCGCCGCTTTCCAGCTTTTCTGCCACGCGCAACGAACCGCTGTCCAACGCGTTCAGCGTATCCTCGATCGCTTCGCGCTGTTCACCGGTGGTCGCGGGCGAGATCGTGTCGCGCGCTTCCCATGCGGCTTCGATTGCGGCTTCCAGTTGGGCGTTGGACATGAGCTGTCTCCCTATCGAATCTGTTCACGTTGGTGTGGCCTATACGCAAGCGGAAACCATCGTGCAATGCGACGCGGTCGGTTCTATTTGCGTCAGTCTTCCGTCACAGCCGCCAAAGCCGCAAACATATCGCGGTCGCTTCCCGTTCCGGCATTGGGGGCCGTCAGCAGAACGTCTCCATAAAAGACCGAGTTCGCACCGGCCAGAAAGCACAGCGCCTGCTCTGCCGCGGAAAAGTCGGACCGGCCCGCGGACAGGCGCACGCGCGTTTGCGGCATGGTGATGCGGGCGACTGCAACCATGCGCACCAGATCGAAAATGCCGACTTTGTCCCGATGGGCCAGCGGCGTGCCTTCGATCGGGATCAGGGCATTGATCGGCACGCTTTCGGGATGGGGGTCGAAATTGGCCAGAACTTGCAACATCGAGGCCCGGTCACGCAGGCTTTCGCCCATGCCGATGATCCCGCCGCAGCACAAGTCAATCCCGGCGTCGCGACAATGACCAAGCGTTTCCAACCGATCCTGATAGGTTCGCGTGCCGATGATCTCGCCATAGAATTCAGGCGAGGTATCCAGGTTGTGGTTATATGCGGTCAGACCGGCCTCGGCCAAACGGTGGGCCTGATGCGGTTTGAGCATCCCAAGGGTCACGCAGGCCTCCATCCCCAGACCGCGAACACCGCGCACCATCTCAAGCACATTGTCGAACTCTTCACCGTCGCGCACTTGCCGCCAGGCAGCGCCCATACAGAACCGTTCGGCCCCGGCATCGCGTGCCCGCTTGGCCAGCGAGACCACATGGCCCGGATTCATCAGCTTTTCCTTGGTCAGTTCGACCTCGCGATGATGGGCCGATTGCGGGCAATAGGCGCAGTCTTCGGGGCAACCGCCGGTCTTGATCGACAACAGGCTGGCCTTCTGAATGTCCTCTGGGTCGTGATGCGCCTGGTGGACAGCATTGGCACGACCAACAAGTTCGAGCAGGGGAAGGCGCAAAAGCGCCTCCACCTCATCCACTGACCAATCGCTGCGGATGTCCGTGACGCTATCAAGCATCGGCTTTCGCCCCGCGGATTTTCGCGATCCATGCGGTGGGCAGGCCGATGATCAGCACTGCGGCCAGAGCGATCTTGACCAGATCCCCCACGATGAAGGGCGTAAAGCCGTAGACCAGCACTTTGTCCGCAGGGACGAACTGTGCGAGCCATCCCAGACCAAGCGCGTAGATCGCCACCAGACCAAGCAGCATGGCAGGGGCCAGAAACAGCTTGCTCAGGTGATCGGCGGCCCAACCGACAATCCCGGCGGTCACAACAAAGCCAAGCAGGTAACCACCTGTGCCGCCCATCATGTAAGCCAGACCAATGCCCTTTTCGGGTGTTCCGGCAAAGACCGGCAGGCCGACGGCGCCCGCGGCCATGTATCCCAACAGCGTGGCCATCCCCAGACGCAGGCCAAACCCGGCGGCAATGGCCATGACCGCCGCCACTTGCAAGGTCATCGGCACCGGCCAGAAGGGCACTTGAATCTTGGCGCTGGCGGTCAGCAGCAGGATACCCGCAATCACGCGCAAGACCTGACCCGAAGCGGTCAGGGCGCCTGCGCCCGGCAGGGTGGATTGAAGAGTGTTTCTCATGGCATTGCCTTTTTATAGATAAAAACTGATTATTTCGACTTAAAGCATCCAAATTATCTATTTAAAATCAAGAGAAATTTTCCAAGCCCGAAAAACAGCCATTTCTCAATAGGTAATCAGGATCAGCTGGCCCTGCGGATGTGACGCACAAGAATCGAGGTGGCGGCTGATGCGTCCTTGTTCTTGAGCGCCTGCACAATTGCCGCGTGATCGGTATCCACACGTTGCACCCATTTCGGCCGCCAGTGGGCAAACAGGTGGCGCGCGCTGGCGATGTGAAGATCATCGATTGCGTGCAACAGGCGGGGCAATCCGCACGGGGTCAGAATCGCCCTGTGAAACAGGCGGTTGCGCGCCTCCCATTCCGGCATGGTTTCGGCCTGATCACAGGCCAGCCGAGCCTCATCCGTAGCCCTCAGTGCGACAGGCGTCATATTTTGCACGGCATGTTGCAGGGCCAGGGATTCCAACGCCACACGCATCTCGATGACTTCCCGCACTTCCGCCGGATCCAGCGCGGTGACCCGCATACCCCGGCGCGGCTCGCTTTGGGCAAGCCCATGGGCCTGTAGCCGCAACAAGGCCTCACGCACCGGCACATGGCTGGTCTCAAACGCGCGCGCAATATGATCCTGCCGCAGCTTTTCACCGGCAGAAAGCTGGCCGGTGATGATCTGCTGGCTCAGCGCGTCATAGATGGTATCGGCAATGGTCGCGGTCATGGATTATAGATAAAATCCATGACCTCTCAGGACAAGCTGGTAATTCATCCCCCCAACGGGTCGGGAGCGATGTTTCCGCCACAAACAAGAACCGCAACCTTCTCGCCCAGCGCTGGTGTGTAGGCACCGCAGATCAGAGCGGCCATGGCGGCAGCCCCGGCAGGTTCGACCAGAATGCGGTGTGCCTGCCACAGCGTCTTCTGCGCCTGTGCGATGGCATCATCGGGCACCAGAACCGATGGCATGCCCTGTGCCAGGCCGAAACAAATCTCTCCGATCCGGCGCGCGCCCAGCGCGTTTGCGGCAATCCCGGACACTGAAACATCCACCGGCGCCCCGGCCTGTAATGCGGCGTGCAACGCGCATGAGGTCTCGGGCTCGACCGCGACAACTTTGCGCGCGCCTTGAAACCAGGCCAGGGCCCCGGCGATCAGCCCGCCGCCACCTACGGCCACCAGAACCGTATCGGCCTGCAAACCCTGCGCATCCCATTCGGCAAAACAGGTGCCCTGTCCTGCCACGGTCGGCACGGCGTCATAGGCATGGATTTGCATCGCACCGCTTGCGGCCTCATGTTCCTGCGCCAGGGCCAGGGCGTTGGCGTATTCACCGGGCACAACGCTCAGATCTGCACCGATCCCTTCGATCAACGCGATTTTCGACGGGCCGGCGATCTCTGGGACAAAGATCTTGGCCGGATAGCCAAGCGCCCGTGCGGCATAGGCCGCTGCCGCGCCGTGATTGCCGCCCGAAGCGGCGACAACCCCGGCCGCTGGTACATCCAGGCTGAGCAGCGTGTTGAACGCACCCCGCGCCTTGAAGCTGCCGGTGTGCTGCATATGCTCCAGCTTCATCTCAACCGGATACACCAGCACATTGCTTTCCATCACAGGTGTGACCTGCGCATGACCGGCGATCCGTTCCCGGGCCGCCAATATTTCAGTTTTCCAATCCATTCTTGTCTTTCCGTGACTGGCACTCTGCCCGCGAACCCTATAGCTGTTTCATGAACACGCAAGCAGGGATCGATCACCAATGAGAGAAGACCGCCACAGCCCGTTCCGCGACGCGCAGACCGATCGCTCGACCGCGCGCGAGGTTCCCGATACGCCACAGACACGGTCCCCCGCCTATCGGCTGGCCTTTGCGGATGAGGAGTTCCTGTGCCGGGATGAGCTGCGCCCGGTGCGCCTGCAACTGGAATTGCTGAAACCCGAGATGATCATGAGCGAACGTGAGATCACCTCGACTATTGTCATGTTTGGTGGCGCACGCATCCCTGAACCGTCCAAGAAGCATACTGCACGGACACAAACGCTGGCAGGCCTTTCGGAATATTATGACGAGGCACGGGAATTCGCCCGATTGATGACCGAGAAATCGAACGAAACCGGCTGCCGTGAGAATGTCATCGTCACCGGCGGTGGCCCCGGCGTGATGGAGGCGGGTAACCGCGGGGCACAGGATGCAGGCGGCTGCTCCATCGGGTTGAACATTGTGCTGCCGCACGAACAGGCGCCGAACGAATATGTCACGCCTGACCTCAGCTTCAACTTCCACTATTTTGCCATTCGCAAAATGCATTTCCTGATGCGCGCGCGGGCGATCACAATTTTCCCCGGCGGCTTCGGCACGATGGATGAGCTGTTCGAATCGCTCACCCTGATCCAGACCGGCCGGATGGAACGCGTGCCCTTCCTGCTGTTTGGTCGCGCGTTTTGGGAGAAAGTGATCAACTGGGATGCGCTGGCGGATGCGGGCACGATCTCGGACGAAGATCTGGACCTGTTCCGCTTTGTCGATACCGCGCAAGAAGCGGTCGAGATCATCGAGAACTGGGAACCCGCCCCGCCGCGCGACGCCATCCCGGGACGATAAGCCATGGCCCCTAAACCCGGAGAGATGCTTCACCTGCGCGGCAATGCGCTGACCAAAGGCGAGCCCGTGGCCCTGCCGCTGACCCAAAGCAGTATGTACCATCTGCCGGGCGCGCCCGAGGATTTCGCCACCTATGGGCGGGTCGACAACCCGACCTGGGTGCAATTGGAACATGTCCTGTCGCATCTGGAAGACGCACCTTGCCTTAGCTTTCCGTCGGGCATGGCGGCGATCTCGGCTGCGTTGTTTGCGACGGTCCGGGCCGGGTCGCGGTTGCTGATCCCGTCAGATGGATACTATGTCACCCGGTTGCTGGCGGACCGGTTCCTGTCGCATCTGGGCGTCGACGTGACCGAGCGTCGGACCACCGCGTTTTCCGATGGCGGCTTTGACGGGTTTGATGTGGTCTTTGTCGAAAGCCCCTCGAACCCTGGCTTGGACATGATCGACCTTGCTGAGGTGGCGCAAATGGTGCGGGCCGCGGGTGGGATCACCATTGCCGACAACACCACCATGACCCCACTGGGCCAGCGCCCGTTGGATTTGGGCATAGATGTCGTTGTGTCATCAGACACCAAGGCAATGGGCGGGCATTCCGACATGCTGATGGGGCATGTGGCCAGCCGCAATGATCAGATCTTGGAACGGGTTGAAGAGTGGCGCAAAGTCTCGGGCACGATCCCCGGCCCGCATGAGGCCTGGCTGCTGCATCGCGGGTTGGAAACGCTGGAGGTTCGACTCGATCGCATGTGCAGCTCTGCAGGGGTTCTGGCTGAAAGGCTGGCCGAACACCCGGCGGTGAAACAGATCCGCTATCCCGGCCTGCCAGATGATCCCTCGCACGCGTTGGCCAAAGCTCAGACCACTCGCTTCGGGTTTCTGCTGTCCCTGACTTTGGAAAGCGAAGACAAGGCCGAAGCCTTCATCAACACCTGCCCTCTGCTACGCCCGGCCACATCGTTCGGTGGCGTCCACAGCTCGGCCGAACGCCGCGCGCGGTGGGGCGACGACGTGGATCCCGCCTTTATACGCCTGTCTGTCGGGTGCGAGCCGGTCGAAGAACTTTGGCAGGCTATCGAGGCCAGCCTGAATGCACTTTAATTACTTCTTGGGCTCACGCAGCGACGGAAACACATAGATCGGCAGCACAACGCTGGCGACCAAGGCACCCAGCCAAACCAAAAGCGTCGCGGCCAGCAGGTTCGAGATGCCGCCGACCGTCAACCCACTGGTCACCAGGTCTGTCACCAGCAACCCGACAAACGTCACGATCAGGGCAATACCACCTTTGAGCGCGGGGGCTTTCTTTTCGCCGATCTTCAGAATCAGAGGCTCGGCAACCACCTGAACCAGCGTGAAGACGATCACCACAACGATGAACGACACCGGCTTGATCGCGAAGCCGGACAACAACAGCACGGCCAGAATCAACCCAATGGCGTTTCCGGCCAGCAAAGCCAGGGCAGACATGATTTTGCGCGACATGAGCCGGCCTCCTTAAAGCATTACATCTCGATACATCGATATTAACAGACCGCGCTGAATTTGCGAGGCGAATTCGATATCAGGCCATTTTGACCTGTTGAAATCACATGATAAAACACCTTCATAAAGGGCAGATATGCCCCCATCCGCGAGAGGTGAGATGAGCGACGATCCCTATTCCGTTCTTGGCGTTTCCAAAGATGCCAGCGATGCCGAGATCAAGAAAGCCTATCGGCGCATCGCCAAGGATTGCCATCCCGACCTCAAACCCGGCGATGCCGAGGCCGAAGCCAAGTTTAAGGCGGCCGCAGCGGCGTATGATCTGCTGAAGGATCCCGAAAAGCGCAAGCAATACGACAATGGCGAAATTGACGCTTCGGGTCAGGAACGCCCGCAGCAGCGCTATTATCGCGACTATGCCGAGGCCGCTGGAAACCCCTATCGTGGGCGCACGGCGGATGCTGATGACATGTCGGACATTTTCGCCGAATTCATGCGCGGACGCGGCGGATTTGGCGGGCAGCGCGGGCAAGAGTTTCATGCCCCGGGCCATAATCTGAGTTATTCTCTGCA
Organism: Ruegeria sp. H6; assembly: GCF_056532975.1. Lineage (NCBI taxonomy): Bacteria > Pseudomonadati > Pseudomonadota > Alphaproteobacteria > Rhodobacterales > Roseobacteraceae > Ruegeria > Ruegeria sp. H6. The sequence goes on from NZ_JBQFOA010000013.1 coordinate 103,178, forward strand.
GATCAGCTTTCTGGATGCCGTTTTCGGTGCCAGCCAAAAGCTGACCTTGCCTGATGGCGACCGGATCGAAGTGAAGATACCCGCCGGAATCACCGACGGGCAAACCATTCGCCTGCGCGGCAAGGGCGCACCGGGATATGGCGAGGGGCCTGCGGGGGATGCTCTGGTGACGGTTTCCGTCGCTCCGCATCCGGTCTTTGATCGGCAAGGGGATGACATTCACATCACCTTGCCCATCACGATTGACGAGGCGGTGTTGGGCGGCAAAGTCCCCGCGCCCACCATCGATGGTGGGGTCAATGTCAGCGTCCCTGCGGGCACCAGCAGCGGCAAAACCCTGCGTCTGCGCGGCAAAGGGGTCAAGAAACGCGGCTCATCTGACAGGGGGGATCAACTGATCGAGCTGACGGTTACCATGCCGGACAAGATCGATGACGAATTGAAAGACTTCATGGAGACATGGCGCGAGACCCACCGCTATGATCCACGCAAAGGAATGGCGTCATGACCCGTACCCTGACCGAAGACGAACTGATCCAGGCCATCGCCCGCCTGACCTCGGACCGGCTGACGGAATATCTGGCGGCAGAGATTGTGATCCCCGAACAGTCCGAGCATGGTCTGGTTTATCAGAAACTGGACGTAGCGCGGCTGGAACTGGCCTGCGAGTTGCACGATCAATACGATATGGAGGCCGACGCCCTGTCGATGATGATCTCGCTTATCGATCAGCTGCACGGGTTACGCGCCGAATTGCGCGAGGTTCTGACCGCTGTGGAAACGCAGCCCGAACCGGTGCGAGCCCAGTTGATCGAGGTGATCGGGACGGCCCGGTTCAGTCGCTGAGCTGAAACTCTTCGGGCACGTAGAACGTATAATCCCGGTCGGCGACCGCTTCGTGACAGACATGGCAATAGGCGACCGCATCCGCGCGGTTGCCCATTGTGTCACCGAACAAAGACCCATCCGGCATGACCATGATATAGCGCCAATCGGCCGTGTCGGGATTGGTGCCTGCGGGCAGCTTCTCCATCACGAACAGCGCACCGGGATGCACGTTGCCCTCATCGGTGACGGTCATACTGTCCTTAGCCAGCACCGAGCCGACGGGCAAAACCTCGCCCTCTTGCAGCGTACCGTAGTTGTGCGCCATGCGGTTGGCATAGCTGTTCACGAACCGTTGCCCATGGGTCGCCGAAATATAGGGCGCGTCGTTGAATATCGGCCAGCTTTGGTAGTTTCGGATCAATTCCATCTGCGCCGCCGCATATCCCCGCGCCATACGCCGCGTCAGCGACTTGTAGTGCCCGCGTGCTTGGTTTTTTGTCAGCTCTGCCGGGTTTTCAATCGCCAGATGCGCATCTTCATCGGTTGTCTGCGCAAAAAGTACAGATGCCCCGACTGCCGCTATGGTCAGGGTTCCGAATAATGTCTTGGTACTTGCTATCATTGGTATGGCCCATCAGTGAATGTTGTTCGCCTGAATGCCGCCTCAGCAACGCTGCACAACAATAGCGGTTCAAAAGGGTGTTTCTATGAACCCGTTCACAAACTCACCGTCTTGTGTGCGAAATTGAGGCAAGCCTAAACACATGACAAGCCTAACAAATCATGTTCAGGAAAGACAGAAATCCAACATTAATTCGCCGCAGGTCGTGCGGCTCAGCACAAACCGGCCTCGGATTCGATCTGCTTGCGCGATTTGCGGGCCCGTTCGGTTGCCGATTTTAGCTGACCGCAGGCGGCCATGATATCTTCGCCCCGTGTCTTGCGAATGGGCGAAGCATAGCCTGCCTGATAGATGATATTCGCAAACGCACGGATACGATTGTTCGAGCTGCGCTTGTAGGGCGCGCCGGGCCATTCATTGAACGGGATCAGGTTGATCTTGGCCGGAATGTTGTGACGTTTAATGTGTGCGATCAGCCGGTGGGCATCTTCGTCACTATCGTTCACGCCATCCAGCATCACGTATTCAAAGGTAATCCGTTCGGAATTCGACGCCTTGGGATAGCTGGCCAGCGCCTGCAACAGTTCTTCGATGTTCCAGCGTTTGTTGATCGGAACCAGCACATCGCGGGTTTCATTGGTCGTGGCGTGGAACGAGATGGCCAGCAGGCAACCGATTTCCTGGGCCGTGCGCGCGATTTCGGGCACCACACCGCTGGTCGACAAAGTGATCCGGCGGCGCGACAGGGAAATCCCCTCGGGGTCCATGGCGATCTTCATCGCATCGCGGACGTTTTCAAAGTTATAAAGTGGCTCACCCATGCCCATCAGAACGATATTCGACAACAGGCGAGTCTCATCCTTGGGTGCGCCGGGGGTGGGCCATTCTTCAAGATCATCACGCGCCATCATCACCTGACCGACGATTTCTGCCGCCGTCAGGTTGCGCACCAGCTTCTGCGTACCGGTGTGGCAGAAAGAGCAGGTCAGCGTGCAGCCCACCTGGGATGAGATACACAGCGTGCCGCGATCCTCTTCGGGGATATAGACCACCTCAACCTCGTGCCCGCCGGCAATGCGACACAGGTATTTACGGGTGCCATCTTCAGACACCTGACGCGTCACAACCTCGGGGATTTCGATCACGAAACTTTCGGCCAATTGTGCGCGATAGGCTTTGGCCAGATTGGTCATCTCGGCAAAATCACGCACGCCCCACTGATAGATCCACTGCCAGATCTGCCCGGTGCGCATCTTGGCCTGCTTTTCGGGCGTGCCGTGCGCGACCAATGTCTCGCGCAGCTGATCCCGGGTCAGACCGACAAGATTGATCTTCCCCTCGGGCAGTTTGCGGGGGATGGTCATGACGTCTTGAGTGATCGGCGCTTTGGGCGACATGGTGGCGTATCTCAATGGATTCTGGCTTGGGATGCGCCTCTATATAGGACTGCGCTCAAAGATCAAAAGGAATCGTACCGGCTAGTTTGCATATTGCAGCAATTCATCCACCCGCAGCCGACCCAGTTCGATCCGGCACGAGGTGATGCCAATGCCCGTACCCGATCCGCCACCAAAGGATGCGCCAACCGCGTCGCACTGCGCGTCGCGATAAGCCACCCATGCGGTTTGAGAGGCCTCAAGAGCGGGCAGGGCCTCGACGCGTTCCGTTATATCGTCCAGTTCTTTGGCGGCATCCATGGCAAACCCGAGGGCTGCCTGCAAAGCATCATTTACGCTCTTTTCCATTTCCGAAACGCATGCACCGATCTCGACCTGAGAAGACGCCTCGGAACATTCCAAGCTCGGGTCGGCGAATGCGACGACAGGAACAAAGCAAATGACAGCGGCAAGACGCATTTCGGGGCTCCTTTCCGGAAAAGGCTGTTTGGCGTCGATCCTACTGCATCAACGCGAAAACTGCCCCTGAATTCTGGTGGTGCCTCAGTTGGTGCAGCGTTTTTCGGCGTCTTCGATCGCGGCGGTAAAGCCCAGCAAAGAGAATGTGTCTTTGGTTTGGGTTCCACGTTCTGACCGCGCGGTTAGAACCGCTTCGGTGCCGCGTTTCATGGCCGTTACGATTTTTGCATCATCACCAGCGGTTGCGGGCCACGCCCATTCCCCTTCGGTGAACAGTTCAAACTCGCTGCCATCCACGACCAGATTCACAGTCGATCCGGATGCAAAAGGATAGCCACCGGTAAAGGTGACCTGCCCTTTGACCTCGGCGTTCGGACGGTAGAACACAAACAGCAGAATGTCGCTGCGCCGGACCGACACGACGCGGCCGCCGCGCGTGTTTACGGTTTCTTTCGGGGCGGACACGCTCCAGCATTCGGTCGGGTCGTCCTCGACGAAAACGCTCCAATCCGTATTCGCGGCAACCCGATTGGTGCTGGTCGCCTGCTGCGCGAGCGCCGTTGTTGCCATCCCTGCCATGCACAAGCCCGCGATTATGCGGACGAGTTGTGATCCCATTTGTCCAGCCTCCTAGCTCGACCCATACCTCATACCCATCGGAATTGGCTGCGAACCCTGACGGTTCGTCTTTGATAAGTTGCACATCCCGATGATTGCCGACATACACACACTAACGCAGGTTTCGCCACAGGCGAAAGGGCGATTGGCAAGAAATTGCGCATATTTATGGGGGCCAGATGACGCAGCCGGTACCGATGACAGAACTATGGCGAGGCCCTTTGCTGGAAAGCCTGCATCTGGGCCATGCGGTGATTTGCGACAGCACAGGGCAAATCGTCCAAAGCTGGGGCGATCCAAACGCGGTGATCTATCCCCGTTCGTCTGCCAAGATGATCCAGGCGTTGCCATTGGTCACGTCTGGTGCAGCAGCCAAGTACGGTTTGAATAGCGAGCATCTGGCGCTGGCCTGCGCCTCGCACAACGGGGCGCATATTCATACCGATCGCGTCTCGGCCTGGCTGGACCATCTGGGTTTGTCCGAACCCGATCTGCGCTGCGGTCCGCAAGAGCCGCAAGACATGGCCGCCCGGGATGGGTTGATCCTGGCCGATGACACGCCTTGTCAGATTCACAACAATTGTTCTGGCAAGCATTGCGGGTTTCTGACCCTGGCACAGCACATGGGCGCTGGCCCCGAATACCTAGACATCGATCACCCCGTACAACAAGCGTGTCTGTCGGCCATTGAGGAAACGGCAGGCGAAACAAGCCCCGGTTACGGGATCGACGGATGCTCGGCCCCGAACTTTGCCACGTCGCTGGTTGGGCTGGCACGGTCGATGGCCTGGTTTGCCTCTGCTGCGGACCGGACCGACCGATCAAGCGACGCGGCGCAGCAGCTGACTGCGGCGATGATCAAGCATCCCGAACTGGTTGCTGGCGAAACCCGCGCCTGTACCGAGCTGATGCGCGCCATGAATGGTCGCGCGGCGATCAAAACCGGGGCCGAGGCGGTGTTTGTTGCCATCATTCCGGAAAAGCGTCTGGGCGTCGCGCTCAAGATCACCGACGGGACCACACGCGCCAGCGAATGCGCCATCGCTGCCATTCTGGTCAGCCTGGGAGTGCTGGAGGCCGAGCACCCGGCCACCCGCAAATTCATGAATGCCATACAATACAGCCGCCGCGGGCTGGATTGCGGCATGATCAAACCGGCAGCGGGCTTCCCCGCCTAGGCTCAGGTGTCAAATTCGTGGATTTCGGCCACTTCGACCGAGCCCGATCCGTTCTGAACCATGGGGCATCCCTTGGCCATCTCGGTGGCAGCATCGATATTGTCCGCCATGATGACGGTAAAGCCCGAGGCCGGATTGGAGCCGCCATTATCCGCGACGCCGTCCCCGCTGACCGTATAGGATTGACCAACCGGGTTTCCGGGAATTTTCAAGGCCGGTCCCATGTTCTGAAACCATGCGCCCCACGCGGCCATCGTGGCCTCGATCTCGGCGGGGTCCTGAGGGGTATGCCCCCCGTGATAGACAAACAAATATTGGGGCATAACGCTCCTCCCTGTTGAAACCTATTTGCACTGCGCCTCAAGCTTGCGCAGCGAAGATGTCCAGCCCTGATTGTGGTTGGCGGCCGCTTCGGCATCGGCCAGTTCGCGATGATCCAGCACCAGTCGGGATCCGTCCGCCGTTGCGGTCACCGAAAAAGTCACATGGCTTTCTTCGCCGCGCTGATCATTGTCGTCATGCCACGCCCAAGTGAAGCCCACCGACCTTGGCGGATCAACATGGGTGACGTGACCCGATACCTTGTATTGCTGACCTTCACCGTTCTCCATGACGGAATACCATGGGCCCGTGCGCGAGAAATCCAAGTTGTGCTCGGGCACATGCATCCCTTCCGGCCCCCACCATTGCAACAGCTTCGTGCCATTGCTGATCCATGCAAACAGATCCTCGGGGCTGACGGGGAAATCCCGCTCCAGTTTCAGGTCGGCCATGATGTCTCCTTTTCAATGATGTCGCTCAGACGATCCAGGCTGCTTTCCCAGAATTGCCGCTTGGACATGGTCCAGTCCGCAATCGCGCGTAGACCCTCGGTTTGGATGGAATACATGCGTTGTGGCCCCTGGACCCGCTGCTGGATCAACCCGGCCTCGCGCAATATTTTCAGATGTCGCGAGATCGCTGCACCCGAGATGTTGCGGCCTTCCACCAGATCACCAGCAGCAAGCTCTCCGTGCTCCATCAATTGTTCGACAATCGCGAACCGGGTCGCATCGGACAGGGCGGAAAAAGCATTCAGAAGTGTACTCATTTTTCCTATTTAACATTCTTGTTAAATAATGAAAACCCTGAATTGATCCTGAATTTTACTGCCATCACCAGGTCGATGGTGACCTATTAACACCGCGTTGAATGCGGGCAATAAACTTTGATGGACAGGCATAATCTGCAAAAGCTATAGTGCATTCACAAAATTTTGTTTTCTTGTTGGTTTTTGAGGAGCTTCTAAATGCGAAGGATAGCTACCCCGGTTTTTCTGCTCTGTTCGGTCTCGCTGGCCGGGTGTGATTCGCCTTGGTCTCAGACCGAGTCTGTCTCGACCCCGCAAAGTGTCGTTGAACCCGCGCCTGCGGTCAGCGCCGCTCCGCTTGCCCCGGCGCCAGCGGTAGCCTCGTCTTCTGATGCCAGAACACAGACCGCATCTGCCGCGTCATCCGGCGAGAACAGAGATAGCGGTGGCGACTCTGGCGGTGGTGAAAGCTCCGGCGGCGGCGGTGGAAACTCCGGTGGCGGCGGCGGTGGCGGTCGCTCTGGCGGCGGCGGAAGCTCCGGTGGTGGCGGAGGCGGAGGCGGAGGCGGCGGTGGTGCCGGCGGCGGCGGAGGCGGTAGCTGGAACTGATCTGAAAGGATCGCAGAATGTTACGGCCACTTCTGGCACAGACCACCTGCCGGATCATGCTGAGCTTGTCGCTCAGCCTTGCTCCGGTGGGGTATGCACTGGCACAATCCAACGAACAATCCTTGCAAAGCACTGGCACGGCCCGTGTGGCCATTGTCGTTGGCAATCAGGACTATGACCATGTCGGCGATCTGACCAACGCGCAGAAAGACGCCCAGGACATCGCGCAGATGCTGCGCGATTTCGATTTTCAGGTCTATGACGGCTACAACCTTGGAAAACGCGAATTTGAGGAACTGATCCGGGTTGCGGTTCTGAACATCCCCGACTCGGCCGAAGTTCTGTTCTATTACGCAGGCCACGGGATTCAGATCGGGCGGCGGAATTACCTGCTGCCGGTCGATGCGCAATTCGAAAGCATCTATGATGTGCCGCTTGCGACAATGACGCTGGACCGGGTGATCGACACCCTGTCGGCGCGCAGTTCGGCCCATGTGGCCATATTGGATTCATGCCGCGACAACCCGTTTCAGGATATCCGGCTTGCGGCTGATCTGGACGCCAACCTGTTTGAAACCCGCGCCGGTTTCGATGTCTTCAAGACGCCGCTGAACTCTCTGATCGCCTATTCCACCTCACCCGGCGCTGTAGCCAGCGACGGCGCAGTGGGTCAGAACAGTCCTTACACTGCCGCGGTTCTGGAAACCGCGCGGTCTTCGCCGTTTGACAACATCCAGCAGCTTTTCCCTGTCATCCGCGAGCGTGTACACGATTCCACTTCGGGCAAGCAAATCCCCTGGGAAAGCTCGACCCTGGTTCGCCCGTTCTACCTGGCGCAACAGAAGATGGAATCGCAGGCCGAACCGACCCCGGCACAGGCTGAAGTGGCGCAATCCCAGTCACTGTCGCTGAGCCATCAGTTCGACAAATCCGTTCCATTGTCCAGCAGCCTGGAGCAAGCCTTGGGTCAGGACGTTGTCAGCGTGCGCTTGGTCGACAACCCCAATCGCGGCGTGGTCAACACAGGCGACGATGTACAGCGGAATGCCCTTTCCTACGCGCCTGAAATCGCCGACACCCGCGCCGTCGATCTAGGCGCGCAGAGCTTTGCGGATACGTTCACCGTCGAAGTCCTGACCGCAGATCAAAGCACGCAAACCGTGGATGTTTCCCTGAGCCTGTCGATGAACAGCTGCGATCTTGAGGCAGGCGATGCGCTGGATATCAACGGCGTCGGCGTTTATCGCCTGCCCAACGAGTTGGATCTTCCCAAAGGTCTGGCCGCCTGCACGCAGGCTGTTGCCGACAACCCCGGCAATCCGCGCTTTTTGTATCAGCTGGGCCGCGTGCAGCAGGCCTCGGGGCTTTTGCCTGATGCGTATCAAAGCATTCGTGCCGCAGCAGAGGGTGGGCATATCCGGGCGAAATATGCGCTGGCTACGTTACTGGACTCGGGCCGTATTGATCGGGCGGTGACCAAGATCCCATACGACCCGGATCAAGCGCGGGCTTTGCTTGAAGAAGGCACCGCGGCCCAGGATCCTTACGCTATGCATCGCCTGGGCAAGATGCTGTTGCGAGAAAGCGATTCAGCCGAAGACAATCGGCGCGGGTTTGAATTGCTCGAACGCTCGGTCGAGCTGGGCCACACCTTTTCCATGAATGAGCTTGGCCTGTATTTCCTGCGCGAAAATTCGAACCACTATATTCCCGAACGAGGGATGCGCTATCTGCGCGCCTCTGAGCTGCGCAAGGATATATATGGGTATGACAACCTCGCCTATGTGTCGCTTAACGGGCTGGGCGGCAATCCTGTCGATTTCAACAAGGCCGAGGCATATTTTCTGGCAGCAGCCGATGGCGGGCATCCGACAGCGCCAGCAAGCATCGCCCGCATGATCCTGCGCGATCAGCTAGAGGGCAGAACCCGGTCCGAGGCTTTGGGCTGGTACGACACATCGCTGGAACGCGGTGATGCCTGGGGCGGCGCGAATGGTGCCTATATCATCCTGGACGGGCAAGTGCCGGATCGTGGTCCCGCCGATGCGGCAGTGCGTGCTGCAAAGGCTGCACTGTTGTCGAACGAGGAGCCGGCCAGTCAGGCGCGCGCACAATTGGACCAGATATCGCAGGCTGATCTCAACCGGGCGCTGCAGATGTCGCTCAACGAACTGGGCGAGAACATCTCGGTCGACGGTCAGGTCGGGCCATCCACACTGGCCGCGCTGGAAAATGCAGCCGCCCAGTATGGGGTTCCGGTGCCATATGCGGCGGCCAACGATCCAAAGGCACGCTTGCTTTTGGCCGCGCGGATCTATTGGGCGCAAAACCCGGTCCGGTTCGATTTGTTCTAGCGTCAGTCTACAAAATCCGAACGCGCATAGCCTTGCAGATACAGCAGCGCCGTCAGATCGCCATGATTGACGCGGATGTCACATTGCGCCGCGACCGAGGGCTTGGCGTGCAGCGCAACGCCTGATCCGGCGCGGCCCAGCATACCCAGATCATTGGCCCCGTCCCCCACGGCGATCACATCGGATTCTGACAGGTTTAGTTTTGCCGTGATCTGCTCCAATGCCTCGATCTTGGCCTGACGGCCCAGGATCGGGCGCCCGACATCACCGGTCAGGTGACCAACCTCGACCAGCAGCGTGTTGGCTCGGTTCTCATCGAAACCCAGTTGCGCGGCAACATGCGCCGTAAACGCCGTGAACCCGCCAGAGACCAAAGCCGCATAGGCCCCGTGCGCCCGCATGGTGGCCAGAAGCACTCGCCCACCCGGCATCAGAGTGATCCGTTCGGCCAGAACCTTGGCGATGACACTTTCGTCCAACCCTTTCAACAGGCCGACACGTTCGATCAGGGCGCCTTCGAAATCCAGCTCCCCATTCATTGCGCGGGCGGTGATGTCCTTGACGTGTGCGCCCACCCCGGCCTCATCGGCCAGCTCGTCAATGCATTCCTGTTGGATCATGGTGCTGTCCATATCGGCCAGCAGCATCTTTTTGCGCCGCTCCTCGGCCGGTTGCACGATCAGGTCGACACCCAGCTTTTGCAGATCGGCCCAAACCTCCCATTGGTTGTCCGGTATCTGCGGCAGCGCAAATTCGGCAGCCTCATCGGGACTGAGCCATATGCCCTCACCCCCGCCCCACGCATTGCGCAACGAGTCAACCAGCGCCGTGTCCAACGTGGGCGCGTCGGGATTGGTCAGCAGGGTGGCAACATACATTGTGGATCCTCCGGCAGGCTGCCCTGCGCATATCGCAGGTGCAGCATTTTCGCCAGAGGTCAGTTTGACTTACCCTAGAATGCCCGGCAGCCGCAGCCCATGCGCCCGCGCACAATCCTTGGCGATGTCATACCCTGCATCCGCATGACGCCACACGCCCGAGGCCGGGTCATTCCACAAAACACGCTCCAACCGCCGCGCGGCGTCTTCGGTGCCATCGGCACAGATCACCACACCTGCATGTTGGCTGAAGCCCATGCCAACGCCACCGCCGTGATGCAGCGATACCCAGGTTGCGCCGCTGGCCGTATTGATCAGCGCATTCAGTAGGGGCCAGTCCGATACGGCATCCGAGCCATCCAGCATCGCTTCGGTCTCGCGGTTGGGCGAGGCGACCGAGCCCGAATCCAGGTGATCGCGCCCAATGACAACCGGCGCTTTCAGCTCACCATTGCCGACCATCTCGTTAAAGGCCAGGCCGGCGCGGTGCCGATCGCCCAGCCCGATCCAGCAGATGCGTGCGGGCAGGCCCTGAAACGCGATGCGTTCCTGCGCCATGTCCAGCCAGCGATGCAGGTGCTCGTTCTCTGGGAACAGCTCTTTCATCTTGGCATCGGTCTTGTAGATATCCTCAGGGTCGCCCGACAGGGCGCACCAGCGGAACGGGCCGATGCCTTTGCAGAACAGCGGGCGGATATAGGCGGGTACGAAACCGGGAAAGGCAAATGCGTTTTCCAGTCCTTCGTCCTGCGCGACCTGCCGGATGTTGTTGCCGTAATCCAGCGTCGGAACGCCTGCGTTCCAGAAATCGACCATCGCGGATACGTGCTGCTTCATCGAAACGCGCGCTGCTTTTTCCACCGCTTTAGGATCTGTTTCCCGCTTGTCGCGCCACTGCGCCATGGACCAGCCAAGTGGCAGATAGCCGTTGATCGGGTCATGGGCGCTGGTCTGGTCGGTGACGATGTCGGGGCGCATGCCGCCTTCGGCCATCCGGCGGTAAATCTCGGGGAACACCTCGGCCGCATTGCCCAGCAGACCTACGGATTTCGCTTCGCCCGCCTTGGTCCAGCGGTCGATCATTTCCAGCGCTTCGTCCAGCGTCTCGGCCTTTTCGTCCAGGTACTTTGTACGCAGTCGGAAATCTATGCTGTCGGGGTTGCACTCGACCGCAAGACAGCAAGCCCCGGCAAAGACCGCCGCCAGAGGTTGCGCGCCGCCCATGCCGCCCAGACCGCCGGTCAGGATCCACTTGCCCGTCAGGTCGCCGCCATAATGCTGACGCCCGGCCTCGGCGAAGGTTTCATAGGTGCCCTGAACGATGCCCTGCGTGCCGATATAAATCCACGACCCGGCGGTCATCTGGCCGTACATCATCAGGCCCTTTTTATCGAGCTCATTGAAGTGATCCCAGGTCGCCCAATGCGGCACGAGGTTCGAGTTGGCGATCAGCACCCGTGGCGCGTCCTTATGGGTGCGAATGATCGCGACGGGCTTACCGGATTGGACGATCAGAGTTTCATCCTCTTCCAAATCCTTCAGCCCGGCCACGATCGTGTCGAAATCCTTCCACGTCCGTGCTGCGCGCCCGATACCTCCGTAAACCACCAGTTCATGCGGGTTTTCGGCCACATCCGGGTGCAGGTTGTTCATCAACATCCGCAAGGGCGCCTCGGTTACCCAGCTTTTGGCGTTCAGTTCGGGACCAGTGGGTGGAAAAACGTCACGGGTGTTCTTGCGAGGATCGGTCATGGGGCAAGCTCCATTGCAGTGTCTTGAATGGCGGTCAGGATGTCGCGCAGCCAGGGACGCAGACGGTCCGCTTTGTGGGTGTCATATTGCCAAGTCGGGGTCTCGGCGCTCAGATATGTGGATTGCGCCAATTCCATCTGTATGGCGTGCACCCCATCCGCGGGGCGACCATAATGCCGGGTTGTCCAACCGCCGCGAAAGCGTCCGTTCAACACAGTGGAATAGGGCGAAGAATCCGCAAATTCATGCGCAATAGACTCGATTTCCGTCGCGCAGGTCGCACCGCCATCGGTCCCGATATTCATTGCGGGCAGAGTCCCTTCGAACAGAAACGAGATGTGGCTGCGGATCGAGTGGCAGTCAAACAGGATGGCATATCCGTACCGCGCCTTCACCCGCTGCAATTCCTGTTCAAGCGCGGCGTGGTATGGCGCATGAAAAGCCTGACGGCGGGTTTCAATTTCGTCGTCTGAGGGCTCTTGCCCATTGACCCAGATCGCTTGCCCGTCAAAGTCGGTCAGCGGCACCAGAGTTGTCGTGTTCTGCCCCGGATAAAGCGATGCGCCCATTGGGTCGCGATTGCAGTCAATCACATAGCGATGGACATGCGATTGAACGACCGTCGCATCATCGATTAGCCCATCATAGAGCCTGTTAATGTGCCAGTCCGTATCCGCCAGACCCAGCCCGTTGTCGTTCAGACGGGTCGCGATGTTATCCGGCACAAAGGTTCCACCATGGGGCTGACCCAGCACAATCGGACCATCGCCGCGTTGAACGCTAAAGACCTCCATCACAGGACCTCTGGCATTGAGAGGTTCGCCGCATTTAGGATGGCACCTTCGGCTACCAGCTGTTTGGCGGTCTCAAGCTCGGGCGCGAGAAAGCGGTCATCATCCAGCGACGGCACGTCCTGGCGCAATCGCGCGATGACCCGCTGCAAGGTCTGGCTTGTTGTCAACGGCGCCCGAAACTCCACACCCTGGGCGCCGCAGAGCAGTTCGATCCCCAGAATATGGTTCAGATTCTCAACCATCCGTGACAGACGGCGGGCGCCGTGGGCGGCCATGGAGACGTGGTCTTCCTGGTTGGCCGATGTCGGCGTGCTGTCGGTGACGCAGGGATTGGCCAGATGCTTGTTCTCGCTCATCAACGCAGCAGTAGTAACCTCGGCAATCATCAATCCCGAATTCAGGCCCGGATTCGGCGTCAGGAACGGCGGCAGATCAAAGCTGAGCGCAGGGTCCACCATCAAGGCGATCCGACGTTGCGAAATCGCCCCAATCTCCGAGACGGCAAGCGCGATCATGTCGGCGGCAAAGCCTACGGGTTCGGCATGGAAGTTCCCACCTGAAACGATGGCGTCAGGCTCGGTCAGGACAAGTGGGTTGTCGGTGGCGGCGTTGGCTTCGGTCACCAGCGTCGCAGCGGCCTGCCGGATCACGTCCATCGCAGCGCCGGTAACCTGCGGCTGACAGCGAATGCAATAGGGATCCTGCACTCGGGTGTCCCCTTCACGATGACTCTCCCGAATTTCCGACCCTTCCAGCGCCGCGCGCATGGCGGCCGCCGCGTCGATCTGCCCGCGATGCCCCCTGAGGGCATGGATTTCCGGTTGCAGAGGCGCGGTGGACCCCATGATAGCATCCGTGGAAACCGCTGCGATCACCAGTGCATTTTGGGCCGAACGCCAGCCTTCAAAAAGCCCAGCCAAGGCAAAGGCCGTGGAAAACTGCGTGCCGTTGATAAAGGCAAGACCTTCTTTGGGACCCAGTTGAATAGGTTCTAATCCAACGGAATTCAGCGCTTCCTGACCCGACATGACGGTTCCGGCTACCTCAGCCTCACCTTCACCGATGACCACCGCCGTCATATGCGCCAGAGGAGCCAGGTCACCGGACGCCCCGACCGACCCTTGTGCGGGTATGACCGGGGTGACGCCTTTGTCCAACATCTGTTGCAACAGCTCAATCAATTGCCACCGCACGCCCGAGGCCCCGCGGCCAAAGGACAACAGCTTGAGCGACATCATCAGCCGCGCCAGCCTGCGCGGAACCGCAGGGCCCACCCCGCAGCAATGGCTGAGGATCAGGTTGCGCTGCAGGGTCGATGTGTCCTCGGGTGCGATCTTGTGGCTGGCGAGCTTGCCGAACCCTGTATTGACGCCATAGACCGGATCTGATCCCTCTGCCGCCTGTGCGATCCGGGCGGCAGCCTCTTCGACCTTTGGGCGGCAGCTCTCGTCCAGGGTCAACGCGGTCTCATCCCAGTAAAGCGCCGCCAACTGGTCCAGCGACACGTGACCGGGGATCAAAGAAACTGTCATGCCTGACCTCCGAAAATACGTTTGTGAAGGGGGTTGAACCCGATCCGGTAGGACAACTCGGCAGGGTGTGTCACATCCCAAACCGCAAGATCTGCGCGCATTCCACTTTGAATAGAGCCTGAATCTTTCAGACCAAGCGCCTGCGCGGCATTGCGCGTGACACCGGACAGCGCCTCAAGCGGGGTCATTCGGAACAGCGTGCACCCCATGTTCATCGTCAGCAACAGCGACGCCAGAGGGGACGAACCCGGGTTGCAATCCGTCGCCAGCGCCATCGGCACGCCATGCTGCCGGAACCCGGCGACCGGTGGGGCTTGGGTCTCTCGCAGCGTATAGAACGCGCCGGGCAGCAAGACAGCAACGGAACCGGCGCCTGCCATGGCCTGAATCCCCGCATCGTCGAGGTATTCCACATGGTCCGCTGACATCGCCCCGTAAGAGGCCGCGAGCGCCGCGCCGCCCAGATTGGATAATTGTTCGGCATGCAGCTTGACCGGAAGCCCAAGTTCCCTGGCCACATCAAAGACGCGCGCAATTTGTGCGGGGTTAAACGCGATCCCCTCGCAAAACCCGTCAACAGCATCCACCAGACCCTCAGCGTGGGCCGCGCGCAGCGTCGGGATGCAGACCTGATCGATATAGTCATCGGCGCGACCGGAAAATTCTGGCGGCGTGGCGTGTGCGCCCAGAAACGAGGTCTTAACCCGCACCGGACGCTCCTTCGCGATGCGACGGGCAACGCGCAGCATCCGAAGTTCAGTCTCGGAATCCAGGCCATAGCCTGACTTCACCTCGATACAGGACACGCCCTCGGCGATCAGTGCATCCGCGCGGGTCAAAGCGTCGGTCAGCAGCGCCTCTTCAGTGGCGCCGCGTGTGCCATTCACCGTCGACAGAATGCCGCCACCTGCGCGGGCGATTTCTTCATAGGTCGCACCGTTCAGGCGCATCTCGAACTCAACCGCGCGGTTGCCGCCAAAGACCAGATGAGTATGCGCGTCGATCAGGGCCGGGGTGATCAGCCGATTGCCAAAATCCTGAACCGGCCAGTCCGCATACTCAGTCGGAAGCGCGTCGCGGGATCCAGTCCACATGATGTTGCTTTCTGAAACCGCGATAGCGCCGTTTTCAATCATCCCGTAATCGCCGGGATCGGACAAAGTTGCGATCCGGGAACTGCAAAACACAGATTTTTTCGACATGGCGATTCTTTTGGGCTCCCTTTTTGATATGAATTTAAGTATACGGGTAACTAATTAATGTCTACACATTATGGATACCCGATGGCAATTCACGCAAAAACCGCCCTGATAGGCTCTGATTGTTGGGTTCAGGATGTGCGCCTGGAACTGGATGGGCTGGTCATTTCAGAACTGGAAATTGGCGTCGCGCATCGCCCCGATGATGCACGTGTCGACGTCTTGCTGCCCGCGCTAAGCAACCTGCACAGCCATGCCTTTCAGCGCGCGATGGCGGGCATGACCGAAACCCGTGCTGCCGGACGCGAAAGCTTTTGGACCTGGCGCACGTTGATGTACCGGTTTCTGGATCAACTGACGCCTGAGCAGATTCAAGCCATCGCCGCACTGGTTTTCATGGAGATGCAAGAGGCCGGCTATGCCGCTGTAGGAGAGTTCCATTATGTCCATCACCAACCCGGCGGCGCACCTTATGCGGCGCTGCATGAGCTGAGCCAGCGCATCTTTGCCGCGGCTGAACTGACAGGAATCGGTCTGACCCATCTTCCGGTGCTCTACACCTATGCCGGGGTGCAACAGCAGGCCCTCGAAGGGGGCCAATTGCGGTTCGGCAACACGGTCGAACGCTTTGCCGAGCTGGTCGAGCAGTGCAGAACCGCCCTGCCGCTTGCGGATGCAGCCATCGGGATCGCGCCGCATTCTCTGCGGGCTACGTCGCCGCAGGACCTGCGGCAGGTTTTGGAAACGGCACCTACCGGGCCTGTGCATATACATATATCCGAACAGCTTGCGGAAGTTGCCGAGGTTGAAGCTGCCCTGGGCGCGCGCCCGGTGGCGTGGTTGTTGGACAATGCCGAGGTAAACCAACGCTGGTGCCTGATCCACGCCACCCATATGACCGATCAGGAAACATCTGCGCTGGCCCGATCCGGGGCCGTGGCCGGGCTGTGCCCGATTACCGAGGCCAATCTGGGTGACGGTATCTTCAACGGCGTTGTATATGTGGAAAACGGTGGGCGTTTCGGGGTGGGATCAGACTCTAATATTCGGATTTCTCTACCGGAAGAGCTGCGAACCCTAGAGTATTCGCAACGCCTGCGGGACAAAGCCCGTACCGTTCTCGTGCCCCATGAGGGGTCTGTTGGACATGCCCTCTATACCGGAGCAGCCCAAGGGGGCGCGCAGGCGTTGGGGCGGGATGCCGGAGAGATCGCCGTCGGAAAGCTTGCAGATCTGGTGGCCATTGACAGATCACATCCGACCTTGTGTGCTTTGCGCGACGATCAGATACTGGACGGCTTGTGTTTTGCCGCACCAGATGGGTTGGTCACAGATCTGTGGTCTGCGGGACGGCACATGGTGCGCGGCGGGCGACACATTGCACGCGACCAAATCATCCCCGCCTACCGGTCCGCCGTCGCCGACCTGCTGCGCGCGATCTAGTCAAATCCCCTGTATCAGAGCCTAAATGAACCAAAGCAACGACACCACAAGCTACAAAGACATCAAGCGCACCGTCCTGGAGCGCATCCGATCCGGCGAGTGGCAGCCCGATGCCTTGTTGCCCAATGAACAGGATCTTGCGGTCGAGTTTTCCTGTACCCGCACGACCGTCAATCGGGCGATGCGCGAGCTGGCGGATGAGGGCTATCTTGAACGACGGCGCAAGGCGGGCACCCGTGTTCTCAGCGCGCCGCAGCGCCAGGCCCGCTTTACCATTCCTTTGGTGCGGGATGAGGTTGAGGCGCGCGGCGGCGCATATCGCTATGCCCTTGTCGAAGCGCAAACCGGACCGGCCCCCGAATGGCTGCGCACAAGGTTGGATCTGACGGACGAACAATCCGCGATGCATGTCCGCTGCATGCACTATTCAGGCACGGCACCCTTCCAGTACGAGGATCGCTGGATCATCGTGGACAGCGTGCCGCAGGTCGTGCAGGCCGATTTCACTGGCATCAGCCCCAACGAATGGCTGTTGCAAACGGTGCCTTTCACCAATGTCGAACTGACCTTTATGGCGACGCGCGCGGATGGCACCATATCCGGGTTTCTCGATCTGCCCGAGGGCGAGCCCGTCTTTACTGCCGAACGCATCACCTGGCTGCAAGGGCGGCCCGTGACGTTGGCCAAAATGCACTTTGCCGCCGGATATCGGATGACCACGCAATATTGACCCAGCCTTGCGCGCAAGACAGGGTCTTTACCCTGACAGCTTTCCGATACAGGGTCAGGTCGACACCGCGCACCGTGGAACAGCAGAGGGTTACGGGATGGGCAATCCGCTTTACGATCGCTTGTTTGGCATTCACGCAGGCAAAAACACACCGTTTTTACACCTGCCCGACGGTCACACACTCGCCCACGCGGATTTTCTGGATATGGCCGCGCGTCTTGCCAACGCTTTGGTTGGGTTGAATTTGGAACCGGGTGAGCGTGTCGCGGTTCAGGTCGAGAAATCTCCACAAGCGCTTGCGCTATATGCGGCCTGTGCGCAGACCGGTTTGATTTTCCTGCCGCTGAACACCGCCTACACAACCGCCGAGTTGGAGTATTTCATTGAAAACAGCGGTTCGGCGCTGGTGGTATGCGATCCGGCGAAAAAGGCTGAATTAGAGCCTGTTGCACAGGCGCAAAACGCCAGGATCGAAACGCTGGCCGCCGATGGATCGGGCAGTTTGATGCGCCGGGCGCTTGGCATGTTGCCAGCGTTCGAACCTGTGGCCCGCGACGAAGAGGATCTGGCCGCGATCCTGTACACGTCCGGCACCACTGGGCGGTCAAAAGGCGCGATGCTGACACAGGGCAACCTGCTGTCAAACGCAGAGACACTGGTGGAGGAATGGCGGTTTACAGAAAACGACGTGCTGCTACACGCGCTGCCGATCTTTCACACCCACGGGCTGTTTGTGGCGTCGAATGTGGTGCTGGCCTCGGGCGGGTCAATGATCTTTCTGCCCAAGTTCGATCTGGACGACATGCTGCGCCTGATGCCGCGGGCCACAACGATGATGGGCGTTCCCACCTTCTACACCCGGCTACTGGGTGATGCGCGGTTTACCAGTGACCTGACCCGCGACATGCGTTTGTTTATCTCCGGCTCTGCCCCTTTGCTGGCCGAGACCCACATTCAGTTTCAGGATCGGTGCGGACATCGCATTCTGGAACGCTATGGCATGACCGAAACCAATATGAACACGTCGAACCCCTATGACGGCGAGCGGCGCGCCGGAACCGTCGGGTTCCCCTTGCCAGGTGTCGAGTTGAAGGTGACAGACCCTGAAACCGGCGCGCTTCTGCCGCAGGGCGAGATTGGCATCATCGAAGTGCGCGGTCCCAATGTCTTTCACGGCTATTGGGAAATGCCAGATAAAACCGCCGCTGAACTGCGTGAAGACGGGTTCTTTATTACCGGCGATCTGGGGCGGATCGATGAAGACGGCTATGTCCACATCGTCGGGCGCGGCAAGGACCTGATCATCTCGGGTGGGTTTAACATCTATCCCAAAGAGCTTGAGCTTTTGCTGGATGATCAACCCGGCATCCTGGAAAGCGCGGTCATCGGAGTGCCGCACCCTGACTTCGGAGAAACGCCAGTTGGCCTGCTGGTCCCCGCCCCTGGGCAATCACCCGATCTGGCGACGGTTCTTGCGTCGGTTAAAAAAGACCTTGCCCGGTTCAAGCATCCCAGACAACTGATCCTGCTCGATGAGTTACCCCGCAACACTATGGGCAAGGTGCAAAAGAACGTGCTGCGCGACCGCTTTAAGGACCTGTTCAGCGCGGATTAGGCTCTAACCGCTGCCGTCCTTTCTCGGTTAGAAGCCAGCAATCGCGGCCCTCAAACACGGCCACTGCGGCGGCTTTTCCATAACCGGCACCCGTATCCAGATTGATCCGATTGCCGTAATGCGTGGCATGATCCACCGGTGTGTGACCGTGAACAATCAGCTTTTCGTATGGCCCTGAATGGGCATGGAACGTGTTGCGTATCCAGACCAGATCGTTCTGGTTCTGCTCGTTCAACGGCACGCCCGGGCGAACACCGGCGTGGACAAAAGCGACCTCGGGTGTTTGGTATATCGACACCAGATCGCGCATAAATGTCAGATGTGACTTTGGCACGGCGGCGCTGGCCATCGCGTGCAGATCCTCAAGCCGGATCTGATTTTCGAACTCAACGCCATAGCTGCGCAACGTCTCGATCCCGCCCAGACGCTCATGCAGCCAATGATAGCCCAGCAAAAGATGGGGGTCGTGCCGGGGGGTGTCCTCCATGAACCACGCAAACATCCGGTCGTGATTGCCCAATAGGGTGACCCAATTGCGCCCCGCATCGCGGCCAGCGATCAAGCGATCGATCACCCCGCGGCTGTCCGGTCCGCGATCCACATAGTCACCCAGAAACACGATCTGTGCGTCCGGCCCGCCATCCTGAGCAATCAACGACATGGCACGTTCGAGCTCGGTGGTCTGACCGTGCAGGTCACCAACGGCGTAGATCGGTGTTGTCATTGGGCATCCTCGGCTGTCCGGGTGGCGTGTCTGATGCGCTTTGTGACGCAAAGCGACGCCGGGGGAAAGGGAATGCCCGCGCAATCCCATGCGCGGGCATCGACTTGTTTCACAATCTCAACACCTCCGGCGCTTAGGCCACGTCAAACTGCAAGGGTTTGATCTGGGTGAACAGTCCGGTTTCCGCCAGCATCGCACGGGCTTTGGCCGGAACCGGGGCGTCTACGTAAAGCAGGGCGATCGCCTCACCCCCAGCTTCGGCCCGGCCCAGGGTAAAGTTGGCGATGTTCACGTTGTTCGATCCCATGGTCTGACCCAGCGTACCTATGATGCCGGGAACATCTTCATTGGTGGTATACAGCATATGCGCGCCCACTTCGGCATCGATATTGATGCCTTTGATCTGAATGAACCGCGGCTTGCCGTCGCTGAACACAGTCCCCCCAATCGAGCGTTCGCGTTTATTGGTTACGACAGTGACCTTCACATAACCTTCGAACGCTCCCGATTTATCCTGATTGGTGGTCGAGATCTGGATGCCACGTTCTTTGGCCACCACCGGGGCCGAGACCATATTCACCTCGGGGTTGAACTTTTTCATGATCCCGGCAACGACCGAACAGTTCAACGCGGCAAGGTTCATATTTGCGGCAACACCGTCATAGAGGATGTTGATTGCCTTGATCGGCTCATCCGTCATCTGGCCGATGAAACTGCCCAAGTGACCCGCTAGCTTGATCCAGGGACCCATGACCTTGGCCTCTTCGGCCGTCACGCTGGGCATGTTCAGCGCGTTTTCAACCGCACCCGTCAGCAGGTAATTCGAGATCTGCTCGGCCACCTGTAGCGCCACGTTCTCCTGCGCCTCGGTGGTCGCCGCACCAAGGTGGGGCGTGCAGACCACGTTGGGCAGGTTGAACAGGGCATTCTCTTTGGCCGGTTCTTCACTGAACACATCAAAGGCCGCCCCGGCAACGTGGCCCGATTGCAGCGCCTCGGCCAAGGCCTCTTCGTCCACCAGTCCGCCGCGGGCGCAGTTGATGATCCGCACGCCTTTCTTGGTCTTAGCCAGATTCTCGCGGCTCAGGATGTTGCGGGTCTGGTCAGTCAGCGGTACGTGCAGGGTGATGAAATCGGCCCGCGCCAGCAACTCATCCAGTTCGACCTTGTCGACACCCATCTGGGCGGCTTTCTCTTCACCCAGATAAGGATCATAGGCGACCACCTTCATTTTCAGACCCAGGGCGCGCTCGCACACGATGCCGCCGATGTTGCCCGCACCGATCACGCCAAGGGTCTTGTTGGTCAGCTCAATCCCCATGAACTTGGACTTTTCCCATTTGCCCGCATGGGTCGAGGTGCTGGCCTCGGGGATTTGCCGCGCCACGGCGAACATCATCGCAATGGCATGTTCAGCGGTGGTGATCATGTTGCCAAAAGGCGTGTTCATCACGATCACACCCTTCTTGGAGGCCGCATCTTTATCGATATTGTCTGTGCCAATCCCGGCGCGACCGATGACTTTCAGCTTGTCGGCCTTGTCCAGAATGGTTGGCGTCACCTTGGTGGCGGAACGGATGGCAAGACCGTCATACTGACCGATCACTTCGGCCAGTTTGTCCTTGTCCTTGCCCAGATCAGGCATGAAATCCACGTCGATGCCGCGATCCCGGAAGATCTGCACGGCGGTTTCGGAAAGCTTGTCAGATACGAGTACTTTGGGGGCCATTTCTCTGGTCCTTTGAATGTGTATTGGGGTGGCGGGCTGAAGCCCGCCCTACATTTCGATTGGAGTAGGCCGGGCTTCAGCCCGGCTCAGGAATCTCAGGCAGCCTCAGACTGTGCCGCAATCTCGGCCTCAAAGGCCCAGGCCAGCCAGGGCAGCATCGCTTCGATATCCGAGGTCTCAACCGTGCCGCCGCACCAGATGCGCAGGCCCGCAGGCGCGTCGCGATAAGCGCCGATGTCCAGCGCGATGTTTTCGGCCTCCAGCCGTTTCGCAACGGCCTTGGCAAATGTCGCACCATCCTGAATGCGCGCATCCGTGAATTTCAGACAAACCGAGGTGTTCGACCGGGTTGCCGCATCCTCGGCCAGATTGGCGATCCAGTCGTTCTGTTTGCAGAATGCGTGTATCGCACCGGCATTTGCGTCAGCGCGGGCAACTAGGCTTTGCAAACCCCCGACCGAGCGCGCCCAGTCCAAAGCGAAGAGGTAATCCTCGACCGCCAGCATCGACGGCGTGTTGATCGTGGCCCCGGTAAAGATACCGTCGATCAGCTTGCCACCCTTTGTCAGGCGGAAAATCTTGGGCAGCGGCCAAACAGGTGTATAGCTTTCCAGCCGTTCAACGGCGCGAGGGCTCAGGATCAGCATCCCGTGGGCCGCTTCGCCACCCAGCACTTTCTGCCAGCTAAATGTTGTCACATCCAGCTTGTCCCAGGGCAGATCCATCGCAAAAGCCGCCGAGGTCGCATCGCAGATCGTAAGGCCCTGGCGGGCATCGGCGATCCAATCGCCATCGGGAACCCGCACGCCCGAGGTTGTGCCGTTCCACGTAAAGACCACATCATTGGCGAATTCGACCGAGGCCAGATCGACGATCTGTCCGTACTCCGCCGTCTTCACATCCGCGTCGATCTTCAGCTGCTTAACCACATCCGTGACCCAACCCGCGCCAAAGCTCTCCCAGGCCAGCATCTCGACCTTGCGGTCGCCCAGCAGGTTCCACATCGCCATTTCAACCGCGCCGGTATCCGAGGCAGGTACGATGCCGATCCTGTAGTCTGCCGGAATACCCAATACTTCGCGCGTACCCTCAATGGCCGCTTTCAGCTTGTCCTTGCCAACAGCAGCCCGATGCGAACGTCCTAATGCGGCGTCAGCCAGTTTGGACAGATTAAATGTGGGAGGTTTGGCACAGGGGCCCGAGGAAAAACGCGGATTTGCCGGCCGCGTGACCGGAGTAGTGATGCTCATCTGTATTACCCTTCCAGATACACGCCCCTCGTTGGGGAGGGGTGTCCCACGGACAGGGGTATGGGGCGTTTACTCAGGCAGCAAGCAAAAAAGACCCTTAGCCGCCAGAAAACGACATCGGACAGGGCCACAAATCGGAACGGAGGTTTCCGATAAGCGAAAAACCCCGTCTTTTTAGGCGGGGTTTTTGTGTTTTGTTTTATTCGGCGGCGTCTTGGTATTCTGACATGGGTGGGCATGTGCAGATGAG
>NZ_JBQFOA010000014.1:0-113140 GCF_056532975.1 Ruegeria sp. H6
AGACGTGTGCCCTAGCGACCAGGGCAGGGGGGCCAGCCCGGCGCTGGCTTTGCCTGCCCCGGCCTGGCCCAACGGGAGGATACCTTCCGACAGGAAAGTTAACGACGGGCGGGAGCACATCTTTGCCGGTCAGACGTCCAGCGAGCGGGCGATAAGCTCTTTCATCACTTCGTTGGTGCCGCCGTAAATCATCTGAACGCGCGAATCCGCATAGAGCCGTGCGATCGGGTATTCCATCATGAACCCATAGCCGCCAAACAATTGCAGACACTCGTGCACGATTTCGTTCTGAACTTCCGAGCCCCAATACTTGACCATCGAAGCCGTTGCCGCATCCAGTTTCCCATCCGCCAGTTTTGCAATGCAATCGTTGACGAAGCTGCGCAGAACCTCGGCTTTGGTTTTGCATTCGGCCAGTTTGAACCGCGTGTTCTGAAAATCCATGACGCGCTGGCCAAAGGCCTTGCGCTCCTGCGTGTAGTTCACGGTCTCGGCGATGGCAAAATCGATGCAGCCCAGCGCCATGATGCCGATGGTCAGACGCTCCCACGGAAGTTGTTTCATCAATTGATAAAACCCCTGCCCCTCCTCGGGGCCCAGCAGGTTCGTCATCGGCACTTTGACATCTTCAAAGAACAGCTCGGCCGTATCGTTGCCCTTCATCCCCAGCTTCTTCAGGTTGCGCCCGCGCCGAAACCCCTCTGCCCCCTCCGTCTCAACCGCGATCAGCGAGACGCCTTTGGCCCCCTGCGAGGCATCGGTTTTGGCGGCCACGATGATCAGATCCGCAGATTGACCGTTGGTGATGAATATCTTTGATCCGTTCAGCTTGTAGGAATTGCCGTCCTTTTGCGCCGAAGTGCGCACCGCCTGCACGTCTGACCCGGTGCCGGGTTCGGTCATGGCCAACGCACCGATCATTTCTCCGCTGGCAAGCTTGGGCAACCATTTGTGCTTCTGATCTTCGCTGCCATAGGCCGTGATGTAGTGGGTGACGATGGACTGAATGCCATAGCCCCAGCCCGCATCCGCGCGCGCCGCCTGCTCGTACAGGGTGATGGCATCAAAGCCCATGTCACCCCCAACGCCGCCATATTCTTCGTCGATGGACCCGGCCATCAGGCCCGTCTGACCGGCCTTGAGCCAGAATTCCCGATCCACCACGCCGTTGTCGATCCACCGGTCCACGTTGGGAACCAGCTCATCATCCAGAAATCGTCCGGCCATGTCTGCAAACATCTTGTGTTCATCAGTGACCCAAGCGGCGGAACCGGAAAAAAGAGACATCGCGACCTCATTCAGTAAGACTGAGGCGATGCTATCTGCGCGCTTGATTCCTTCCAATCCGTGTGACGCAGCGTTTCGGGGCCTCACACGCAGTTTTTGGCCTTGGCCGGGTATCGGACACGTTGTGTTGAGCTTGCTCAGATCACTCTGGCCGAATGGCACAGGCGCGGGTCATAAAGACTGGCCGATTGCCCAAGGCCTTTGCGAAAGGACAGATCATGCCACGCGCCTTTTCCCAACTGATGTTCACCCCGGATGTTCTGGCCCATCAACGACGCTTGGGGTCCGAAGAAACATACAGGCCGTTCCTTGAAAGTGGGGACCAACAGGGGCACGAGATCGGTTCAGCTGAAAAGGCGTTTATCGAGGCGCGCGATGGCTTATACCAGTCGACGGTTTCGGCAACCGGCTGGCCTTATGTGCAATATCGCGGTGGACCTGTCGGGTTCTTGAAAGTGATCGATCCCAAAACCATCGGGTATGCGGATTATTCCGGGAACCGGCAGTATATTTCGCGCGGCAATCTGGACGGAAACGATCGCGTTGCCTTGATTTTGATGGATTATGCCAATCAAAGACGCCTGAAGGTTCTGGGCCGCGTGTCCTTCACCGAAGGGCCGGAGGCCGCCGCCCAATTGCGCGCGGACACCGATGCGACACCTGCGGAACGTGCAGCAATCATTACGGTCGAGGCATTGGACTGGAATTGCCCGCAACATATCACCCCACGCTTCACCGAGGCGGAATTGCGCCCGCATCTGAACAAGCTGGGGAAGGATCTGGCCCTGCTTCAGGCCGAAAACACGCGTCTGAAAGCTGAAATTGACGCGTTGAAAGACAATTCCGGCTAGAAAACGCCCGATCAGCCCTTGACCTTCCTGTAACTGGAAGCCCCATGTGAAGCGTGAACACTTATTCAGGCGACTCGGATGGCGGCGCGCAATCACATTCAGTTCAAGATCAGCGGACTTAGCTGCGCCTCCTGCGTCAGCAGGGCGGAAACAGCCATGCGCCAAGTACATGACGCGTCCGAAATCTCGGTGAACTTTGCGACCGAAACGGCCCGGTTGGACTATGGCGGCGCGTTCAGGGAAATCGTCGATGCGCTTGATGCAGCCGGGTATCCAGCAGTGCTGACCACGACGAACCTGGAGGTCGCAAACATGAGCTGCGCCTCGTGCGTGGCGAAGATTGAGCGCGCCTTGACCTCATCCCCGGGCGTGACGCAGGCAAGCGTCAACCTTGCCACCAAAATTGCAACGATCACTTATGCCGAAGGCAGCACCACCCCGTCAGAATTGGCCGGGCGTTTGACTGAACTGGGATATCCGGCACACCCCGCAGACGCACCGAGCGCCATGCAAGAGAGTGCAGACAATGCGGAATATACAGCACTTGCAAGACGCACATCGATGGCAGCCGCGCTGGCTCTGCCGGTCTTTGTTCTTGAGATGGGCGGCCACATTGTGCCCGCCTTTCATCACTGGCTGCACGCCACCATTGGGCTGCAAACCAGCTACCTGATCCAGTTTGCGCTGGCTACCGCGCTGCTGCTCGGGCCCGGGCGGGTGTTTTATGCCAAAGGCGTGCCGTCCCTGTTGCGCGGCGCACCTGATATGAACGCCTTGGTGGCGCTGGGAACCGGGGCGGCCTATCTGTTTTCCGTCGTCGCAACCTTTGCACCGCGCTGGCTGCCGCAGGGCACCGCGAATGTCTATTTTGAGGCCGCAGCCGTCATCGTCGTTCTGATCCTTCTGGGCCGCCTGATGGAAGCGCGCGCGAAAGGTCGAACCGGGGCGGCCATTCGCAAACTTGTGGGCCTGCAGCCCAGCACGGCACGTGTTTGGCGGGACGGTATCTGGCAGGAACGCCCGCTGACCGAGATCACCGCCGGTGACAAGCTGCACATTCGTCCGGGTGAGCGTATCCCGGTGGATGCCATGGTTCAGGACGGCATTACCTATGTCGATGAAAGCATGATCACCGGAGAGCCGATCCCTGTGGCCAAAACCAAAGGCGACCCGGTCATCGGTGGGACGGTAAACGGGACCGGCGCGCTCTACGCCACGGCTACACATGTCGGATCAGACACCGTGCTGGCGCAGGTGATCCGAATGGTCGAACAAGCACAAGGCGCCAAACTGCCGATCCAGAGCCTTGTCGATCAGATCACGCATCGCTTTGTGCCAGCGGTCATCGCGGTTGCTGTGGTGACTGTGCTGGCATGGCTGGTGTTCGGACCAGCCCCCGCCCTTCCGCTTGCTTTGGTTGCGGGCGTTTCGGTTCTGATCATCGCCTGCCCCTGCGCGATGGGGCTGGCAACGCCGACCTCAATCATGGTGGGCACGGGCCGCGCCGCAGAGCTGGGCGTTCTGTTCCGCAAAGGGGACGCCTTGCAACAGTTGCAGCAGGCGCGCGTCATTGCCTTGGACAAGACTGGGACCCTGACGCTTGGCCGCCCCGAGCTGTCGGATGTGATTCTGGCCGAGGGGTTTGACCGATCCACCGTCCTGCGCCTTGCAGCCGCCGTCGAAGCGCATTCGGAACATCCCATCGCACATGCGGTCTTGCGCGCCGCACCTTCTGCCCTGCCGGATGTGGCCGAATTCCAATCCGTCACCGGTCAAGGCGTTTGTGCGCGGGTCGAAGGGCAATTGGTTCGCGTCGGCTCGGACCGTTTTTTGACCGGCGAGGGCATCGACATCTCGGCCTTGTTGCCCAAAGCACGTGCGCAAGCGGATCGCGGCGCCACTCCGCTTTATGTGGCGATTGATGATCAGGCCGCCGCTGCCCTGACGGTCTCGGACCCCATCAAACCAGGTACGCGCGCGGCCCTGCAACAGCTGCGCGCCAATGGGTTGCGCCTTGCAATGGTGACGGGTGACAACGCCCGCACTGCACAAGCGCTGGCTGACACGCTGGGGATTGATCACGTCGCCGCCGAGCTTTTGCCCGATGGCAAACTGGCCGCAATCACGGCCTTGCAGCAGGAATACGGCACGCTCGCTTTTGTCGGCGATGGCATCAACGACGCGCCAGCGCTTGCGGCGGCGGATATCGGCATCGCCATCGGCACGGGCACGGACGTGGCCATCGAATCCGCTGATGTTGTTCTGATGTCCGGCGACTTGTGCGGCGTCGTAAACGCGCTGGAAATCAGCCGCCAGACCCTGCGCAACATTCGCCAGAACCTGGGCTGGGCCTTTGGCTATAACACCTTGCTGATCCCAGTTGCAGCCGGGGTGTTCTATCCCTTTGGCGGCCCTCTTCTTTCGCCTATTCTGGCGGCGGGCGCGATGGCCTTGTCCAGCGTCTTTGTCGTCTCGAACGCCCTGCGTCTGCGCCGTGTGCGGGCCAGCCTGTCGGAGGCAACCAAGAACACGCCCCAGCAGGAGGCACTTGCATGAATATCGGCGATGTATCCGATCGAACCGGCCTGCCCGCCAAGACCATCCGGTATTATGAGCAGATCAACCTGATCAAACCGCAACGCGACGCCAACGGCTATCGCAGGTTCCGAGATCAGGACATTCACAAGCTGAATTTTCTGGGCCGCGCGCGTGCCCTTGGGTTCACGATCGAAGACTGCCGCACCTTGCTGGCGCTTTATGAGGACGAAACCCGCGCGAGCGCCGATGTCAAACGCGTTGCGCGTCAGCATCTGGCCCAGATCGAGACCAAGATTACCGATCTCAACGCGATGCGCGACACGCTTGGTCACCTGATTGAAGCCTGCGCTGGTGACGACCGACCGGACTGTCCGATCCTGAAGGATTTGGGCGGTAAATCCTAAGCCGGGGTTGCCCTTTGCCCTAAGCTTTGCTTTGTCAGGCCCGATCATTCCGGCCAGCCACGACATCTGGGGTGAATTCGGACAGCAGAGAGGATTTCCAAATGGCAAAAATCGCATTTCTTGGGCTCGGGGTCATGGGGTATCCGATGGCCGGACATCTGCAAGCGGCAGGTCACGAGGTCACGGTGTACAACCGGACGTTCTCCAAAGCCGAAGCCTGGGTCGCACAACATGGTGGCGCCGCAGCGGCCACCCCGCGCGAGGCAGCCCAGGGTGCTGCCTTTGTGATGGCCTGCGTCGGCAATGACGATGATCTGCGCATGGTCTGCACCGGAGAGGATGGCGCGTTTCATGGCATGTCCGATGGCGCGATCTTTGTAGATCACACCACCGTATCCGCAAAGGTCACCACCGAGCTGTATGGCGCCGCCAACTCGCAAGGTATCTCTTTTGTGGATGCGCCGATTTCGGGGGGGCAGGCCGGGGCCGAGAACGGTGTCCTTTCGATCATGTGTGGCGGCGATCAAGCAGCCTTTGATGCGGCAGAGCCCGTCATGCAGAACTATTCCAAGATCTGCCGCCGGATCGGCGAAAGCGGCGCAGGTCAGATGACCAAGATGTGCAATCAGATTGCCATTGCCGGACTGGTTCAGGGCCTCAGCGAAGCGCTTCATTTTGCCGAAAAGGCCGGGCTGGACGGGCGTTCGGTGGTTGAGGTGATCAGCCAGGGGGCCGCTGGCAGCTGGCAGATGGCCAATCGTTATGAAACCATGCTGGATGATCATTTCGAGCACGGGTTTGCCGTCGACTGGATGCGCAAGGATCTGGGTATCTGTCTGGATACGGCCAACGACACCGGCGCCTCTCTGCCGGTGACTGCGCTGGTGGACCAGTTTTATAAGGACGTTCAGAAACTGGGCGGCGGGCGCTGGGATACGTCCTCGCTGATCAAACGTCTGCGCGCATTGGATTAAAGCGCCATGACAACCCTGGCGGATTTCTGGACAGGCGCGCTTCGCACCCGATGGGGGCTGGACGCGAAATTGACGCGGTTGGACGGCGAGTATGACCTGAACTTTCTGGTGCAAGCCAGGAATGGGCAGGATTATGTCCTGAAGGTCATGCGCGCAGGGTGCGAAACCGCGCTTGTCGATCTGCAGATCAAGGCTCTGGATCATATCGCCTCGGCCGCGCCCGGGCTGCCATTTCCCAAGGTCATCCCCGCCCTTGATGGCGCGTTGTTGCCGGAGATAGCGGATGAAAGTGGCGCGCAGCGACTGGCATGGCTGCTGGAATGCCTTCCTGGCCGCAGCTATGCCAAGGCCGCGCCCAAAACCGAAGACCTGATCATGAAACTGGGCCGCGTACTGGGCGCGACGGATCGCGCGCTGGAAGGGTTCAATCATGACAACCTGCACCGACCCGGTTTCAAATGGGATCTGACGCAGGCGGCCTGGATCAAGGACAACTTGAACGCGGTAGTCGACCCTTCCCGGCGAGAAAACCTGTTGGGTATCACGAACGACTTTGGTGCGATCACCGACAAGCTGGCCGCCCTGCCCCGTCAGGCCATCCACAACGATGCCAATGATTACAACATTCTGGTTGAAGGCGAGCTGAGCGAACGACGCAGTATCTCGGGGCTGATCGACCTGGGCGACATGTGTTCAGCCCCGCGCGCTTGCGAGTTGGCCATCGCCGGGGCTTATGTGGTTCTGGACCACCCAAAACCGGAACACGCGCTATCGGCGCTGGTGCGCGGATATCATGCCGCCAATCGCCTGCGCGCCGAGGAAGTCGATCTGATCTGGCCGCTGCTGCGGATGCGGCTGGCGGTGTCGGTGGTGAATTCGACGCTCATGGCCGCCGACAATCCGGACGATCCCTATGTGACCATCAGCCAGGCCCCGGCCTGGCGGTTTCTTGAAAATGCGTCGATCAATGGCGGCCTGATGCCCGCGCGGCTACGTGCGGCTTGCGGACTGCCCGTGACCGACGGTGCCGCACGCATTCACCGCTATCTGGACGAACATCGGGGTCATTTCGCGCAGATGTTCGGGCAGGACCTGAGCGATGCACCCATGGGCTCGCTCTCGGTCGAAAACGCGACCTGGCCGCAAAACCCGTTCCACATGCCACTGGATGAGGCCGCGCGTGTCGGTGAAGAATTCGGCAAAGGTCTGTGGCTGGGCTATTACAACGAACCACGGCTGATCTATGCCGAACCCGGGTTCCGCAAGGGGCCCTGGAAGGCCTCGGACCGGCGCACGGTGCATCTGGCGGTCGATGTCTTTGCGCCTGCAGGCACGGTCCTTCACGCCCCGATGAGCGGACGCGTCGAAGCGGTGGAAAACCGTGACCATCATCTCGACTATGGCGGCGTCGTGATCTTGCATCACGAGACGCCCGAGGGTGATCCCTTTTATACTCTTTATGGCCATCTGGACCCCGAGGTCTGCGACCGGCTGAAGCCCGGTGACCCGGTGGCGCAGGGGGCCGCATTTGTCCGGCTGGGCGATGCGTCACAAAACGGCGGCTGGTCCCCGCATGTTCATTTCCAATTGGCGATGACGACCCAGGGAATGCAGGCTGATTGGCCCGGTGTCGCCGACCCGGACGAGATGGAGCTGTGGCACGCCGTTTGTCCAAACCCGGCAGCCCTGTTGAACCTGCCCGACGAAAAGGTTTGCTATCAGCCAACCGATAAATTCGAAATCCTCCAAGGGCGGCAGGCGCATTTTGGCGGCAATCTAAGCCTGACCTACGACGATCCCGTCATGTTGGTTCGGGGGTGGAAACATCACCTGTTTGACGAATCGGGGCGGCCTTATCTGGACGCCTATAACAATGTCCCGCATGTAGGCCACGCCCATCCCCGCATTCAGGCCGTGGCCGCAGATCAATTGAAGCGGATGAACTCAAACACCCGCTACCTCCATCCTGCGCAAACCGCCTTTGCCGAGAAGGTGCTGTCAAAGCTGCCGGATCAGCTTGAGGTCTGTTTCTTTGTCAATTCCGGCACCGAGGCCAATGAACTGGCCCTTAGGCTGGCGCGCGCGCATACCGGCGCGAAGGGCATCGTCACGCCTGATCATGGCTATCACGGCAATACCAACGCCGCCGTTGCGATATCGGCCTACAAGTTCAACAAACCCGGCGGTGTGGGCCAGGCGGACTGGGTGGAGTTGGTCGAGGTCGCCGATGATTATCGCGGCAGTTTCCGCCGTGACGATCCAGAACGCGCCGGGAAATTCGCCGATCTTGTTGATCCTGCAATTGCGGCACTTGATGCACGAGGGCAGGGTCTGGCGGGCTTCATTGCCGAGACATTCCCTTCGGTTGGTGGACAGATCATTCCACCCAAGGGCTATTTGTCAGCGGTCTATGAAAAGATCCGTGCCGCTGGCGGCGTCTGCATTGCCGACGAAGTGCAGACCGGCCTGGGCCGGCTGGGCGCGCATTATTTCGGGTTCGAACATCAAGATGCGCTGCCCGATATCGTGGTGTTGGGCAAACCCATCGGCAACGGCCATCCGTTGGGCGTTGTCGTCACGACCAAGACCATCGCTGACAGCTTTGACAACGGGATCGAGTTCTTCTCGACCTTTGGCGGCTCGACCCTGTCTTGTCGGATTGGCAAAGAGGTTCTGGACATCGTTGATGATGAAGGCCTGCAGGAAAACGCCCGCATCATGGGGGACCGGTTGATGCAGGGTCTGCAACGCCTGCAAAGCGATTTCCACCACGTAGGCGACGTGCGCGGCATGGGGCTGTTTCTGGGGGTCGAGCTGATCAATCCTGACGGCTCGGAAGGGACAGAGATTTGCAGCTATGTCAAAAACAGGATGCGCGATCACCGGATTCTGATCGGCAGCGAAGGCCCCAAGGACAATATCCTCAAGATCCGGCCACCCCTGACGATTGAGGCCGAAGATGTCGACATGATCCTATGGGCGCTGCGTGATGTGCTGGCCGAAATCGGAGATTATGTCCCCGCCCCATCCTGCGGGCATGACCATCATCACGCCGGGTGCGGCTGCTGTTAAACCACCGCAAAAACAAAACCCCGGCGTAATTGCCGGGGTTTCGCCTGACCGATCAGTGGAACACAGCTGGGGGAGCATGGTGTCCGGTCGTCGGCATTGGGGGTCTTGTGGTCATGCGGCGCAGGGCCAGACCAAGCTCTTCTGACAAAGCGGCCAAAGCCGGGGCAAAATCTGGCCGCACCATCAGCGAGGCCATCATCATCGCATCTTCCCGCGCCCCTTCGGCTGCTGCGCCGACCATCTGGGCAAAGCAGTTTTCATCCGCGCCCAGACAACGACATTTCAAACCGTGCCGGATCAATGGTCTGCGACCGTGATCCACGCACAGCGCGCACAGCCGATCCAGTGTCAGCATTGCGGCTTGCCCGTGATCCGCGCCCAAGGCAAAGTCGAAATCACTGGCCGCATCTGCCCGGCCGCCTGCGCCCTCACCCCAAAGGCGAAAATACAGCACGGCTCCGGCTTCGACCGGTGACAGATCATCCAGTCGACCAACTGTGGCGCCGCCACGCGACATGGGTGCGCTCATTTCGTCAGGATCAGTTTTCCGGCGCGGGTGATGCGCAATGTGTATAGCTGCTCACCCAGTTCGATATGGGCCAGGTTTCCGCCATTCGTCAGCTCTTCTGCCTTATGGGACGGGAGCATCGAAACAGCGTAGCTTTGGGTGGGGGTCGGGTTTTGCGCGTTCATCGGGTATCTCCAGAGCGTGTCAGGCAATGTGCCGTTTCTGTTGAGCAATTCTTTGGACTGGCTCACCCCGACAGGGCTGGCTTTCTGATATTGATCCTTAATCTGATTATTTTAGTCAGAATTGTCAAGCGCAGTTTTTCCTCCAAAAAATACAGTCAGCGTTGCAGGTGCAATCGCTCTCACGTAGGGGTTCGAAACGGGTAGAAAAAGGCGAGCTTGCATATGACCGCGGTGGTAGTTTTTGATCTGGACGGGACGCTTATCGACAGCATTGCCGACATTGCATCGGCGGCCAACCGGATGCTGGCGGACGAGGGGCAAGACCCTCTGCCCCTGCCGACCGTTCTGCAATTCGTCGGGAATGGCCTACCCAAACTTGTGGAACGGGTTATTGACCATCGCGGCCTTGATCCCGCACGCCACGCCGAGTTGACGCAAAAGACACTTGGCATCTACGAAAGCGCCGCCAGCGCAAACACAACCGCCTTTCCCGGCGTTCCCGAGGCATTGACCGCGCTGCGCGAAATGGGATGCGTGATGGGGATATGCACCAACAAACCCGAAGGACCGGCCAGAAAAATCCTGAAAGACCTGGATCTGCTGCACTTTTTTGATTCGGTCATCGGAGGGGACACTCTGCCAACGCGCAAGCCGGATCCGGAACATCTGTTGGCCAGCTTTGACGATCTGCCACAGGTCGGGCCCCGTATCTTTGTCGGGGACAGCGAAGTGGACGCCGAAACCGCCCAGCGCGCCGAGATACCGTTTCTATTGTTTTCAGAAGGTTACAGCAAGACGCCCGTCGCCGATCTGCCGCACACAGCGCTTTATGACAACAGCTTGCTGCTACCCGATCTGGTGCGTCAAATTCAGAATATGTAGGGCCCAAAAAGTAAGAAGGGCCGGCCAAGGGGGTTTGAGCCAGCCCCTCTTCGGGGGAATTGGTGAAAGTGGTTGGGCCGTTTCAGCCCTGAGATTAATAAAAACTTAACCCAACCGTGCTTACGGCGTAATTGGGGGATTCCCGTAGTCCGCAATTTTATGCTCGCCCGAACGGCGGATTCTTGCCTGCCGTCGGGTCATTTTCGGCTTGAATCAGCTGTTTGGACGCAGCACGCGCGATCATCAGCTCTTCGTTTGTCGGAATAACAAGGACCCGCACCCTCGACTGCCTGGTCGAGATATGCTTGGCCCCTTGTGTGTTGGCTTGTTCATCCATCGCGACACCCAACCACTCCAACCCCAGACAAATCTGCCTACGGACCAAAGCCGAGTTCTCGCCGATGCCGCCGGTGAAAACCAAAGCATCGATCCCTTCAAGCACCGCCACCAGCGAAGCGATTTCGCGTCGGGCCCTGGAAGTAAAATAGTCGATCGCCTTGCGCGCATCCTCGGTGCCCGCCTGTTCAAGAACCCGCATGTCGTTGGACAAACCCGACAGCCCCAGCAAGCCGGATTCCTTATACAGCAAATCCGATATCTCGGCCGAATTCATGCCCCTCTGCTCCATCAGGTAAAGGATGACCCCCGGATCGATCTGTCCGCATCGCGTGCCCATGGCCAGGCCATCCAACGCAGAAAAGCCCATCGTCGTACCGACGGACTGTCCGGCATCAATGGCGCACAAGGATGCCCCATTGCCCAGATGGGCAACGACAACGCGCCCCTCGTGCAGGTCCGGGTATTTGTCCGCCAAGTGGCGCGAAATGTAATCGTAGCTCAACCCATGAAACCCATAGCGGCGCACCCCGGCCCGGTAATATTCGGTCGGCAACGCATAACTGTCGTTCACCCAGGCGTGGTGGCGATGAAAAGCGGTGTCAAAACACGCCACCTGCAGTGCCTTGGGAAACCGGCGCATGGCCACCTGCGCGCCCGCCAGACTGTAAGGCTGATGAAGCGGCGCGAAGGGCATCAGACTTTCCAGCATACGCAAACTGTCGAGTGTCAGGGGGATAGGTTGATCGTTGTCGGGGCCGCCATGCACGATCCGATGCCCGACGGCGGCAATCCGGGCGTCGGGGAACCGTTGTTCCAATGCCATCAAGGCCGTGTCCAATGCAGTCACATGATCCCGGATCGTGCTTGTCGTCTCATTCACAAGCTCAACCCCATCGGGCGTCGAAGCCGTAATTTGCGCAGTCTCTGTTCCGATCCGATCCACCAATCCCGTGCAGATGGCCAACGGATCGCCATCCCCCGCTTGGAACAGGCCGAATTTCAACGACGAGGACCCGACGTTCAAAGTAACGACATGCCGCATCACCGTCTCACCACCATCTGAGCGGCTTGCGTCGGGTGGTGCGAATTCTTGCCCTTCTGCATCGTTGTCCCCGGTCGGCTAGGAAACCTGCGTGGTGCAGGCATTCGTTTGAGGGTCGGTTTCTACCGTGACTATTCCAATACCTCCAACCGGTTCCAGTATTGTTTTGCACGCCACAGCACTCAGGGTCCTGGACCACGGTTATGCGGGCCAAAGACTACACATCGCAAACGGAGGCACGGGATGACGCGGTGCCCGTTACCCGGGCACCATATCATTCGGGTTTATGTCGGATGGCCGAATAGGATCAGACGTGGAGCGCGTCGCCTTTTCAGGCCTCGGCCATGATCTGCGCATAGATGTCAGGGTCCGTGACGCCTTCGGACCCGATCAGAAGAACGCGTGACTGCGCATCCAAACCCAAGGTTTTGCGCATCTCAGGCGACGCGCAGGCTTCGATCAGGGCCGCCAGACCTGCAACCCCGCTTTCGCCCGCTTCGATAACCGGGTCGGTCCCGTGTGGCCGCGCGAGACGGCGCACGGTTGGCGGGATCAGGCTGTCGGGAATGATGAGAAAATCCGCTGCCTCGTTGGACAGAATCTCCCACGCCATCGGCGAAGGCACCCCGCAGGAAAGGCCCGCCATGATCGTCTCATCGGCGATCTCAACCGAAGTGGCATGACCGCTCTTGGCGCTTTCGTACAAGCAGGCCGCCAGATCGGGCTCAACCACGCAGACGCGCGGGGCCTCTGCACCATAGATCTGGCGCAGACAGGCCGCGACCGAGGCCGCCATGCCACCAACACCGCCTTGCAGAATCACATGGGTCGGGGGCTGATCCAGTTCTTCGGCGACTTCATGCACCAACGTGCCATAGCCCGCCATCACGTTGCGCGGTGGTTCGGAATAGCCCGGCCAGGATGTGTCTGACACAACAAACCAGCCGTTTTCTTCGGCCTCAACACGACAGAGCTCTACCGAATCGTCATAGTCACCGTCTATTCGGATCACCTCGGCCCCGAAATCGCGCATGATCTGGGCCCGGCCCTCGCTGACCTCGGCATGGATATATATGCGGCAGGGTGCGCCAAACATCTGAGCCCCCCAGGCCAGCGAGCGGCCATGGTTCCCGTCCGTCGCCGAAACCAACGTGATCTGAGCAACCTCATCGTGGTATTTGCCACCTCGAATATCAGCCAAGGGCACGTCATGACCGCGGCGTTTGGCAATCTCGCTCTGCAGCACACGCAGACCGGCATACGCCCCACCCAGCGCCTTGAAACTGCCCAGCCCGAAACGCGGCCCTTCGTGTTTATAGAGCACTTCGCCCAACGACAGCTCGGATGCCATCGTGCTGAGGTGGCATAGGGGCGTCGGTGCATAGCCCTGCCAGTTGCTGATTTCGTCAATGGCCTGAGCGTACTGCGCACGCGACAGAACCGTTTGGCCCGCCGCTGCGGCTGGGTCGGGATTGCCGGGACAATGCTGGATGAGGTCACTCATGTCTTTTACCTTTGCTGGGTCTGGGGCAGACGTTGACGAACCAGCTCTGCCCAGAGGTTTGCACCGATGGGCAAAAGCGCATCGTTGAAGTCATAATCTGCGGAATGCAGTGGTCGCCCGTTCGCGCCTTCTGTTCCGTTGCCGATCAGGAAGAAACAGCCCGGCACCTCAGAGGCGAAATTGGCAAAATCCTCGGAAAAGGTCATGGGCTGCCGCGCCCCGTCCGTTTTCAATCCATTCGCCTGCGCGGCTGAGATGAGCGCCGTACTGGCATCGGCGTCGTTGATTGCTTCGATAAACTCGGTCCGATAGTCGACCGCGATCTCGACATCATGCGCCGCCGCAATGCCGGCTGCGATCTGTCGCATGAGCCGTTCGATGTTTTGACGGTCCTCGGGGCTTGCGGCCCGTGCATCCCCTTTGAGCACGGTATGCCCCGGCAGAACATTACGTTGCCCGTCGGTTTGAAATTCGGTGACCGAGACAACCGCCCCGGAAGAGGCGGGCAGTTTTCGCGCCACCAATGTTTGCAGCGCCAAAACCAATTCAGCCCCGGGCACCAGGGTCTCACGCCCGACATGGGGCATCGAGGCGTGACCGCCCTGCCCGCGGATATCGATCTGAAACAGGCTTTCGCTGGAACATATCAGCCCGGGTCTGGTCGAAACACGGCCAACAGGTTCGCCCGGCAGATTATGGGCGCCATAGACCTCATCAATGGGAAATTGCCGCAGGACGCCTTCGTCGATCATGGCACGCGCGCCCAGCCCATGCTCTTCATTGGGCTGAAACAGGAAAACAACCGTGCCGTCAAAGCCGGGATCTTTCGCCAGCAATTCCGCCGCACCCAACAACATGGCGGTGTGCCCGTCATGGCCGCAAGCGTGCATCACACCCGGATTTTGCGAAACATGGTCAAATGTATTTTGCTCGGCAATCGGCAGCGCATCAAAATCGGCCCGCAATCCGATCGCCCGATTGCCCGATCCTGCGCGCAACACACCGACCACACCGACCCCCGCATGGGTTTCGATACCGAGCCCCTGCAGATGGTCGGCAATGCGCGCTTTGGTCCGGTCCTCGCGAAACCCCAGTTCCGGATGCATATGAAAGTCGTGGCGCAAAGCCGTCAGCTTTGATGCGAACGTCAATTTTTTCTCCGCCCCTGAATTCGGTCATGCCGTGATAACCCGTCTGCTTGCAGGTTTATTACGCCATCAGCGAAATGTGTGCTTAAATTTATCGAAGTTTGTGCAATAATTTTTCACATGACACCGCTTGATGAATATGATCGCGCCATTTTACGCCTCCTGCAAAAGGACAACCGTCTGCCGCAACAAAAGATCGGCGAGGCGGTCAACCTGTCGGCCCCTTCTGTTCAAAGACGTATCCGCCGGATGGAGAAAGAGGGCGTTATCGCCGCCAACGTCGCCATGGTTTCACCCGCAGCAGTTGATCTGCAACTCACGATTTTTGTCGAGATCGAACTGGTCAGCGAACAACCGCATGAGATTGACGCGGTAAAGCGCATGATGTTGGACGCACCCGAAGTTCAGCAGTGCTTTTATGTGACCGGCGAGGTCGATTTTGTTCTGATCGTCGTGGTCGAAAACATGGCCATGTACGAAAGCTTCACGCGGCGCATGTTCTTTGAGAACAACAACATCCGAAAATTCCGCACCCTGGTTTCGATGGATGCCATCAAAACGGGCAGTGCCATCAAGATCTAACCTCAGCCCTTGGACACACCACGGGAGTACCCACAATGGCCCGGTGGCAGAAGATTGGATCGGCTAACAGGCGCAGATCATCCAAGTTCGGTATCGCTGACGTGACCTTGGCGGTTACCTCTGCGGAACGGTGAACACTGTATAGCCGCCTGTTTCAGCGACCTGGATGGCGCCATACATATCAACCAGCGACTGCGCCGCGCTGCTGCCCGTGGGGCAAGAAACCAAATCCGCCGCGTCATCCAGAAAGTTTCCGGTGAATGCCGTCTCTCCGGTCAA
Source organism: Ruegeria sp. H6 (assembly GCF_056532975.1). Classification (NCBI taxonomy): domain Bacteria; kingdom Pseudomonadati; phylum Pseudomonadota; class Alphaproteobacteria; order Rhodobacterales; family Roseobacteraceae; genus Ruegeria; species Ruegeria sp. H6. The sequence continues at coordinate 15,596 of NZ_JBQFOA010000014.1, forward strand.
TTGGCACCAGTCATCGTCCGAACGGTATCCGCGGACCAAAAACAGATCGTCATTTGTCGGTGCCGGTGCCGCTCCGGTATCTGAGCCCGCGCTCGGAGGCGCCTCGTCACATGCGGCCAGCGCTGCGATTATGCCAAAAACTATCCGTTTCTTCATTTTCACGCCCTCACAGTTGATTAAGTTACTGGCATCAGCATAGCACATTCGGTTTTGACCCCCGTCGCCCTATTCACGCGGTGGTTCGGATAGACAGAGCCGCCCGAACCCGTTAGGACGCAGACGTTTGCCAGAAAAATGGAGCACCCAATGTCCGATGACCGCCTGATCGTAGCCCTCGATGTCCCCAACGCCTTGCAGGGCCTCGCCATGGCAGACCGTCTGGGGGACAGTGTGTCGTTCTACAAAATCGGATTGGGCATGCTGACGGGCGGCGGTCTCGCCCTGGCCAACGAGTTGAAACAGGATCACGGCAAACGCATCTTTCTGGACATGAAGCTGTTCGACATCGGCAACACAGTGGAAAATGCCGTGCGCGGGCTGGCACAGTTTGATTTGGACTTTCTGACGGTGCATGGCGACCCGCATGTTGTGCGCGCGGCCAAGGAAGGCGCTGCAGGCAAAGACATGAAAATACTCGCGGTGACGATCCTGACCTCGCTGAACCGCGACGACCTGGATGCCAGCCTGCTGAAAGCCGGGGATGTGCAGGACCTGGTGGTCGAACGCGCTGCACGCGCGCTTGAGGCCGGGGCAGACGGTGTCATCGCCAGCCCGCAAGAGGCCGCGCTGATCCGCGCCCTGCCTCAGGCGCAGGGGCGTCTGATCGTCACCCCGGGGGTGCGCCCGACCGGGGCAGCATTGGGGGATCAAAAACGCGTCGCGACCCCTTCAAGTGCGATCGGGGACGGGGCGGATCATATCGTCGTCGGGCGCCCGATTTATCAGGCGGACAATCCGAAAGCCGCTGCAGAAGCCGTTCTTGATGAGTTAAAAAATTTGACACGGCACTAAATCTGCGCGCCGGAATCGAAGGATTTGATGCAGAAACGCGGCTCAAGCAGTTGACCTAACGTCAATTTTTGCCGCTCGTGCGCCAAATCGCCCCTGTGCCCGAAAACACACAGGGCAAATGCAAGTTATCCCCATTGCCGGCAGGTCCTAGGCGGAACGCTCAAATTGAGCGATTCTGAGGGTGAAATACTCCCCAACGAACCGTTTCTTCCTGCGGTTCGTTACTTCCCCCCGCCTGATTGCGGGGGGTCTTCTTTCAGAATGATCAGGCGACCCGGACGCTCTCTTTTCGCTGGAGGCTCAGGTGGTATAGTAAGCGCGCAGAACACGTGCCAACAGCAGGACATGCCGGATGCCCGGTCTTTGCCGAGATTGCCTGACAACTCTGAATGATGATAAACGCTGCCCATCCTGCGGCAGCCCGCGCGTCAAATCGCATCCTGAACTCTTTGACCTGACCATCGCGCATATGGACTGTGACGCGTTCTATGCCTCGGTCGAAAAGCGCGACAACCCGGATCTGGCGGACAAACCGGTGATCATCGGAGGGGGCAAACGGGGTGTGGTGTCCACCGCCTGCTATGTTGCGCGCATCCGTGGCGTGCGATCCGCGATGCCGATGTTCAAGGCGTTGCAATTGTGCCCCGAAGCCGTGGTGATCAAGCCCCGTATGTCAGCTTATGTCGAGGTGTCCCGCGAAATCCGTGCGATGATGGACGAGCTGACCCCAACTGTCGAACCCCTGTCACTGGACGAGGCGTTCATGGATCTGTCGGGCACGCAGCGGCTGCATGGGGCACCGCCAGCGGTCATGCTGGCGCGTCTTGTCAAACGAATGAAGGATGAGTTGGGGCTGACCGGATCGATCGGGCTGAGCCACAACAAATTTTTAGCCAAGGTGGCCTCGGATCTGGACAAGCCGCGCGGGTTTTCCGTGATCGGCCGCGCCGAAACAGCGGATTTTCTGCACAATCAACCCGTGCGCCTGATCTGGGGCATCGGACCCGCCGCGCAGGAATCGCTGGAGCGCGCCGGGATCCGCACATTCTCTGACCTGCTGCGGTGGGAGCAGGAGGCCCTGACCGCGCGGTTCGGATCGATGGGGTACCGCCTGTGGCATCTGGCCCGTGGTCAGGACAAACGCCGCGTATCGGCCCATGAGCCGATGAAATCGATCAGCAATGAAACCACGTTCTTTGAGGACACTGCCAGCACCGACATTCTGGACGGGCATATCTGGCGCATGTCCGAAAAAGTGGCGGACCGCGCAAAGGCAAAAGGTCTGGCGGGGCGCGTTGTGACGCTCAAACTGAAAAGAGCCAATCACAAGATCATCACACGGCGGGTTGCGTTGCGCGACGCCACCCAGATCGCCGACCGCATCTATCGAACCGCACGCGGGCTGTTTGATCAGGTTGGTGATCAGGGCCCTTATCGCTTGCTTGGATGTGGCCTCTCTGACCTGTGCCCCGAGGATCAGGCCGACACGTCAGGTGATCTGCTGGACCCCGGCGGCCAGCAAAGGTCGCAGGCAGAGCGTGCAACGGATGAGATAAGGCGCAGGTTCGGAACGGATGCCATCGTGAAAGGCCGGTCGCTGCGCTAGGCGTTCTATTCCGCCGCCAACCGCGAGGTTTCGGACCCGATAGCAGCGATGCGGGCTGTGACGCCACGCAGCAAATCCCGGAACGCCAGAAAGTTTGCATTTGGCTGCACAGTCGCTTCGTCCATGTAAAGCGCGCGGTCGATCTCGATCTGAACGGCGTGCTGATGGCGGGCCGGGCGGCCATAGGACTGGGTGACATAGGCACCGGCAAACGGGGTGTTGCGGGCCACGTTCAGACCGGCATTGACGAACGCCTCTTCGATCTGGTCCACGATCACGCCCGAGGCCGACGCGCCGAAGCGATCTCCCAGTACGATGTCGGGCTTATTGTCCCGTGCCGTGTTCGCCATGCTGACCGCTTCATGCGGCATCGAGTGGCAATCGATCAGTATCGCCTGCCCAAACAATTCATAAGATTCGCGCAGCAGTGACTTGAGACGCGCATGGTAGGGCCGCCAATAGGTGTCGATGCGCAACCGCGCCTCATCCATCGTCAGCTTGCCATTGTAGATCGCGCGCCCGTTGGCCACGACACGGGGAATGACGCCAAGCCCCGAGGCGACCCGGGGATTGTGCCCAACACGCCGGGCACCGGCCACCAAAGCCGGATCAAGCTCGTCCGCGCTGCGATTGAGGTCCAGATAAGCGCGTGGCATGGCCGCCGCGATCAAAGGCGCCCCATATGCCGAGGCCCCATCGAACAGCTGATCTACATACGCATCTTCCGAAGATCGAATCACGTTGCGGTTCAAAACCGACCGTTTCAACATGCTTGCAGGGTATTCCCGACCGCTATGCGGCGAGGAAAATATGACACACGAGTTGCGCTCGGTCGGCATATCCAGAATATACGCTGCGTTGGGCATGGGCTCTCCTTGTTCGCATTGAACATAGACTGGAAATTTGTTCTTCCAAACCCCTTGATCCCCCTAACGACTCCTTTTATAGAGCCCGCTACCGGCGCGGGGTTCCGCGCCCCATTTCGTTATGGGGCAGAACACGCAAAGGGAAAGTGGGCGGTTAGCTCAGCGGTAGAGCACTTCGTTGACATCGAAGGGGTCACAAGTTCGATCCTTGTACCGCCCACCATCGTTTCACTGTTTCGGGTCTGACCCGGGACACCCGCTAACCCAGGCGCTGGCCACGTCCTTGATGAAGGCGCCGCAAATAGGAGACAGACCATGAAGGTCAAGAACTCGCTCCGCTCGCTCAAGAATCGGCACCGTGATTGCCGGGTTGTGCGTCGCAAAGGCCGCGTCTACGTGATCAACAAGACGCAGCGCAAGTTCAAAGCTCGTCAGGGCTAAGAACAGCACTCAAGTTATTCAAAAAGCCGCGCCTCAGAGCGCGGCTTTTTTGATTCTTGGACCTTTTGATCCTGCGACAAACGCCTCTGCGATTATTTGACCAACTAAATTCATCAGATTTACTTGATTCCCTCTGAGAATCGTTTAATTGACTGTTTCAGTCGGGTTATAACCCGCCACATTTCCACAGTTGGGACATACCATGCTGAAAACTTCTACCGCCATCGCTGCCGCTTTGACCGCGATTGTTGCCACTTCGGCTGTCGCCGAAGGTGAGCTGAACCTCTATTCGTCGCGCCACTACGACACGGATGAGCGTTTGTACTCGGATTTCGAAGACGCCACCGGGATCAAGATCAACCGGATCGAAGGCAAGGCGGATGAATTGATTGCCCGCATGGAAGCCGAAGGTGCGAACTCACCCGCTGATATCCTGCTGACAGTTGATACCTCGCGCCTGGCACGGGCCAAGAACGCAGGCATCCTGCAATCCGTCGACAGCGCAGTTCTGGAAGAGCGTATTCCGTCGAACCTGCAGGACGCAGACAACGAATGGTTCGGCTTCTCGCAACGGGGCCGCATCATCTTTTACAACAAAGAAACAGTCGACACCCCGCCCGCGACCTACGCGGATCTGGCCAAGCCCGAATACGAAGGCAAGGTTTGCATCCGCTCGTCCAGCAACACGTATAACCAAACGCTGCTGGCTTCGATCATCACGCATGAAGGTGCCGACGCAGCCAAGGGCTGGGCACAAGGCATCGTCAACAACATGGCGCGCGACCCGCAGGGCGGCGACACCGACCAGCTGCGCGGCATCGTTTCGGGTGAATGCGATATCGCCGTATCCAACACCTATTACTTTGCCCGCGCGATCCGTAAGGACGTCAAAGGCGTATCCGCCGAGCGGGACGTTATCGGCTGGGTTTTCCCCAACCAGGACGGCTATGGCGCACATATGAACCTGTCTGGGGCCGGTGTGGCCGCCAACGCGCCGAACAAGGACAACGCGGTTCTGTTCCTCGAATATCTGGCAAGCGACAGCGCGCAAAAGTACTTCTCAGCCGGGAATGACGAATTTCCTGCGGTTCCCAGCGTTGAAGTAGCGGCTTCGGTCCAGGAACTGGGTGAGTTCAAGGCGGACGACATCAACCTGTCTGAGGTGGCCAAAAACCTGCCCGAAGCACAGAAGATCTTTAACGAAGTCGGCTGGAAATAATTCAAATCCAAACCCGAGCAGTTCAGGGCGCAGATTAATCTGCGCCCTTTTTTATTTTCAATTATTGTATATTATCTCAAATATGATGTTTCCTCTCATATTTGATCTTCATGGATAGCTTTTCGATCCGCCTTGCAACACACCTGAACGAGTTGCGCCTAACCGCAGGCTGGTCGCTGGATCAGCTGTCCGAACACTGCGGCATCAGCCGTGCCACCCTGTCCCGCATGGAAAAAGCCGAGGTCAGCCCATCAGCTGAAAACCTTGGGCGCTTGTGCGCCGCTTACGGCTTGCCGGTATCGCGCCTTTTGATGATGGCAGAAGACAGCTTTGACCCGCGCGTGCCCTTTGAACGCCAACCGGAATGGCGCGACCCCGATACTGGGTTCACGCGCCGGTCGGTCTCGCCCGCCGCGCCGGGGTTGAATGGTGAAGTGCTGGAATGTCATTTGCCACCCGATTCAACGATCTCGTATCAGACGCCACCCAAACCGGGACAGGAACATCACCTGATCCTGTTGGATGGAACTCTGACGCTGACCGTCGACGCAACCGCCCACCACCTGAACGGAGGGGATTGCCTGCGCTACCACCTCTCGGGTCCCACCCAATTCGAAACCGGTCCCAGGCGAGGGGCCCGCTATTTGCTGGTGTTGATATGATCCGACAGCTTACAACCGCAGAATTTGACGCAAGTTTGGATGATCTGAGCGATGTTTTGCACAATTGTGTGCATGGCGGGGCCAGCATCGGGTTTGTCCTGCCGTTCTCCATAGATCAAGCCCGCGCCTATTGGCAGACTCAGATCCGCCCCGGCGTGCAATCGGGCGCGATCCATTTGTTTGCGTCCTATCGCGCGGGGCGGATTGTCGGCACCGGGCAGCTTGTTCCCGCCCACATGCCCAACCAAAAACATCGGGCAGACGTATCCAAACTGCTGGTGCACCGGGACGCGCGACGACAGGGCATAGGGCAACAATTGATGGACGCGTTGCAGACCCGCGCTGCCGAGTTGAACAGAACCCTGTTGGTTCTGGATACGCGCAGCACTGAGCCGTCGTTGTTGCTCTACCAGAAAATGGGGTTCCAAATTGCCGGAGAAATACCGAATTACTGCCGCAACCCGTTCGACGAAGGGTTGGAGCCTACGACTTTCATGTACAAGGACCTGACAGCGACCTATACGTCGATATCCAGCGCAAGCGCATGAATGCGCGGCACAATATCGCCCAGCGCGGCGTGCACCGCACGATGACGTGCAACGCGGGACTGGCCCTCAAACGCCTGTGACCGGATGCGCACGTTGAAATGGCTCTCACCGCCCTCCTGAAACCCGGCATGGCCTCTGTGGCTTTCGCTGTCATCAACCACGTCCAGCTCGCGTGGGCTGAATGCCGCCTGCAGTCGGGTGTGAATGTCTTCGGTTACCGACATTTTATCGCTCGACGGCAAAATTTTTGCCGCTCCCCTCTTCTACTCTGTCGTCCTTACGTTAAACTGCTGCCTCCGAGTCGAAAAGACGTGTTCGCAGGAGCAGGCCCATGGAAAAATCAGACCCATTCGGATTCGATATGTCCGTTTCCAGCGCAAAGAAAAAGAAACCGCGCGGACGTCGGGGCATGTCGGGCGCGTCCGAGACCTCAACCCGCATTTGCGATCATCCCGGATGTGAAGAAGCCGGCAAGTTCCGCGCACCCAAAGCGCCGGACGTGCTGGATGATTTCTATTGGTTCTGCCAGCAGCACGTCCGCGAATATAACCAAAAGTGGAATTTCTTCGACGGCACGACCGAGGCCGAGCTGAACGCACAGCGCTCCAAGGACAAGGTTTGGGAACGTGAGACCAAACCCATGGGCGACCCCGAAGCCCGCGCCTGGGCACGGTTGGGCATCGAAGACCCGCATCAGGTGCTTGGCGCGAATGGCACTCAGAACAAAGGCCGCACCGCAGGCACTGGCGGCCGCCGCCTGCCCCCGACCGAACGGCGCGCGATCGAGATCCTCGAAGCCAATGACAGCTGGACCAAGGCCGAGATCCGCAAGGCTTACAAGAAGCTGATTAAGGTCCTGCACCCCGACATGAATGGCGGCGACCGGTCACAGGAAGAACAGCTGCAAGAAGTCGTCTGGGCCTGGGATCAGATCAAGGACAGCCGGAGTTTCAAATAGGGCTTCTGGCTCAACATCTAGTCACAGACAGCTGGAGCCATTGGTGCGATCCGTGTATCGCGGTCCCCATAAGAGACAAAGTGCGCCACGAGTGCAAACGACTGCTCTGAGCCCAACTTACCAATGTTGTACTCGGTCCGAACGTCTGGTTCTTGATGCCAGCCTAGAGACGGTATTGGCGCGATACGTTCCGTTCGTTTGCTGGAGCTAGATTTCAAACGAAGGCGGCGGCGTGTTTGGAGTTGAAGATGATCACGCAGTGTGTGCCCCGACGCCAAACGGTCTTTTCGCTGGAACACGCCTTAAGGTCGCGCTCAAACCCTATGTCCGCCAGCATGTGCGGGGCGCACAGGGCAAGACGCTCCAGTTCCTTTTTTAGCTGCGCATCAGGCGCTATATCCTCTGTGATTAGGATAAGTTTTTTGCACGCGGTCAATCCATTCGCGACTTTCCGGATCGACGGACCATTTTCCATCAGACCTGCCAACATAGAAATTTCCTCATGTTTTCTGACTTGACTGAAAGATACCGCGAGTGGAGGCTTTCAAGCAAACCAAGCTTTTGCATCCAAAGGATTAGAAAAAATGAGCCTGTCACATGACAAGACTACCACCACTTAACGCCCTCAGGGCCTTTGAAGCCGCAGCGCGTTACCGTGGTTTCGTGGGTGCAAGCGAAGAGCTCAATGTGACGCGAGGCGCGATCAGTCGGCACGTCAAGCTGTTGGAAGACCATTTGGGCGTCCAGCTTTTCGAGCGGCTGGCTCAGGGCGTTCGGTTGACGCCAGCGGGCACAGCGTTTCTACCCACTATTTCGGAAGCTTTTGGCATGATCGGGCGCGCAGCGGAAGAAGTTTCCGCGGATGCCAACGAGTTGCGCATCGTTTGCCCGCCGGGGACGTCAATCAGGTGGTTGCTGCCAAAGTTGGAAGGCTTCAGAGAAGCTCATCCAGAGTTCAATGTGAGTCTGACAACGGATTTTTACCCAGATGGCGGCTTCGACCCAATCAATGCAGATATAGGTTTCTCTATATCCAACTTGTCGAACCGCTCGCATGATCTTGAGGTGCAGACACTTTTTCCGATCATTCTCACCCCGGCCTGTACGCCGGACTATCGTCGCAATAAGTCGCTGAAATCTCCTGAGGCGCTTGCCGACTGTGAATTGCTGCACGAAACAAGAAGTCACTCCGACTGGAGGACATGGGTCGGTGCTTTCCCGGACGTAGGCGTAGACCCGGCTAAAGGTCAGGATTTTCCCAACATTGACATCGCAACCAAAGCGGCGGTCATGGGTGTTGGAGTTGTGATGGCCGACCTTGTGCTGTGTCGCGAAGAATTGCAATCGGGAACGTTGGTTGCCCCGTTTCCGGACATGGTGTGCAAATCGCCTGACGGCGGCGTCTGTCTTCTCGCCGGGCGTCACAAATGGCACTCCCCCAAGGTCGAGGCCTTTCGGTCATGGGCCTGGGAGATTGCGGAGGCGGACCGGTCTGCCGCTGAACAGATCCTGCATGGATAATATCCGTACAAATAGAAAGCAGTCGTTCAACCGATGGTCGACAATGTCGGTTATGTAAGCGGAGTCGCCGCAAGCCTGGCCACTGCGTCGACTGCGCCAAACGGCACTTGCGCCGATACCCAGCCCACCCGAATAAGGCCAGTTACAAAGAATCCTTCTTCCACCTGGCAGCACAAGTCTCTTCCCCTTGCTCTTGCCCGCAATATGTTGCACCACACACGAGGTTCAAACCCGGTGAGCGGGCCACAGGATAAGGACAAGGCATATGGCTGACGGATCGATCGACATAAACGCAAAACCAACCGAAGAGATTTCGGTTCGTGAAGTGTTTGGCATTGATAGTGACATGGCCGTGAAAGGCTTTGCCGAGCGCAGCGATCGCGTGCCGGTGATTGATCCGACCTACAAGTTCGACCCCGAAACCACGCTGGCCATCCTGGCAGGATTTAGCCATAACCGGCGTGTCATGATCCAGGGTTATCACGGCACCGGGAAATCGACCCATATCGAGCAGGTCGCCGCCCGCCTGAACTGGCCCGCAGTGCGCGTGAACCTCGACAGCCATATCAGCCGGATCGACCTGATCGGGAAGGACGCGATCAAGCTGCGTGACGGCAAACAGGTGACCGAATTCCACGAAGGCATTCTGCCCTGGGCCCTGCGCAACCCGGTTGCCATCGTTTTTGACGAATACGACGCGGGCCGCGCGGATGTGATGTTTGTGATCCAGCGCGTTTTGGAACATGACGGCAAGCTGACCCTGCTGGACCAGAACGAGATCATCACACCGAACCCGAACTTCCGCCTGTTTGCGACCGCGAATACGGTTGGTCTGGGCGACACCACCGGGCTGTATCACGGCACGCAGCAGATCAACCAGGCTCAGATGGACCGGTGGTCTCTGGTCTCGACGCTGAACTACCTCAGCCACGATGCCGAAACGATGATCGTTCTGTCCAAGGCGCCTCTGTACAATACGGCCGAGGGCCGCAAGACCGTCAGCCAGATGGTCACCGTCGCCGACCTGACCCGGACCGCATTCATGAACGGCGACCTCAGCACCGTGATGAGCCCGCGCACTGTGATCAACTGGGCCCAAAACGCCGAGATTTTCCGCGACGTCGGCTATGCCTTCCGCCTGTCCTTCCTGAACAAATGTGACGAGCTGGAACGCCAGACCGTCGCCGAGTTCTATCAGCGCTGCTTTGACGAAGAACTGCCGGAAAGCGCAGCGAGCGTGAGCTTGGGCTGATGCGCTTCGGCGCTTGCATCGCAATTTTCACCCTCATCTTGAGCGGAGCACAAACCGCTTTTGCGGATGTGAAATGGCCTTGCGTGAAACCTGGGCACATCGGGTTCATTGATACAACAAGTACCCTCGAGGCTGGTATATTCGCGGTTTGCAACGCCGGCCCTCCCGCCAGAATCGAATATCGAACGCTTGACGGTGATCGAAACCGGAATATGCATTATGAGATCTCTGTTATTATCTTTGCAGACAGCCTAGTCATGCTCGAGGGCGATCCTTGGCTGAAGATACGACCGCCATTGGATCAAACTTGCGATGGCAGCCATGTCTTGGGTCTGGTTAAAATGACGAATATGAACTGCGTGTTTGGGGATCAGAACCAGAAATGAGCAAACCCAACGACAACCCCGCCGATCCGTTCAAGAAAGCTTTGGCCGAGGCCACCAAGGTCATGGCGGATGATCCCGAGTTGAACGTCACCTATACGGTTGATCCCTCGGGCATGTCGGGCGAGTCGATGCGGTTACCGCAGGTTTCGCGTCGGATGACCCGCGAAGAGGTTCTGCTGGCGCGGGGGACGGCGGATGCTCTGGCCTTGCAGCGCAAGTATCATGACGATGCGACCCATGCGCGCTATGCGCCTCCGGGCGATATGGCGCGTGATCTCTATGAAGCGATGGAAACCGCGCGATGCGAGGCGATGGGCGCACGGGATATGCCGGGCACCGCGTCGAACATTGACGTCAAGATCGGGAACGAGGCAATCCGGCGTGGCTATGACCAGTGCAAGCAGCCTGCGGATGCGCCTTTGTCCGTTGCCGCAGGCTATCTGATCCGGCATCTGGCAACCGGGCGCGATCTGCCGCCTGCGGCGGAAAACGTCATGAATCTGTGGCGCGGATTTATCGAAGAGCAATCTGGCGGAACGCTGGAGAATCTAGATGAAATCCTGTCGGATCAGGCCGAATTTGCCCGGTTCGCCCGTCAGATGATCAAGGATCTAGGATACGGCGATCAGTTGGGTGATGACCCGGACGAGCTGGACGATGAGCAGGAAGATCAGGCCGAGGAAGACGCCGAAGAGCAGCCCGATCCCGACAGCACCGGACAGGATGATCAGGACGAACAGGACGCTGACGCCAATCCCGAACAGACGCAGGAAGAACAGCAGGATCAATCTCAGGCGCAGGTCTCGATGGACGAGATGGCCGAGGAAGAGATGGGCGAAGAGGCTGAGATGCCCGAGGGCGAGGCACCGCTGGAACCGCCCGCCCCGCAGCCCGCATCCGAGGCTGATCCAGATTACAAGGTCTATCTGAACACCCATGATGAAGAGATCGCCGCCGAAGATCTGGCAGAGCCGGCGGAGTTAGAACGGCTGCGTGCCTATCTGGATCAGCAGTTGGAGCCACTGAAAGGCGCGGTGAGCCGTCTGGCCAACAAGTTGCAGCGTCGCCTGCAGGCACAACAGAACCGGTCCTGGGAGTTCGACCGCGAGGAAGGCATTCTGGATGCCGGTCGTCTGGCGCGTGTTGTGGCGAACCCGACCACACCGCTGAGCTTTAAGGTCGAAAAGGATACCGAGTTTCGCGACACTGTCGTCACGCTGCTTTTGGACAATTCCGGTTCGATGCGCGGTCGTCCGATCTCGATCGCCGCGATTTGTGCCGATGTTCTGGCGCGAACGCTGGAACGGTGCAATGTGAAGGTCGAGATTCTGGGCTTTACCACCCGCGCCTGGAAAGGCGGCCAAGCGCGTGAGGCATGGCTGAATGATGGCCGCCCGCAACAGCCTGGTCGTCTGAACGATTTGCGCCACATCATCTACAAGGGTGCCGACGCGCCATGGCGGCGTGCGCGGCCCAACCTGGGCTTGATGATGAAAGAGGGTCTGCTGAAGGAAAACATCGACGGTGAGGCGTTGGAATGGGCGCATCGCCGCATGCTGGCGCGGCGCGAGGCCCGCAAGATCCTGATGGTGATCTCGGACGGTGCGCCGGTTGATGATTCAACGCTGAGCGTGAACCCGGCAAACTACCTTGAAAAACATCTACGCGACGTGATCGCGATGGTCGAAAAGCGCAAGATGGTCGAATTGCTGGCCATCGGGATCGGCCACGATGTGACCCGGTATTATGATCGCGCCGTGACAATCACGGATGTCGAACAATTGGCGGGCGCAATGACCGAGCAACTGGCGGCCCTGTTTGACAGCGATCCCCGGGCCCGTGCGCGCGTGATGGGGATGAAACGGGCCAGCTAGGCCCGTTGACGTCGCACCACCGGGCGGGATAGCATTCCTGACAACCAGCCCCATCTTGCTGATCCTGACCTTGTTTCGGTGTGGGGCTGACGTGGTCTGCACCGATGCCGAATGGCTGTGTGGTGCAGCAAGGCGATGTCGAAAGGTGGCAACATAGGGAACTCCGGTGTTGTTTCCTTTAATTTGGCGGCCCCACGGCCAATTCGCTTGAAGACAATCCTGAGAAACCCCCGAGAAACCTTTGGGAACGCTATTGAACCTTGTGGCCCCCATCGAAACGGAGTGTATTCGGCCCATGCGCTATGAGTTTGCAGATTGCATACTGGACATTGACCGCCACGAGCTGTTGCGCGAGGGGCAGGCAGTGCCTGTGGAGCCGCAGGTCTTTGATCTGCTTGAACTGCTGGCAGAAAGCCCAGGTCGACTGGTGACCCGGGACGAGATTATCGAGCGGGTGTGGAATGGCCGTTTTGTCTCGGACTCGACCATAAGCGCCCGGGTTGCGGCGGCCCGCAAGGCAGTGGGCGATGATGGCAAGGCGCAGCGGATTATTCGCACCATCGTGCGGCGCGGGTTGCAGATGGCCGCAGAGGTTCACCACGATGCCGTCACGACCCACTGCGAGAACACCCAAACCCAGCAATTGCGATATGCCCGGGGCCAAAGCGGGCGCATTATTCCCTACACATTGTCCGGCGAGGGTCTGCCCGTTCTGCGCATCGGTTCAGTCATTCACGATCTGGAGGCCGAATGGCGATTGGCATCCGAACGTAAGCGGCTTTCGGATATGTCAGAACGTTTTCGACTGCTGCGATACAACAAAGATCACGATGCCACTTCGAACGATAATCATCAGGCGGTCTACGATCTGAGGGTTTCCGAAATCCTGACCGTCACCGACGCGGCAAATTTTGATCGTTTTGCAATAATCAGCGAGTTTGGCGGAACCTTCCCTGCCCTGCATTTTGCGGCCGAACATCCTGATCGGGTGAGCAAACTGGTCATCGTCGGCGGATGGGCCGAAGGGCGTGATCATCGGGCCGATGCCACCCAACCCGATTCCATACGCAATTTGATCGCCGAAGGATGGCAGGTACCGGGCAGCGGATACGCTATGAGTTCGACCCTCAGTTACTTTCCGGATGGTCCCTTGGAAGATGTCCGCCAAATGGTCAACGAGATGCAATCGCTCTATTCTCAGGAACAAAAGCTGAAATACCGCGATATCGGCAATTGCACTTCGGCGTTGCATCTGTTGCCCAAGATCATGTGTCCAACTCTGGTTATGCATGGGCGAAACACAGCGGTTCACCCTTTGTCAGAGGCTCGCAAACTTGCCGCAGGTATTCCTAATGCGTCGCTGATGGTACTTGAAACGGCCAATCAAATCCCGTTGCCGGGAAACGATGCATATGCTGTCTATCTTCAAGCGATACAGACCTTTTTGGAAGCCGGAACCTGATCGCTGGACATTTGCCTCTTCAGGCCTCAGGTTTCAGCGCGTTACGCATATTAAGAGGCCGCTATGTTCCAGTCTTTTGAAGTTACCGCACGACCAGAGCAAGGCCCACCTCGGTTGGCCGCGTTACGGGCGGAACTGACGCGTGAAGGGCTGGATGGGTACCTCATCCCGCGCGCCGACGCGCATCAGGGGGAATATGTGGCGCCTCGGGATGAGCGGTTGGCTTGGCTGACCGGTTTTACCGGGTCCGCCGGGTTTTGTGCGGCGCTTGCGGATATTGCGGGCGTGTTTATTGACGGGCGGTATCGCACGCAGGTCAAGGATCAGGTGGCAGAGGATTTCACGCCGGTACCGTGGCCCGATGTCGATCTTGCGTCATGGTTGAAAGAACAACTGCCCGAAGGGGGGAAAGTTGGCTTTGACCCCTGGCTGCATTCGGTCGGCCAGATCGCCACGACGCAGAACGCATTGGCAGGCAGTGGCGTTGAACTGGTGCAATGCGATAACCTTGTGGATCGCATTTGGCTGGATCAACCTGCACCGCCGATGAGCCCTGTAAAAGAGCACCCCGTTGAATTCGCGGGTGAAACATCCGAAAGCAAAATAGAACGTCTGGCGCGCGATTTGCGTCAGGCAGGTCATTCGGCAGCGGTGATCACCTTGCCGGATTCAATTATGTGGCTGTTGAACATTCGCGGTTCGGACGTTGCCTATAACCCCGTCGCCCATGGGTTCGCCATCTTGCACGCCGAAGGGCGCGTGGACCTTTTCATGGCATCCGAGAAACTGAAAGATGTGGCAGAGCATCTAGGGGCGCAGGTGTCTCGGCACGAGCCCGAAGCGTTTCTGGATGCCGTTGCCGGTTTGACCGGCGATGTTCAGGGCGACGCAGGAACTCTGCCGCAGATCGTTGCAGACGCCTTGGGTGAGCGGTTGATTCAGGGTGAGGATCCCTGTGCGCTGCCCAAAGCCTGTAAGAACGCAGCCGAGATTGCCGGGTCAGCCGAGGCGCATCTGCGTGATGGTGCCGCTGTGGTCGAGCTGCTGTATTGGTTGGACAACCAGGCACCCGGCACGCTCACGGAAACGCAGGTCGTCACGCGGCTTGAGCAAAGCCGCCGCAAGGACAATGCGTTGCAGGACATCTCGTTCGACACGATTGCCGGAACAGGGCCGAACGGCGCCATCATGCATTACCGCGTCACCAACGAAACCGACAGCACGCTAGAAAACGGGCATCTGCTGGTTCTGGACAGCGGCGGGCAATATCTGGACGGTACGACCGATATCACCCGAACCATCGCCATTGGTGAAGTGGGCGACGAAGAAAAAGCCTGTTTCACCCGCGTACTCAAGGGCATGATCGCGCTGTCGATGCTGCGCTGGCCCGTGGGCCTTGCCGGGCGTGACATCGAATGCGTCGCGCGGACCCCACTTTGGTTGGCCGGTCAGGATTTCAATCACGGGGTGGGACATGGCGTGGGCGCTTATCTCAGCGTGCATGAGGGCCCTCAGCGCTTGTCCAGGGTCAGCCATGTCCCGCTGCATCCGGGCATGATCCTGTCAAACGAGCCCGGCTATTACCGCGAAGGTGCGTTTGGTATCCGGATCGAAAACCTGGTTGTGGTTCAGGACGCACCGGCGCTGGACGGCGGCGATGCGGAACGGGCGATGCTGTGCTGGCGCACTTTGACCTATGTGCCAATCGATCGTCGTTTGATCCTTGTCGATATGCTGAGCGGTGACGAGCGCAATTGGCTGAACGCCTATCACCGTGATGTTTCCGAAAAAATCCGCCCAAGGGTGGGCGAACAGGCGCAACTGTGGTTGGATGCCGCAACGGCGCCGATCTGACACCCGATTGTTACAAACACCGGGCAGAGGAAAGGCCCCCGATTGACGAAAGAAGAGATGGTAATGACTGATAAAATCACGATCCGCCCGGCGCCGGGCAAGTGGAGCGTCCGTTCGGGCGGTGCAATTCTGGGCGAAACCATGAATGCGCTGGAAGTTTCTGACGGCGATCATGACCCGGTGATCTATTTTCCCCGTGCCGATATCGCGATGGCGTTTCTGGATCAGACCGACAAGATTACCACATGCTCTTCCAAGGGGGATGCCACGCATTTCTCGATCGTCAACAAATCCTCGGTGACGGAAAATGCAGCCTGGAGCTATGAAGCCCCAAGCGCGGAATACGCGCAAATCCAGGGGTATCTGGCGTTTTACCCGCTGGAATCGGTCAAAGTCGAACAGCTATAAAGGCGCGTTGCGGGTGATCCGAAGACTACGCTTCGGATCAATCGACTGAGTTCGGTTTCAGTGCCCGAGCACCGGATCAAATTCGCTTTCCGGGTCAGCCACCGGATCAATGACCAGAACCAGCCGCGTTTCGCCAGTACCTTCGATCGGCGGAGAACGGTGTAACAGGCCGGACCGCGGATTTTCCGGCCAAAGTGTTCCACGCAATAGGATCGGGGCACCGGTTGGCACCGTGAAAACGCGCGACGGTTCGGCCCCGTCAGGTGAAACGCCATATTGTGTGCCCGTGCCGCGATAGGTGCAGACCAAACGCGCAGTCACTGCATCGATATGGAACCTGCGGCACGCATTTGTGGTCACGACATCCAGTCGCAGCCGCAGCCATTTGGTATCCATGACATCCGCAAAGATACCCGCCAGCGCCGCAATGTCGTCGATCAGCCGCTTGCGCTCGGGGCCTTTGGGAGTTCCGGTGGCCTCACACAGCTCGAACACCGCCTGACGAACGGCATCGGGACGCAGGATCAGCCGCGTCCGGGGCAGCTGTTCCGGCGGCAATGCATTCAACCAGGATTGAAATTGCTGCAAAGGGGTTCTACGCCAGATCGCCGCCGCACACCCCGGGTGATGAAGGGTCGAAAGCCCATCCGGTGTGTCGGCAACGCCAACGCCAATGGCGCCTTCTCTGATCGTTTCGCGCACAAAACTCATGCCGCAGCCTCAGCGCGCCGCCAAATTGGGAAAGGATCCGGCAGGTCCGGTAGCTCATCGGGACCGCTGGCCGCCTTTGCCGGAAGCAGCGCCGCATCCAATCGCGCGTGCAGGGCCGTCCAATCGACACCGCTGCCGATGAACACGATCTCTTGCCGACGGTCGCCCCAGGGCTCTTGCCAGTGGGCCTGAATATAGGCCTGCGCGCTTTCATGCGTCGGGCGACGCTCTTCCGGGACAGTGGCCCACCATGTTCCCAGCGGCTGAACCGAGGACAGCGCCCCGGCAAGTGAGAATTCGGCAACCCAATCAGGTCGCGTGGCGATCCAGAAATGCCCTTTTGCCCGGATTACACCGGGCAAATCGCCGTTCAGAATCGTCAGTATCTTTTCCGGAACAAACGGTTGCCGCGCCCGATATACAAAGCTGGTGACCCCGTATTCTTCGGTCTCTGGCACGTGATCGGCGAAGCCATAAAGCTCTTTGGCCCACATTGGGTGCTCATGAGCCTTTTCAAAGTCAAAAAGACCGGTATCCAGAATTGCATCAGCGGCCACGTCCGAATGGTTGGTCTCGATGATCTTGGCATCGGCATTCAGGCTGCGGATGATCTTGCGCGCGGCATCCACACGGTCCGGGCCCGCATCGGCCACTTTGTTCAGGATGACGACATCTGCGAACTCGATCTGATCGGTCAGCAGATGCACCAAAGTGCGCTCATCCTCTTCGCCCAGAGTCTCGCCCCGGTCACTCAGAAAATCGTGGCTGGAGTAATCCGCCAGCAGATTGACCGCGTCGACCACGGTGACCATCGTATCCAGGCGCGAGACATCCGACAGGCTTTGACCTTCTTCGTCGCGAAAATCAAAGGTCGCGGCAACGGGCAGAGGTTCAGAGATACCGGTCGATTCGATCAGCAAATAGTCAAACCGCCCCTCAGCCGCCAAACGCCGGACCTCGTCCAGCAGGTCGTCGCGCAGAGTACAGCAGATACATCCGTTCGACATCTCGACCAGGGTTTCGTCGGTGCGCGACAGTTCAGTATCCGCGCGCACCAGATCGGCGTCGATGTTCACTTCGGACATGTCGTTGACAATCACGGCGACCCGGCGACCGTCGCGGTTGTTCAGCACACGGTTCAACAGGGTGGTTTTACCTGCGCCCAGAAAGCCGGACAGAACGGTGACAGGAAGGCGGGTGTCGTTCATGCAGATGATCCTTTTTATGCAGCTTCGCGACCTGGCAATTCAGGCTGGGTTAAACCCCGGTCGTCACAGTTGGATCATTCTGTTATGTTATTACGTTTCTTTTGACAAGAGCATGCTTTGAACTTACCCGCCCCAACGAAAAAAGCCGCCCCAAACGGGACGGCCTTTCATTCACTGTCTCTGTAGCAGAGGATCAGGCTGTCAGAGCAGCCTGAGCTTTGGCGACGATCGCGCCGAACGCTTCCGGTTCGTGCACGGCCAGGTCGGCCAGAACTTTGCGGTCCACTTCGATACCGGCCAGGTTCAGGCCGTTGATGAAGCGGGAATATGTCAGAGCCTCGTCATGCGAACGGACAGCTGCGTTGATACGCTGGATCCACAGCGCGCGGAAGTTGCGCTTGCGGTTCTTGCGGTCGCGGGTTGCATACTGGTTGGCCTTGTCGACGGCCTGACGGGCAACCTTGAAGGTGCTCTTGCGGCGGCCATAGTAACCTTTGGCTGCCTTGATGACCTTCTTGTGACGGGCGTGAGTTACGGTTCCACCTTTAACGCGGGACATATCGGTATCTCCTCTTAGCGGTCGTAGGGCATGTAGCCCTTGACGATCTTGGCGTCGGGGGCGGACAGGGTGGTGTTGCCACGGGCGTCGCGGATGAACTTTTTGGTCCGCTTGATCATGCCGTGCCGTTTGCCGGCCTGGCCAGCAAGGACCTTACCGGTCGCAGTCACCTTAAAGCGCTTTTTCGCGCTCGACTTGGTCTTCATCTTAGGCATTTCCGTCTCCTGTTTTCGGGTTCGGTTTCAAACGCGACTCGGCATGCCATCTCGGCCGGTCACGCAACAGATGCGCCGTTTACGCAAGTTTGGTCATACTGGCAAGGGGGTCAGGGGCAGAATCTGCGCAATTCGCGATCCCCGCAGGCACCGGGGCGACATGGGGCCGCCCCGGTGAATTCTCTTAGTGCTCGAACTTGCGGATCTCACCGCTCTGCAGGCGTTCAGAGTACGAGGCCAATTCCTGACGCACGACTTTCATCAGGAAGTAGAGCGCGAAGACGTTCACAACCGCCATGGCAAAGATCGCCGCATCCGAGAAGTCGATGACCGGGCCAAGGTTGGCCGCCGCCCCGATAACCACGAAGACGCAGAAGATGATCTTGAATACCAGTTCCTTGGTCTCACCTTCGCCAAACAGGTAGGTCCAGGCCTTCAGGCCATAGTAGGACCAGCTGATCATGGTCGAGAAGGCAAACAAAACCACGGCAATCGCCAACACATATGGGAACCAGCCAAACGCGCTGCCGAAGGCTGCCGATGTCAGGCTGACGCCCGAGTTGCCATCAACTGTCGCGATACCGCTGCCATCTTCGGTCAGCATGTAAAGACCGGTCTGCGGATCGACGATCAGCTGCTGCGTGATGATGATAACCAAGGCTGTCATCGTGCAGATCACAACCGTATCGATGAACGGTTCCAGCAGCGAAACGAAGCCTTCGGTGATCGGTTCCTTGGTCCGCACGGCCGAGTGGGCGATGGCCGCAGAACCCACGCCCGCTTCGTTCGAGAACGCCGCGCGACGGAAGCCCTGGATCAGCGCGCCAACCATGCCGCCTGCGACACCAAGCCCGGTGAAAGCGCCTGCGAAGATCTGACCAAAGGCCCAGCCGATCTGATCCGCGTGCATGATGATGATGACCAGCGCAGCCAGCACATACAAGACACCCATGAACGGCACGACCTTTTCGGTCACCCGCGCGATCGATTTCAGGCCGCCCACGATCACCGCAAAGACGATGCCCGCAAAGACCAGACCGGTGATCCAACCGGGATAGTCTCCGGTGATGCCCGCAATCTGCTGGTGCGCCTGATTGGCCTGGAACATATTGCCCCCGCCCAGCGCGCCAAGGATACAAAAGATCGAGAACAGAACCGCCAGCACTTTACCGCCCGGCAGGCCAAGCTCGGCAAAGCCTTTGGACATGTAATACATCGGACCACCGGAAACCGTGCCGTCCTCGTATTCATTGCGGTACTTCACACCCAATGTACATTCGGTGAACTTGGACGCCATGCCCAAGAGCCCCGCAACGATCATCCAGAATGTGGCGCCAGGCCCACCGATGCCGACGGCAACCGCCACCCCGGCGATGTTGCCGAGACCGACTGTACCGGACAGCGCTGTGGCCAAAGCCTGAAAGTGGCTGACCTCACCCGCGTCGTTGGGATCGGAATAGTCGCCTTTGACCAGGCTGATCGAGTGCCCGAAGAACCTGAACTGCACAAAGGCGAAATAGAGCGAAAAGACGGTCGCCGCGATCACCAGCCAGCCTACGATCCAAGGGAACCCTGTTCCCGGGAATGGCGCGAAGATGAAACTGACGAACGGACCTGTAAAATCCGCGAAAGCCTGATTGATTTTCTCATCCAGGCCAACCGCTTCCTGGGCTGACGCCGCGCCGGCTGTCAAACTTGCTGCGAAGGCAGAAAGGCTTAGTGTTTGGAACGTTTTCATGTGTCCCCTCCCTTAATTCACAACAGTGACCGGAACGTCGGCATGCATGACCAAATTCTGGGTCGAGCTGCCAAACAGGCGCTTTTTGAAACCATCCGCCGACGACCGACCCACAACGATCTGGGTTCCGCCGTTTTCAACGGTGATTTCGTTCAGCGTCTCAGCCACATCGCCATGGCGGACAATGCCGCGCGCTTCGAAACCCGCGGATTTCAGCGCCTCAACAGCGGGGTTGATCACGCGTGAGGTCGCAAGCTCAAGCTCTTCTTCCCGCCGCTTGTGCCGCAGTGCGTTTTCTTCCGGTGTTTGGAAAGTGAATGGGGACCATTCAATGACGTACACAACCAGAAGTTCACAGCTGCCAATCCGTTCTGCCAAATCCTTGGCAAAGGCAATCGCGCGCTCTCCGGTTTCTGTCCCGTCCAGTCCTATGACAATTTTTGTTGTCATCTCGTTCCTCCATTTAGGTTTGTTTGGCCGGGGCCCGTGCCCCCGGCAGGGCAGCCGGAACCTGGAACTCAAACTTGGGACTGCCCTGAGGGAAGTATCTGAAAAAAACCGAGAAATATGGAGATTTATTTGCCTATTTCTTGGGCAAACGCAACTTCCCATTGAAAACAAAGGAATCTTTCTGCCCAAGAAGGCAAAAAATCAATCTGAGACTCAGCTTTTTGTGGCGCGCCGATCAAAAATCAGCCGGGATCGGTGTTGTAGATCAAACGTTCATCACATGGGGCGATGCGCAGAATATTGGTTGTGCCCGGCACGTTGAACGGGACCCCCGCTGTCACCACGATCTGGTCCGTTTCTGCGGCAAATCCGGCCGCCCGGGCCGCGCGTGCGGCATTGACGACCGCACCTTTGAAACGCTCAAGTTCCGGCGTCAGAACGCAATGGCAACCCCAGCTCAGGCATAGCCGGCGCGCTGTACCTCTCGTGGTTGTCATCGCAATGATTGACACGCCGGGCCGTTCCCGTGCGGTCAGCAGAGCGGTGGTGCCGCTTTGGGTGAAACAGCAGATCGCCTTGATATCTGTCTTTTCCGCAATCTCGCGCGCAGCAGCAACAATACCGTCCGCCACCGTTGTTCCCGTGGTTGTCCGCGAGGCGGAAATGATCTGGTCATAAGTGGGATCGGCCTCGACCTCGATCGCGACCTTGTTCATCGTTTGCACGGCCTCGATCGGATACGAGCCCGCTGCGGATTCCGCGCTGAGCATGATGGCATCCGTACCTTCGTAGATCGCAGTGGCCACATCCGATACTTCGGCGCGCGTCGGCATCGGGCTTTCGATCATGCTTTCCAGCATCTGGGTGGCCACGATCACCGGCTTTGCTGCCGCTCGGCACCGGCGCACAAGGCGTTTCTGGATCGGGGGCACGGCGGATACGGGCAATTCAACGCCCAGATCACCGCGCGCGACCATGATGCCATCCGATGCGTCGAGAATTTCGTCAAACGCCTCAACAGCGGCCGGTTTTTCGATCTTGGACAGGATCGACGCCCGGCCATCCGCCAACGCGCGCGCCTCAAAAACATCCTTGGCGCGCTGCACAAAACTGAGCGCCAGCCAGTCGACACCAAGTTGGCAGACGAATTCCAAATCATCCCGGTCCTTTTCCGACAGCGCAGCCAGCGGCAGGATCACATCCGGGACGTTGACACCTTTGCGGTTCGAGATGGTTCCACCCACCTCAACAGTGCAGTTGGCAAAGTCCGTGCCACAATCCGAAACGATCAGGCGAATTTTACCGTCATTCACAAGCAGACGCGCGCCGGGTTCCAACGCCGCAAAGATTTCAGGGTGCGGCAGACAAACGCGGTTTGCATCCCCTTCGGCCGGGTCCAGATCCAGGCGGAAGGCATCGCCTTCATTCAGCTCTTCAGCCCCATTGGCAAACACACCGACCCGCAGCTTGGGGCCCTGCAAATCCGCAAGAATCGCTATCGGGCTATCCAGATCCTTTTCAACCTGTCGGATGATCCGATGCCGTTCGCGGATTTCGTCATGGCTTCCGTGGCTCATGTTCAGGCGGAAAACGTCTGCACCGGCCTCGTGCAGGGCACGGATAGTATCATAGTCGTTGGACGCCGGACCAAGCGTCGCCACAATTTTCACTTTTCTCAGGCGTCGCATTGGTGTTGCTCTCCTCAACCCGTCGATGTTACCGCAAACAGCGTCAAGGCTGCTTATTGCGCAATTCCCTTTCTGAGGCAACTGCCCTAAACCTGCGACAAACAAGATGACAGGCTTATGACTTACACCCCCTTTTTTGTTCACGGCGCGGATCGACCCTCACGTTGGCTGATCACGTGCGATCATGCGACCAATGCGGTGCCAC
Source organism: Ruegeria sp. H6 (assembly GCF_056532975.1). NCBI lineage: Bacteria > Pseudomonadati > Pseudomonadota > Alphaproteobacteria > Rhodobacterales > Roseobacteraceae > Ruegeria > Ruegeria sp. H6. The sequence goes on from NZ_JBQFOA010000014.1 coordinate 38,438, forward strand.
CGGATATTTGCGATGGCGATCTTGGCCTGTCGCGCGAGGATATGGAGCGTCACATCGCCTATGACGTTGGCGCCTATGAGGTCTCCAAGCATTTGGGCGAGGTGCTGAATGCGCCGGTCATTGCCGCAAATTTCTCGCGTCTCGTGATCGACCCCAACCGGGGAGAGGATGATCCGACCCTGCTGATGAAGCTCTATGATGGCTCAATCATACCCGGCAACCGTCACGCAGATACGGCCGAACGTGAGCGGCGGTTGAACATGTGTTACCGCCCGTATCACAACGCCCTGGCACAAATGGCGGCGTTGCCGCACGCGGTGATCATTTCGATGCATTCCTTCACCCGGCAATTGCGCGGACGCGAACCGCGCCCCTGGCATGTCGGTGTATTGCATACCCCGGACGATAGGTTTGCATGGCCCCTGATCCAACGGCTTGAGGCCGAAGGCGACCTGTGCGTCGGCGTCAACGAACCCTACACCGGAGTTCTGCCCGGTGACGCAATTGACAGGCACTGCACCCGTTTCGGCCGCCCCAACGCCTTGATCGAACTACGCAATGACCTGATCGCGGATCACGCGGGTCAACGGGCCTGGGCAGAACGGTTAGCGGTCATATTAGAGGATGCCCTGAACGCAAGCGGTCTCTGACCAAGTTGAAAACTGCCCAAAGGGACGCTAGGTCGAAGCCAAAGCCGCACATATTCGGAGCTCTGCCATGGACCAACAAACCGAAATCGAACTTCAGGCCGCCGCATTTCGCCGTCTGCAAAAGCATCTGATGCAGGATCGCACGGACGTCCAGAACATCGACATGATGAACCTGGCCGGGTTCTGCCGTAACTGCCTGTCGCGATGGTATCAGGAAGCGGCCAATGAAAAAGGCATCGAGATGGGCAAGGATGAGGCCCGTCAGCTATTCTACGGCATGACCATGGATGAGTGGAAAGCCAATTATCAAACCGAGGCCAGCGCCGAAAAACAGGCCGCGTTTCAAACGGCTTTTGAAGAAAACGTGGTCAAGAAAAGCTGACGCATAAAAAAGCCCGCCGGTCTGGCGGGCTTTGGTTCAGATGGCGGCCTTGCGGCTTTCGTCCAGGTAAATCTCGCGCAACCGTTTGGCGATAGGGCCCGGCGTGCCATCGCCCAGCGCCACGCCGTCAATCTCGACCACAGGCATGACAAATGCACTGGCCGAGGTGGTGAACGCCTCGTCCGCCTCTTTGGCTTCGTCGATGGTGAACAGGCGCTCTTCCACTTCCATCTGCGCCTCTGCCGCCATCCGCAAAACCGCCTTGCGGGTGATTCCGTGCAGAATGTCGTTGGACAGCGGGCGGGTGACGATCTTGCCGCCTTTCACAAAATAGGCGTTGTTGCTGGTGCCTTCGGTGACAAAGCCATCTTCGATCATCCAGGCATCATCGCACCCGGCGGCTTTGGCCATCATCTTGCCCATCGACGGATACAGCAACTGCACCGTCTTGATGTCGCGACGGCCCCAGCGAATATCGTCGATCGAGATGATCTTGGCGCCTTTTCTGGCGGCCGGGCTGTCAGCCAGTCCAGGCTTGTTCTGCGTGAACAGAACCAGCGTCGGTTTGGTATCCGCAGATGGGAACGCAAAATCCCGGTCCCCATCGCTGCCGCGCGAAACCTGCAGGTAAACGAGACCCTCAACGATCTCGTTCAACTCAACCAGCTTGCGATGAATCTCAAGCAGCTCATCCTTGCTGCACGGTTCGGCCATCTGCAATTCGTCCAGCGACCGCTTGAGGCGCACTGCGTGACCTTCAAAGTCGATCAGCTTGCCGTCCAGAACGCTGGTCACCTCGTATACGGCATCCGCCATCAGGAACCCGCGGTCGAAGATCGACACCTTGGCCTCGGTTTCGGGCAGGTATTCGCCATTTACATATACGGTTCGGGTCATGTTGTGCCTCCTCAGCCCCAAAGCGCTGCCGCGGGCGCGTGCACTCCGGCGTCGTCAAAAATCAGCGGGGTATCGCGGTCTTCGGCCAACAGAAGCGGGCCGTCAAGGTCCGTTACCATCGCACCCTGCGCCAAAAGGGTCGCAGGCGCCATCGCGAGTGAACTGCCGACCATGCAGCCCACCATGATCCTGTACCCTTCGGCCAGCGCCTGTTCGCGCAGGGCCAGCGCCTCTGTCAGACCGCCGGTCTTGTCCAGCTTGATGTTAACAACATCATATTTGCCTTTCAGTTTGGGCAGGCTGGCGCGGTCATGACAGGATTCGTCGGCACAGACGGGCACAGGCCGCTCTAACCCGATCAGCGCTTCATCGCCGCTGGCGGGCAGAGGTTGTTCCACCAAAGCCACGCCCAGCCTGACCAGATGCGGTGCCAGATCGGCATATACCTCAGCCGACCAGCCTTCGTTCGCGTCGACGATAATCTTCGCTTTTGGTGCACCGGCACGCACCGCCTCAAGCCGCGGCATGTCATCCGGTGTTCCCAACTTGATCTTCAACAGCGGTCGATGCGCATTGGCCGCTGCCTGAGCCTGCATCGCCTCAGGCGTGTCGAGCGACAAGGTATAGGCGGTGATCTCAGGTTCAGGTGCTGGAAGCCCTGCCAAATCCCAGGCGCGTTGCCCGGCCCGCTTGGCCCCCAGATCCCACAAGGCGCAATCCACGGCATTGCGCGCTGCACCTGCGGGCAGCAGCTCCATCAGCGATGTACGGGTGAATTCAGCGGGCAGCCCGGTGATTTCAGCCTCAACCGAGTCGAGCGTCTCGTCATAGCGCGCGTAAGGAACGCATTCGCCCCAACCCTGATGCACCCCGTCTGATACCCGTACGGTCAGCACCTTCGCCTCGGTCCGCGACCCGCGCGAAATCGTAAAGATCTGAGCCAGCCGGAATACATCACGAGAGACGTCGATCTGCACGTGCCCACTCCTTCATCTTTTCTAAAATACTCCCGCCGGAGGCATACCCGGCAGGAACCTTTGATCACATCGCGGCCAATGCGTCGACCAGTTTACCGGCCCCAAAACGATACGGGTCAGTGGCAGGAATTCCCATCTCGGCTTCGACTTTGGCAATGTAGGCTAGCGCCTCTTCCTCGCCCAGATGCTGCGTATTGATCGACACGCCCGCAACCTGGCAGTCCGGGTTCGCGACACGTGCCATCGGCAGCGCGGTGTCGCGCAGTTGCTGCAAGGTTGGCAGAGAATATTCGGGCAATCCGCGCATATGGGTTCGGGTGGGTTCATGACACAGGATCAGCGCATCCGGCTGGCCGCCATGGATCAAGGCCATGGTGACGCCGGAATAAGAGACGTGAAACAGCGATCCCTGGCCTTCGATGTGGTCCCAGTGGTCCGGATCATTATCCGGCGTCAGATACTCAACCGATCCGGCCATGAAATCCGCGATGACCGCGTCCAGTGGAACGCCCTGCCCTGTGATCAGGATGCCGGTCTGGCCGGTGGCCCGAAAGGAAGACTTCATGCCGCGCTGGCGCATTTCGGCATCCATAGACATCGCGGTGTACATCTTGCCTGCCGAACAGTCGGTCCCAACGGCAAGGCAGCGTTTGCCTGTGCGTTTCTTGCCATTGGCAATCGGGTAGCCAACCGTCGGCACGCGTACATCGTGCAAGGTGCACCCATGGGTCTGTGCCGCTGCAACCAGATCGCCTTCGTCACGCAGCAGATTATGCAGGCCCGAAGCCAGATCATAACCCATTTCCAGCGCGGCGATCAAAACCGCTTTCCAGGACTCGCTGATGACGCCGCCCCGGTTTGCAACGCCGATCACAAGCGTCTTTGCACCCGCGGCCTTGCCCTCGGCCAATGTCATTTCTGTCAGACCCAGATCCGCCTTGCAGCCGGTCAGGCTGATTTGCCCCACGGCGTTTTCAGGACGCCAATCCCGGATGCCAATTGCCACTTTGGCTGCCAGCAGGTCGGACGCGTCGCCCAAAAACAGCAGATACGGTGTTTCGATCATCGCGCTACTCCCTTTGATTCTGACTAAAATTAGTGAACAGGTCTGACGAGTGTCTTGCTTTTTTCGGGCACAACTGGGGATTCAGAAGAAAATCTTGCGCGATTCTCTTAAACCTCGCAAAATTCTTCGAAGTTTTTAAATTGATTAATCTTTAATCACCACAAGCCCGGTCGGACCATTGCACCTCGCTGCACCTGCAATGCTGCGATTGCACAAAGGCGCTTGCCTAGGCCTGCGCAATTTAATATCCAACAACAAACGAAAATCGCAACTTCATTACCAAACCGAGGGCTTCATGAGTTTCCGTATCCAACCTGCCGCGCCGGCGCGCCCCAATCGCTGCCAATTGTTCGGCCCGGGATCCAATACCAAACTGTTCCCGAAAATGGCCGCCTCGGATGCGGATGTCATCAACCTCGACCTTGAAGATTCGGTCGCGCCGTCAGACAAGGACGTGGCCCGCGCCCATGTGATCCAAGCGCTGAACACGGTCGATTGGGGGACCAAATACATGTCGGTTCGCATCAACGGGCTGGATACATCCTATTGGTATCGCGACGTTGTGGATGTCCTGGAACAGGCTGGTGATCGCCTGGACCAGATCATGATCCCCAAGGTCGGATGTGCAGCGGATGTCTACGCTGTTGACGCGCTGGTAACTGCGATTGAACGCGCCAAGGGCCGGACCAAGCCGATCTCGTTCGAGGTGATTATCGAATCTGCCGCAGGACTGGCCCATGTAGAAGAGATCGCAGCCTCGTCGCCTCGCCTGCAAGCCATGAGCCTCGGGGCCGCGGATTTTGCAGCCTCGATGGGCATGCAGACCACGGGCATCGGCGGGACGCAGGAAAACTACTACATGCTGCGCGAAGGCGAAAAGCACTGGTCCGACCCCTGGCACTGGGCACAGGCCGCGATTGTCGCAGCCTGTCGAACCCATGGTGTGCTGCCGGTTGATGGCCCGTTCGGCGATTTCTCGGACGACGAGGGTTACATCGCGCAAGCCAAGCGTTCTGCCACGCTGGGCATGGTCGGCAAATGGGCCATTCACCCCAAGCAGATTGCCCTGGCCAATCAGGTATTCACCCCCTCGGATGAGGCCGTATCCGAGGCGCGTGAGATTCTGGCTGCGATGGAGCAAGCCAAAGCGAATGGCGAGGGCGCAACGGTTTACAAAGGCCGATTGGTCGACATCGCGTCGATCAAACAGGCCGAAGTTGTGGTCGCGCAGGCGGAATTGATCGCCGCGAACAGTTGATCAATCAGGGCCCCTGCACGGGGCCCGATCGAACCGTTCAGCGACCAAACACGTTGTTTGGTGTCCAGGTGATGCGATCACCCTTTTTGCCAGATTTCATCATCAGACAAGACGTGCCGTATTTCTGGAAATAGGTGATCTTGACCGGATACCATCCCGCCTGGGGCACCTCGACCTCGGTCCGTTGATTGGCCTCACATCCCTGTCGGCCATTCACATATCCGATCTGTTGGCCCCCGACCCACGCATCGATGCCATCATTCGACCAGGTCTCAAGCTCATAAACACCGGGCGAGTCGAACTTCATATACCCGGTGATTTCCGCGGCCACGTTGAAGGCTTCGTTAAAGGTCAGAACCGGGTCGCCTTCGTTCGTGTCGCGATAGTCCAAACCACGCAAGGGCGCGCCCGGCTTGGCCTTCTTGATCAGGTAACCCACTTTCGAAAGGTTCTGGATTTTGCGCGGCGGGTTCCCTTCCCACGCATATTTTACGTTCAACCCCGCCTTCGGAGAAGGTTGCGGGCTGGCAGGCTGTAACTTGAGCGGAGCGCTGATCGCGGCCCCCGCAACAAAGGCCAAGGCGGTTGCGAATGCGCCGATCCGGGCAAATTTCATGGTCGTCTCCCTGTGTCTGCGTCTGTCTGGGCGGTTCATGCCGCCTCTTCGACTGCTAGGTGGTAAGACTAGGCCGTGAAAATTAACCCTGCAAGACAGTTAAAGATCACAATTTACACCTCACGCCCTGAGATCCTTGGGCGACCCCATCACCACATATGAGGTAATCGAGGTGACATGCGGCAGTGTTCCCAGCACTTCGGTGTGGAAGGTTTTGTAAGACGGCAGGTCCGCGCATTCCACGCGCAGCAGGTATTCGATCGTCCCGGTAATGTTGTGACATTCAACAACCTCGGGCGACTCCTGCAGTGCACGTTCAAAGCCTTCCTGTGCGGCTTTCGTGTGCTCTCCGAGCCCGACGCCGATATAGGCCACAAAGCCAACCCCCATCGCCGCAGGGTTCAGAACCGCGCGATAGCCCGTGATGACCCCGCTGCGTTCCAGCTCTTGCACCCGCCGCAGGCAGGCAGAGGGCGACAGGCCGACACGGTCCGCAAGGTCGAGGTTGCTGATCCGACCATCACGAGACAACTCACGCAATATATCTTGGTTTTTCTGATCGAAGATCGTCATAAGTTGCGAGATTAATCGTAACTCGCACAAAAACGCAATTTCATTTGCCCGTTTTCAAGAGATTGTTCGGTCATGACTTATGAAATTCTGTTCGCCCTTGTCACGTTCGCCTTCGTGTCCTCGATCACGCCGGGGCCGAACAATCTTATGCTAATGGCGTCCGGTGCGAACTTTGGCTTTCGCAGGACAATCCCCCATATGCTGGGAATCGGCCTGGGCTTTACTTTCATGGTGCTGCTGGTTGGTGCCGGGTTGGTTCAGGTGTTTGACCAGTTTCCCCTCAGCTACACAGTGCTTAAGGGCGCGTCCATTTTGTATCTACTGTATCTGGCCTGGAAGGTTGCACATGCAGCCCCGGCACATGGGCAAGAGGCGACAGGGCGTCCGATGACCTTTCTGCAGGCCGCCGCTTTTCAGTGGGTGAACCCAAAGGCCTGGGCGATGGCGCTGACGGCCAACACCGCATATGCGCCGGAACACACACTCAACACCATCGTTATCGTCGCAGTCATATTTGGCGCGATCAATCTGCCCTCGGTCAGCACGTGGACCATTCTGGGACAGCAAATGGCGCGGTTTCTGACAAATCCGCGCCGGTTGGTCATATTCAACTGGACAATGGCCGCATTGCTCGTGGCGTCCCTCTATCCTGTGCTTTGGCCGACCTGAGTTACCGAAGCGGCAGGCAGATCTCGGTCAGCAGGTCTTCGGGCGCTGTGTTGCGCGGATCATTCAGATAGATCTCATAGCAGGGCTGGTCTGCCGGTTCCTCGCCGGATTCGGGCAACCAATTGCCGAACAGGCTGTGATAGGCGGCATGGATACCCGAATATGGCCCTTTGTAGGTCAAAACCGCAGTTTTGCCGCCGGGAATACTGAGGTCTTCCAGATCCTCCGGCACAGCTTCGCCGCAAAACTCAGCACCGGCATAGCTGCGCAACTCATCTTCGGGCACGTCTTCGGGACTGTCGAGATAAATGCCGATGACTGGTCCCATTTGCGGCCGCAGCTGGCGCGATTCGACCAAAGCACTAAAGACCTCAAAGCTTTTGCCTATTTCGGAATAACTGCCCTTGTGAGGTACGGCGACGATACGGCGCTTGGGCTCGGTGCGGGTTGTCACGGGATGCATGGGATATCCTCCGGTTCTAAAATGTGGGGTGGCCGGTAGAAACTGCCCGGCCGCACGAAACGCGGTGGGGCTCAGGCCGTAGGCCTCGGAAAAGGCCCGCGCAAAGGAATTCTGGTTGGGATAACCGATGCCTTCCGCAATCTTCGACAGCGGCTGTTCTGTTTGCACCAGCCAGCTTGCAGCGCGGTGCAATCTGATCCGGCGCACGGCTTGCGCGCAGGTCTCGCCTGTTATGGCGCGAAACACCCGATGCCAGTGAAACCGCGACATGGCCGCGACATCTGCCAAAGCGTCCAGCGACAGATCCCCGGCGGGGTTGTCATGGATATAAGACAGGACACGCAACACGCGATCTTCGTAATGGGTTGCCATCGGCATGCTTCCTTCTTCCTTGCCTTCTCGGGGTCGCACATTTCCCATCCACAAATCTTGCTGAGTTGCATCCCGGGCGACCTTTGGTCATATAGCAGAGAACTTCTGCATTAAGAGGCGTCATGACCCAGTATCTGGATTTCGAAAAACCGCTGGCCGAGATCGAAGGCAAGGCCGAAGAATTGCGTGCCCTGGCCCGTGCCAACGAAGAGATGGACGTGGCCGAGGAAGCCGCGGCGCTGGATGCCAAGGCGTCAAAACTGTTGGATGAGCTGTATGCCGATCTGACCCCGTGGCGGAAATGCCAGGTGGCCCGCCATCCGGAACGCCCCCATTGCAATGACTATGTGGATGCCCTGTTCACCGAATTCACGCCGCTGGCCGGGGATCGCAACTTTGCGGATGATCTTGCGGTGATTGGTGGCCTGGCCCGGTTCGACGACCAGCCTGTGATGGTGATCGGTCATGAAAAGGGATCAGACACCAAATCGCGGATCGAGCGTAACTTTGGCATGGCCCGCCCCGAAGGCTATCGCAAAGCCGTGCGCCTGATGGAAATGGCGGGTCGATTTGGCCTGCCTGTGATCACTCTGATCGACACGGCCGGTGCGTATCCGGGCAAAGGCGCCGAAGAACGCGGCCAGTCCGAGGCTATCGCGCGTTCGACTGAGATGTGCCTGAAAATCGGTGTGCCGCTGGTGTCGGTCATTATCGGCGAAGGTGGTTCCGGTGGAGCGGTTGCCTTTGCCACGGCCAACCGCGTGGCGATGTTGGAACACTCGGTCTACTCGGTGATCTCACCCGAAGGCTGCGCCTCGATCCTTTGGAAGGATGCCGAGAAGATGCGCGAAGCGGCCGAAGCGCTGCGCCTGACCGCACAGGACCTATACAAGCTGGGCGTTTGCGATCGTATCATCACCGAACCCAAAGGCGGCGCGCACCGCGATCGCCCGGCCGCCGTGGAATCGGTACGGGCAGCCATCGCCGCGATGCTGAAAGAGCTGGACGGAAAGGACGGGGCGGCCCTGATCAAGGACCGCCGCCAGAAATTCCTGGATCTTGGCACCAAAGGGTTGGCTGCCTGATCGGTCAGCCCCCCAGGGCACGTAACAATGCAACCGATGGTGTGCCGGTCACCGGCATACCATTTGCCCGCTGGTAAGACGTAATCGCCGCCTGGGAATTCTTACCGATCACACCATCCGCGCCTTGCGTATCGTAACCGGCAGACGTCAGGCGGCGCTGCAATTCTTTGCGGTCTTCAAGCGTCAGGCCGTTTTCATCCGGCCCGAATGAGGCCTGGAACGGCCCGCCTCCGGCGATCCGATCCGACAGGTGCCCGACGCCAATCGCGTAACTGTCCGAGTTGTTGTAGCGCTTGATGACCTGAAAGTTGCGGAACACCGCGATCTTCGGGCCCGGCACTTGCGGCTGCAAAACGGCGACGGGGGTGCCCGAAACGGTCCCGGCTTCGCCGCCCCACGGCTGACCCCGCACCCACCCCGCGCGCGACAGGTACGCGGCGGTTGAGGCCAGCGAATCCGTGGGATCCTCGGACCAGATATCGCGGCGCCCGTCCCCGGTGAAATCCACCGCATAGGCTAGGTAAGAGGTCGGGATGAATTGCGTATGCCCCATGGCCCCGGCCCAGCTGCCGGTCATGTTATCGGGGCTCGTGTCGCCATTCTGGATGATCTTCATCGCCGCAATCAGTTGGCTTTCAAAGAACTGACCGCGCCGCCCGTCATAGGCCAGCGTCGACAGGGCGGACACCACCGGCACATCCCCCCGGCGCGCGCCATAGCGGCTTTCAAGCCCCCAGACGGCAACCACAACTTCTTTGTCGACACCGTATTGGGATTCTATCTGCGTCAGCACCGCGCCGTGCTTTTGCAGCATCTGCCGGCCTGTACTGATACGCTCGTCCGAGGCAGCGATGGCCAGATAGTCTTCCAGCGAGCGCTTGAATTCGACCTGATTGCGATCGCGTTCGATAACACCGGGCAAATAGCCCGCACCCCTGAACGCGCGATCAATCGTGGGCTGGGAAATGCCTTGCGACGCCGCGCGCCCTTTGAAACTGGCAACCCATGCGTCCCATCCCGCGTTAGGTACCGACCGCATCCGTGAGGCAGGCGCATTTGTCGGCGCGCTTCCCCCGGAACAGGCGGCAAGCACCGAGGCCCCAAGCCCCATTGAAAAGGTTCTTCTGCTTATCATGGCTGAAATCTGCTCTTGTTGTGATTTGCAACAAGACTACCGCATGCCGCAGGTTCAAACCAGTGTCCGCGCAGCCGCTGTACCGCTGAATTCCGTGTTGGCAGGATGTCGCCTACGAAACCAGCAGCCGTAACCCCTGGGTCACGTCGGACCGCACCGCAAGCCGTAGCCCGGGCTCGTCCCCGGCCTTGAGCGCGGCGATGATCAGCTTGTGATAATGCGGCGGTTCAGTCCGACGCAGACGGCCATAAAGCGTGCGCATCGTGGGCCCAAGCTGCAACCAAACCGTCTCGGCAATGGCCAGCATCGCCGGGGCCTGCGCGCGCAGATACAGAGTGCGGTGGAACTCAAGATTGGCGCGGATATATCCCACCGCATCTCGCTTCGTGACCATTTCCGCCACGGCCATATTGATGCTTTGCAATCGGTCGATCAGGGCAATATGCGCCCGCGGCAAGGCACGGCTGGCCAATTCGACCTCGATCAATGCCCGCAAGGCGGCAAGTTCTTCGATCCGGTCGTTGCTGAGTTCCGGTGTCGAGACACGTCCCGACGAGGACAGCGTCAGCGCACCTTCGGCTGCCAGCCGGCGAACCGCCTCGCGCGCCGGTGTCATTGACACCCCGAACTCCTTCCCGATGCCGCGCAGGGTCAGCGCATGGCCCGGGGCGATTTCTCCATGCAGAATTCGCGACCGTAACGCACGGTAGACCTTGTCATGTGTGGCGGTCTGAGAGTCGGTTGAACGTGTGGCCTGCATCCGCCCATGTGATCACAAAATCCCGCGCCGTCAACCGGGCGAGGCCTCGAACCGATACCGGTGCAGCTCGGCGCCGTTGTCGCGCAACCAGCGGCGGGGCTCTTTGTAGGGGCCAAAGACCTCCTCTACCTTTGCCCAGAACGCGGCCGAGTGGTTCATCTCGATCAGATGCGCAACCTCATGCGCGGCCACGTAATGCAAAACCTCGGGCGGCGCCAGAATAAGCCGCCACGAGAACATCAACCCGCCCGCCGAACTGCATGATCCCCAGCGTGATCGTGTATCGCGCATCGTGAGCGTCGCGTATTCGCGCCCCAGCATTGCGGCATAATCATCGCAGGCCTCGGTCAGCCGGTCGCGGGCCAGTTCTTTCAGAAACCGCGCCAGACGCCGCGCCTCGGACCCTGCCGGAACGCCAACCTCGTCGGTGCGCAAAACCACTCGTCGCCCGGTTTGCGAAACGATTCGCCGCATCCTACCTTCGACGGGAATGCTTTGCCCGATCTGGACCACTGCCGTCTCTGGGCGCACGTCCAAATGCCCCCTGATCCAATCCTCTTTCTGACGGGCAAAATCCAGGGCATCCCGCTCGGCCACTCCGTTGGGATAGGTCAGCGTAACTCGCCCGTCCAATTGGGAAATCCGCAGGCTGATGCGCCGGGCCCGGGTAGATTTGCGCAATGTCAGCGGCACCGGAGGTGTTCCTGGCAATGCGTGTCGCCCCATACCGTGTTCTCCTGTGCGCAAAGGCTTTGACAGTACCCGCCGCATATGGCAGGTGACCTGAATCATTGATGAGATTCACCTGATATCAAGGGGATTTGATATGCCCAAGGAAGAATGGGGCGTAAAGCGCGTTTGCCCGACAACAGGCAAGCGGTTTTATGACCTGAACAAGGACCCGATCGTCAGCCCCTATACCGGCGAGATCGTAGAGCTGGATACCGGCAAAAGCCGCATGATCGCAGCGGATGCGGAGGATGCGGCATCGGTCAAGGCACGCGAAGCGTCGTCGGATGAGGATATCGTTCTGGACGACGATGACGACAACGTTGATGTTGAGCTGGACGATGATCTGCTGGACGATGATGACGACAACGACAACGTGTCGCTGGACGATATCAAGGACATGTCGTCCGAAGACGAGAACTGATCGGTCAGAGGCGGCCCTGCCCGCCTCACCCATCCGTCCCGACCGGGTCGGGAAACTTTTGCCGGATTGCGTTTTAGGACTTGCGTTAACCTGCGCCGTCTCATAAACGTCCGTCCACCGCCAAGGCGGTACCTGCATGGGGCCTTAGCTCAGTTGGGAGAGCGCTTGCATGGCATGCAAGAGGTCAGGGGTTCGACTCCCCTAGGCTCCACCATCCTTCCAATATAGCCATAGAAACAAGTAACTTCATGGTTTTAAAGGAGTTTTCCAAGGGACTGTTACAGCGAGGTGTTACAGTGAGGACTCTTGAGAAGATGCCTGGACACCCCCGTCTGTACCGCCGTGGATCAACCTATTATCACCGTGCAGCCGTCCCGAAGGACATTGCTGACTCTTACGGTAAGGTCGAAGAAACCTTCTCTCTACGCACCAAAAACAGGGCTGAGGCTCTCGTTAGGGTCCGTATCGAAGCAGCCCGCATTGACCGCCTATTTGAGGAACACCGGAGAGCGCTGAGCAGGCAACAGGAGAAGGGTGCAGAGGCTCCTCTGGAAGAACTCACCCCAATCCAGATTGCGCGGGCGAAACAAGCGTATCTGCATCACCTCTTGGATGAGGACGAAGAGGTTCGGTTAGAAGGCTTCGAGGACCCGGACGATCCAGACGAACCTATTGTCTATGAACCGCGTCCAGCCTTCGAGGAATGGCAACAGGTCAACGAAGATATGGATGAGGTTAACCGCGCCAACCTCGCTCGAGGTAAACGCGATGAGTTCTTCCGGTCGGAGGCCGAAGAGGTTCTCACCTGGGAAGGCGTTGACCTGAAACTCGCCGATGGTTCCCCAAGTTGGCCAAGGTTGATCAGGGCGCTCCAAGAGGCGTCTGTGGAAGCACATGAGGCGACCAAGGAAAGAGACCTTGGCAACCCGGTTGCCACCCCACCCTACCCTGAGGCTAAGCTAAGTGAAACAGATGCATCATGGGGAGACGGCCAGAGCCGTTCAACCTTAACCTAGAGGGAACCACATAGGTTCCCTCATTTCTTGTATTAGGGCCGCACAACTCATTGCTTCGCTCTTTCGAAGGCGGCAACTACATGTCCGCTTTGAGCCCAAACTTCCAGATGCTGAGTTCCGCACGAAGGTCCGTATCCAAGCGAGGGACAAAAAAGAGCCAAAATCAAACTGTTCTTTTAGGGCTTCGGGTCTCGAGCACTTTGGTCCCCTTATTCAAGAAGAAGAACCCAAGGAAAAATCGCGCTCGCTACTCCAATGCCAAAAAACAACCAACCAGCAGCAGTTATGAAACCGCTTGAGGGGTGGTTTTCGTGATTTGAAATAAAATTTGACCCCGCGCCGCAAAAGGCAAGGGGCGAAACTGCAAAGATTGCGGAAATCAAAATGGCGACTGTCTGGAAAATGATGCTTCGTTCATATCCTAGTGGGGTTTCCGGAAATGTCGGACTCATAGATAGCATAAGAAAAGCTGCCCCGGTTCCTCCAAGTATTCCTAGCCCCCAATGCATGAAATTCGACTTATGTTCAGTTTTGCCCCGAAAATCCAGAAGCTGAGAATGGAACTCAGGAATGCACAATAGTATGAGCGCAGCCGCACCCGCGAAAAGTGCTATCACGTTCCACAAAAAAATTTCAGCTGAATATCCGATCAAAGCGCTCGAGACCGTGACCTGGACAAGCCCAGGGATCAAATACTCAATGATCTTTTTCATATAAGCACTTCTATGGAGCAGAATCCCAATGCAGAGAATTGCTGCTTGGTTTGGGAAAATCAAGACAGCTAACAGGGCTCTTTCCGGACAGGTTCCGCATCGCATAGGGATGCCAACCCCATACGTTTTTGTCACCCGCGCCAAACTAGCTCTTAAAAGCACAAGTCAGGCGTAACCGTGAGTTGTTCCCGGTGAATGCTGGTGGTGCAACTGTACGAGTGAAGCGCAGGACGTTCGAGGATTTGCTTGAAGACGGTCGTTGAGTGGACGCTGAGGGGGGGCAAGACGGCTCCTCCCTTTTTCAGCCAATCACCAAAGCAGCTAAGAAACCTGAATGCGAATGGAAGATGTTTATGTGAACGGCTTTTTTGTATAAATTGACTCAGCGGAATTCCATGCGCAAATTTAACATTACGAACGCTGATTTCAGCTCAAGTTTTTTTAGGGTCATACAGCGAAGCGTTGCAGAGGATTGGAACAAGAGATGTCTTGGGTCGAAAGTGTTTCTAGCTGGAAACCAGACGAACTTGTTGGGCTTGGTAGTTTTGTTCTGGCAATAGTTGTTGCTATTGGTAGTACTGCTGGTTGGATTATCGACAGGGTCAGAAAGAACTCAGCGCTAGCGGATGTAACAGGACGGCTCGAGGCAATCCTGAACAACAAACTTGGCGTTGCAACCCAAGAGATAGAACGTTTCATTCAGCGGTGCAAAGATGATATCGCGCTGATAGAGAAAGAAATATCTGATCTTGAGTACCGCTTGATGAGGCTGTTGGATAGAATACAGCATCTGAGCGAACGTGACGGGATTCCACCTGTTTACCTCTCAACTTTGGAAGGTGACAAACACACCATTGAAGTTGAGCTATCTAAACTTCGTGCCAAACTCGCAGAGATTGATGCGCGTAAATCACTTGCTGAAAAAACAGTATCGTCTTTGGGTGAAGTCAAATTGAGTGAAGCTTCTCAACAAGACGAAGTCGAAGCAATCCTTTATGAAGTTCAAGAAAACACCGCAGAAGCTGAGAAATTTACAGCGCTAGGTCGAGTTGAGGTCAATTCTCATGAGCACGCTCGTATCTTGCGACTAGAACGCGAAATTGACGACAATTACTACGAACGTTCAATTGGGAAGGATGAAAGGAGTGAACGTTCTGTGGAGAGAGCAGACAGATCGACGCGTCGATCTGCAACCAAAACAACAAAGAGCGGCAAAAAGGTGATGTACCGCTCTATGTGAGATGCAAATTGACGAGCTAGCTTTAAGTACGGAATTGCTCTGATGACTGGTTTGGAATCACATGAACGTGTACGGAAACACTCGCGCTGAAAGACCTGGGTTGACCAAGCAAACATCGATTTGGCGCTACCGTCCGATAGAGCGATTCATTGAGGAGATCACCAGTGGCGATACATATCTTCGCAGGTCAGACAAGCTCGACGATCAGGTCGAAGGAGCGCTGATGCCCGTTGAGGCAAGGGGTCTTTCTGCGTTGACAAGAGGTGCATCAAGCAACGAGTTGTTTGGACAGGATCGGAAACGTACTTACATTCAATGTTGGCAGATCGCTGATTTTGAAGATGTCGCCATGTGGGAGCGCTATACCGGCAAATCCGGTGGCGTGGCCATAACCACCAGCGTCCAGAAACTGCGCGATCACTACTACGTTCACCTCAAGAGTAGCGACGTCTTTGACTCATATATTCGCGCTACCTTTGTTGACTACATTGACGCCGAGAACCATTTCGATTTGTTTGAATCCCTAAGCATGGAGAAGTTCCTCAGAAAACGCCGTGAGTATCAAGCTGAAAGGGAATTTCGAGTCATTTACCAATTGACTCCTAAGATTCCGAACGGAGATGGAACTTCCGAATACGATCATGATTTCCACTTTGAGAGCGGGGTTTTTTTGAAGATCGACCACGCATCTATGATCGATAGATTTGTTTTGTCACCCGGCTTGCCTGCATCCGCCTAATTGATGGTTCAAAAGGCACTCTCGGAAAGAGGTCTTGAGCATCGACTATCTAGTTCTTCCCTCGAAAACAGTCCTGAAAGATGACGCCTCCAATCTAAAGAAACAATTAGCTCTATACTGTGAACATCAAAAACTCGAGATGCGCGGCAGGTGAGTGTTACAGTCGGTTGTTACAACGCAAGAATTCAAGTATCCTTAAGCTACTGATTTTATTGAAACCTATCACCTCAGGATCGCATCCCCTAGGCTCCACCAAAATACCTTGATTTTGTTAAAAGAATTCAAGCACTCAAAATCCTGCCCCCCAATTGCCCCCCGGAATTTCGCCGCTGTAAGCAGTTTCTCCTATCACCTGCGCGATACCAAACCGAGTCGGATTGTCGCACCCCACCGGCCACCCGGACGCAGCGCAATTTTGTTTATACCCCACGCAAACCGAGCTCGGGGTATCTGGACTTATTGTCGATCACGTCAGACGGGGCGAGAGCGAAAATCTTGTGGGATGCTTATGAAGAGCACAAAATCAGACAACAAAGAGTCAATACTTCTTACTTTCTGCAATCCACCGAATGTCTGCTGCGTTAGTACATCGAGGGTCAATGTATTCAGACAGTCGTAAGCTTGCGTTCGCCACTGAGGCGTTTTCGAGGATTTCCTGAAAGTGTGACGTTGAGAGGACTTGTAAGGAGCCGACTTTGTTCCTTCATACTTTGGCTTTCATTACCGCCCACCTTTGTGCTCCGTCCTCCCGGAGCATGTAGTTTAATGACCGCTTTGAGCCCTTTGTGTCCGGCTCATGTGGTGCGGAGGCTCATCTCAAACCCCCGGGCGCAGAAGCCCGGGGATCGCGTCGGGGCGGCCGATCATGGACGCAGCATTGGTTTTTCGGTTAACGCATCCCAGCCGTCTTCTTGTGTTCGCGCGGCCTGTAGGCTGTCCCAAACCTCTGCCACAAAGGGGTCAACCGCAGCCATTTCGGAGACAAGCGCGTCCCAGGCTACGCGGAGGCTGTCCAGAGTCTCGGGGCTGTAAAGGCGGACCTCCACGCCCTGTTCTGCCATTTGCGCGACGGCGGCGGCTTGTGAGTATTCCATCCGCAGGACCGAACGCATCGCGTTGGTTCTGGCCGCCATGTCGATAATCGTGCGCTGGCTGTCTGTCAGGCCGTCCCAAACGTCGCGGTTGATGATCAGCTCAATCATCGTCGAGGGTTGGTGCCAGCCGGGGAAGTAGTAGAAAGAAGCCACGTCCGGAAAATTCAGCGCAAGATCCACCTGGGGAAAGCTGAACTCGGTCCCGTCGATGGTGCCACTTTCAAGCGATGGAAAGATCTCTCCGCCTGCTATCAGCACGGTATCCGCACCGAGGCTTGCCAGCACTTCCGAGGCCAGCCCCGTCCAACGCAACTTGAGCCCTGCAAAATCTTCGGCCCCTTCGATGGGTGTGTTGAACCAACCGCCCGATTCCATGCCGGTGAATGTTACTGGCATAGTCACGAGGTCAAAGCCCGCATCGTCATACATGCGCTGATTGAGCTCGAGCCCGCCGCCTTCGTAGAACCAAGCCATATAATCGAGCACCTGCGGCCCGAACGGCATCGACGTGAAAAACGACGCAACGGGCAAGGACCCATGAAGGTAGGCTGCAGCGGTATAGCCCGCTTCGATCTTGCCGTCAGAGACCGCCTTTTGAATGTCGAACGGCGAGACAATCGTGCCAGGTTCCACCAGCTCGATCTGGATCGTCCCGCCGGAGGCTGCCTCGACGTCTGCTTCGAACTGCCGGATCGTGTTGACGATCGGAAGGCTGGTCGGGAAAGCCGATTGCAGGGCGATTGTGACATCCTGCGCAAGGCTCGGCCCAGTCATGGCCACAAAGGATAAGGCAGCTAGGGCCAGTTTGGTCATCATTATCATGGTTTCCTCCCGGGCTGTTGCGTTGGTGTTTTAGATCGCGCTTTTTTTTGTGCGCCAGATGGTTTCGAAATGTGGATCGAAGCTGCCCCCACTATCCGTGAACTTACACGTATTCGTTCGAGATCAAACTGAAGCTTTGTCCGCAATTGATACGTTCAAACAAATTGCATCGAACGTCTGCTATGAGGCGCACAGCTTCAATTTACCGGCGAAAATAGTCCCGACCGTAGAACACTAGCAATTGGGAAAACCTGCTGATGGCTTAAGACTAAACTAATGCTCCAATTAACTTTGATGTCGGAGAGTCTTTGTCGTTGGTCTTGACGATGCCACTGCCGTTGCCGTACGCGATCGAAATGCCAATTTGAGCAGAACGGCTACGTGTGTCCTGGTATGAACACCTGACATGCCAGCCCTCCAAGGTCTGCTGAAACCCCCAAGTTCAGCTCCGCCCCGTAGGCGTTCAGCAGGTCGACTGAGATGGCTAGCCCCAACCCGGTGCCGCTGACCGAGGTGTCTAACCGCTCTCCTGACCGAAGAACGGCTTGTTGCGCATCGGTTGGTATTCCGGGGCCGTCATCCTCGACACATAATTCAATTCCGTCTTGGACGCGGCGGGCTGAGATTTGGATTGTTCTTCGGCACCATTTGAGCGCGTTGTCGAGGAGGTTTCCGATCACTTCTTCGATGTCTTGGGGGTCCATTCTGACGCTTAGACCTGCCTCGCAGCTGGTGATCAGCGTTTTCCCTCCACGCTCGGCCATGACGGAAAACAACCTTGAAAGCCTGTCGACGGAGTTTGATAGGTCCGTTCTCGAATGGGTCAGCTCTGCCGTGTTCGAGGCCCGCATCCTTGCAAGTGACCTCTGCAACTGGGCGTCGATCCTGTTCAGGGCATCATCCGCAGGCGCCGTGTCTGCCCCCGCCTCGGACAGGCTCGTCAATTCGTTCCGGAGGATCGCCGTGGGCGTTTTGAGCGCGTGCGCGAGGTCGGCGGCCTGCCTGCGAGAGCCTGCAACGATCTCGCGATTTCGGTGCAAGAGCTTGTTGAGGTCTTCAACAAGCGGTGAAACTTCGCCGGGATAATCGCCCGGTTTCAGGTCATCCCCTTTGTCCCAGCGATGCGCCACATCTGCGCGCAGCTTTCTCAACGGACCCGCAATGGCCGACATCAGGAGAAGTGAACCCGCAACGCCGATCAATCCCACCAGAGCAAACACCGGTAGTAGGTTGCTTTGGGCTGACCTACGTTCGCTGATCAGCTCAAGCCTGCTTTCGGCGACGGACACACCCCATTCGGTGCCGTCTTCGAATGTGATCTTCTGATAAACGCTGCGCACGGCCTCATTGTCCGGGCCGGACGTGTTCCAAACCGTTGCCTCTTCGCCAGCCCACGCAGGTTCGGCAATCGTTTCGTCAAAGAGCGAGGCTGAGGTGAACGTGGCACCACCGCTATCGGTCACCTGCCAGTACCTGCCGGAATACGGCGTGCCGTAAGCCGGGTCGAACATGAGATCGCGCAAGGCTTCGGGATCATTGGTTGCCGCGCTGAGCCCAACGATCAGCTGAGTGTGGCGATCCCGCAAATTTTCGTCAAATTGTTCAAGAACGCGAGTGTTGATGTATGAAAATACCACCAGTGTGCCAACGCCAACGGACAGAGCGCCCGTTGCAACGCCGCCCAGCAAAGCACGTTGGCGAAGGGATAACATCAGGCCGTATCGATCATGTAGCCGCGCCCTCTGACCGTTGTGATAAGGTCCGATCCCAGTTTCTTGCGCAGCCTGGTGATGAAAACGGCAATGGTGTTCGAGTCGCGATCCCCGTCATATTCATAGATATGCTCCGACAGCTCGGTTCGGGACACCATGCGCCCGATATTATGCGCCAGATATGTCAAGACGGCGATCTCTTGCGCGGTCAGATCGACTGGAATGCCGTTCGCTGTGACCCGCCCGAACCGCGTATCCAGTGAGACGTCGCCCATCTCAATGACCGGGTTCAACTGGCCACTTTGCCTGCGAAGGATTGCCCGCACACGCGCTGCAAGTTCCGGCATGTGAAAGGGTTTGGTCATGTAATCGTCAGCACCGGCATCAAGACCGTCAACGCGTTCGCTCCACCCATCCCGGGCTGTCAGGATCAGGACCGGAGTTTTGACGCCAGCACTGCGCCACTCGCGCAGAACGGAAATCCCATCGCGTTCGGGCAGCCCGACATCCAGAATGATCATGTCGTAAGGTTCGGTCGCGCCCAGGTGCAGGGCATCGGTCCCATTGTTGGCCACATCTACGACGCGACCTTCGGCGCCCAGCAGTTTCTTGATCTGCGCGCAAAGTTGCGGCTCATCTTCGGCCAGAAGTACTCTCATAATACGAAACTACAGCGACAACAGGCGTGGTTTAAGCTTTATTTTTTGCCTTTCCCGCCAGAGTTGCCGCCACTATTACCGCCGCCGTTTCCACCAGCATTCCCGCCGCCGTTACCGCCGCTATTACCACCGCCATTTCCGCCACTGTTGCCTCCTCCTTTGCCACCGCTGTTCCCACCGCCGTTGCCATTTCCGCCAGCGTTACCGTTACCGCCAGCGTTTCCATTGCCGTTGCCGCCGCTGTTCCCGCCAGCGTTGCCATTGCCGCCGCCGTTGCCGTTATTGCCATCACTGCCCCGGCTCGAAGAATTTCCACGGCTGTTGTTTCGATTGCTATTCTGGCTGGAACTATCGGGCTTTGAGCGCGCGGCTTCGGATATCTGGCGCCCGACTCTGGACCTGTTTGAAACCACCGACCCTGTTTTGGCATTCACGATGACGCTGACGAGTTTCCCGTCCGGCCGCTTGACCAAAATACGATAGTATATGCCATCAGCTTCAAAGGCACGCGCATCAACAGGGGTACCCCCGTATGCCTTTTCGACGCCCTTGATCACCCGTTTCAATCGGATCGTGTCACCCGAAAGTGTCGCCTTGCGCAGTTCACCCTGCCGGAGCTCGCGCGCGTCGGCCGACGCTTTGTCCGGGGACAAAACGGGGATCATGCTTGCCAAGATGAAGGTCGCTAAGACACGCATCGGTTTCCTCGAATTTTCGCAGGCAAGACTAGTCGGCCCGACGTGAACCGACGATGAACAAGCAGTTAGTCCTGCGTTCAAGCGCCCTCAAGTTAAATGGTCCCAACGACAAAAGATTCGTTTGCGGATCATGACAATAGGACACAGCGTTGCCACCACCTGGGCAACGACCCACATTCAATCGAAGGGATTGACATGAAAATCAACGCCTTGGAACTTCTAAGAGCCTCCGGTTTGGCCGTAGCCTTATTGGGATCCACGGCGATTGTTGCCACAGTTGCAACTCCCGATGCCGCTTTTGCAAAGGAAGGCAAGGGCAATGGCGGAGGGAACGGCAACGGAAACGGTGGTGGCAACGGAAACGGGAACGCTGGCGGAAATGGCAATTCTGGCAAAGGGGCTGGTGGCGACCAAAGCTCAGCCAGTGGCAAAGGCGCCAAAAGCGAAGTTGGCAAAAGCCGCAATGACAAGAAGGCCGATAAATCCGGCCGTGGCGGCTCAAAGTCCAAATCCGCTCGTGCGAGCACCGAGAAAGGTAACGGCCGGACGTTAAAGGATTTCCTGACCGGAAAAGGTAAGGTCAAAAAACCCGCCGCCACCCAAGCTGCAGCAACACCCAAAAGCGGCGCGCAAAAACCCAAGGCGTATAAAAAGCCGTCCAAACCCGCGGCTGTTATAACATCTATTCGTCCGGTGGTTCGGACCAAGGGCAACGCGATGGCGGCACTTCTGGGTGCGCATCCCTCCGAATTGGGAGCCCTCAACGCAGCCAACGCAAGTGAAACAGCTCTGGCCAATGCCTCGCCCAATTCACGAGTCGGACGAATCGCAACCTACCGCGACACCGTCCTGGCCGGTGAACCCCTGCGCGAAGAACTTGCGGAGCAATTGGAAGAGCTGACGGGTCTGGAGCCGCCTGAGCGCACGGTCGAAGAGATCGAGGAAGATTTGGCAACCTCTTTGAATGAGGTTCAGGCGAACCAGCAACGGGTCGAAGAGCTGAGGCAAGACTTGATAGAGGCTGGCGGCATGGATGAAGATATCGAAGCCCAGCTTGAGCAAGCCGAAGCGGAACTGGCTGAATCGATTCAGGACGCTCAGACGCTTGGTGATGAAAGACAGGCTGCCCTCGATTACGAAGACGCGACCGAGGATGTTCAGGACCTCGCTGATCAGCTGGAAGAACAGGAACTGGCCGAGCGCGAGGCGTTGGAAGCCGCCGCAAACAAACCTGTGACAGATGCGGTTGAAGAAGAGGTCAAATCGCTTCTTGGACTATGACGCAAAGCCAATCGGGCTTTGCACGACTTTGGTACAGTGCTTACTACTCACGGAAGTACTGAAAACTGGGCCAGCCATTTGCTTTACTTAGGGCAATTTGGCTGGCCCTTTTTTTGTGCCGGTGACATTCGGACATTACGAATATGGGTGCCAAAACGAGGAACCCCGCCCTTTGATGGGGCGGGGTTCAGTGTGCAATTCCAGTATTTGGACGAATATCAGGAACTGTATCGGGGTCAGCCGATTTCGTCTTCAGGCGTTGTTCAACGCCTGGGTAAACCGCTTGTTCTTCACGATCTGAGTTAGTGCATTTTCGACAGGAGGGAAGCGGCCACCCCTTGAACGAGCTGTGGACAACGAACGATCATCGATATTCTTGCCGGAAGGTTCGATCACAGCTGGTGGGCTGGGTTTTTTGGTTACCAAGGCAGACTTAATCATGCTTTTCCCCATGTTTACGATCAAGGGACAAACCGCCCGTTTGATCCAACTTGTTCACTATGACTCACAATGGTTGAACGCTCCGAGAATACATTGTTCACGTTCGGTTAATGTTGTTTGCGAAATAAGGACAACGAACCTAACGGCCAGATGAATGCGTCAAACGCAGAACCCTGCGTTGTTTTGGAAAAGCAGAATTAGGGGCGTTTAAGTGCTGCATGGACAGGCGGATATTTGCCCGGTCATTCGTAGTTATCCGTTCAAGATCATATCTGAAGCTTAAAGCTGAAAAAGGCGTGAAACATGATAAACATCGTTGGCGGTTTGGCAGTGACGTTGACCTTATCCGGCGCGTCAGCGGCCAGTGCAAAAAGCAGTTTGTGGATTCCGACACCTGGACAAAGCCCAGCCCTGACCGCACCGATACCAATAAAATCCAAAGCCGGGCACTGCCCTCCAGGCTTGGCTAAAAAGGCCGTACCTTGCGTCCCACCAGGTCAAGCAAAACGCTACCGCGTCGGCGATCACATTTATGGTGGGTATAAACCAATCAACAATCCAAGCCGTTGGGGGCTAAGGCGCAACGGGTATTATGTCCAAGCTGGGGACTACGTCTACGAAATCAATCGAGAGACTCACGAAGTCCTGAATCTCATCGGAGCCATCGCCGACATTTTGAACTGAACTCACTTACGTTTTGGCGGCAAGCAATGGACGCACCTGAATGCCTCGAGTAGCACGCCGACCTCCGCATAGTTAAGCCATCGGCCCGAAGCTGATCCCAATTGATGTGTCTATGAACTTCAATAACCAAAATATGCCTCGTTGCACGTGTTGTTTCGCGATTGGTAATGTCTGCTAATCGTAGACTACCGAAACGAAGCGCTGCATCAGCCAAGAAGGACGGATAGCAGTCATTTCCTTGCATTTTCCAAATGGCAGCTTTGTTTGCTATGTGGACCCTGGACCTAAAAGACTAACGTTCGAAATTCAAGTGATGGCCAGTATTCGGGTGTACTACGACGTTTGAAAGGGGCTCGTTGCAAGCTTCCCACCACTGGTCGATTTTGGTAAATCCAATCGTTGTTCGCGAAGTTTGCAAGAAATAGAATTGTGCCAAACGCGGCGACGTCCGCCAGTGGCGCGAAAGAACTAACAGTTGGCAAATTTCCCGGCTCTTTTTCAAGGGACCTCTGACAGCAGCAAAGCGGCAAATGCCCCTTTGTCTGAGGCGTTTGTTCCAGCCCTCATGCCGGCGGCTCCTGCGAATTCGCCGCAAATCATGAGCGAACCAAAGGCCGGCAACAACTTCGGCGCGGAACAACCCTACTTTAACCGAGAGCGCTGCTGCCAAGAGCAATCCATTCGATGTGTTCGATACGGTGACCGCAACCGATTCTTTCGACGTTTTTGACACGCAGCCTTTCTGACGTGCCTGCGCGAGGGTTGTGCCAGGAAAGCCACCAAGGCCCATTTCCCGCTGCTTTTGCCCTTTGAGCGTGAAGCAAAAAACCCATCGCTTTGTACCGTTGGCAGTGCAACGCATAGACAAACCGCCCCCATCATTGAGGGCGGTGCCGGGCGTGGCGTTTTCAACTTGTTTGACTGTCAGTCGGTGCATTCCCCGCGCCATGTCGTTTCTCCTAAAGCTTGGATGGTCAAGCGGCAGCGTGGTGCAACGTAGCACGGTATATCCGCAATATTGGCAACCTCTAGATCGCTCAATTTCTCATCCGCCAATAGGGTAAACATGAGAGACGCCAGATTGCGGACAGTCTCAGGGCGCTTGAAGTATTCTTCGTCTGAGACGTTGTACAATTCGGCAACCTCCTTGGCTAAACGTTCGCTATCGGTCCCGATCATGGCCCGAGTTTTGTGGAGCTTTGTTCGATTGGTGGATTTCATTTAAGCTCTTTCTACTAATCCGGGGCAATGTGCGCGGCCCCAATTCGCACCCCTTGTGTGCCCCTAAATTTTAGGGACAATCAAAGATTTTGAGTGGACAAGTTTAGACACTGTTTGGGTGGCTCTAAACTCCACCAAATCCTAACAAAACAATTCAAAAGCAAACACCTGAGCGGTGCGGCACAAAATGAAACGCCCTGCGTCCCTCTTGCTGTCCAGACCTTGTTCGGGCGCGTATTCGAACAAGTTTTGATCAACTCAGCCATTCGTCACCGAGAACTTCTGTCGAACTCCTGCGGCAACACTGTTAGGTTTTCTCACATGGCAGACAACCTCAGACATCTTCGCGCCCTTCAGGCCTTTGACGAAACCGCAACGCATTCCAGCCTGACCAAAGCAGCGGCCGTGCTGAATGTCACTCACGGAGCCATCAGTCGGCAGATCAAGCTACTGGAAGCGCATCTTGGATTGACGCTTTTTCATCGTCGCTCCGGCGGCGTTGAACTGACCAAAGCCGGAGAGCGTTTGCATCAGTCGACACGGGGCGCGTTTTCCGCCCTGCAGTTGGGCGTCGCTGAGGTGAGGCGACTGCATCATCGTCAGTCGATCACGGTTTCGCTGTCCACGTCTCTGGCGCTCAAATGGTTTGTGCCATTGCTGACTTCGTTTCAGAAAAAGCACCCGGATATTGCGTTGTTGCTGGACACAAATGATGCCTTCACAGAATTCGACACATCCGATGTCGACGTGGCCCTGCGGTTTGGAGAGCCCGGTTGGGACGGGCTTTATCATAAGAAAATCAGACAAGAGGAACTGGTTGTTGTCGCTGCGCCCTCCCTTGTTGAAAACCGGCAGGTGCCGATGCGCCCTGAAGATGTGGCAGGCTTTCCGTTGCTTCACGATACCTTCAACGCGGGTTGGGACAGCTGGGCCGCGCAAGTTGGGCTGAACACGGAGCGGGTCAAATCGCGCAACACCAAGTTTGTCGACAGCGCCGTTCTTTTGGAAGCGGCCATTGATGGCCAGGGCGTGGCATTGGCGAGACATCTCTTGGCTGAGAGAGATCTGGAACTTGGTCGGCTCATCCGTCTGGACGAAAGCCGAATCCGATTGAATCGCGGCCTCTACTTTGTCTGCCGTCCTGGCGATCAGGATCGTGTTGCCGTCAGAGCATTCAAGAAATGGCTCATGTCGGTTTAAAGCACTGTACATGCACGCATTCTATTGCGGAATATCGATGGTCTGAAACGTCTCGGATATGTTCATTTGCCGTCAGGACACAAGGACGCATCGCTTGCCAGGTGATCGATCAGCGCTCGCACGCGGGTCGTCAATCGGCGGTTTTGCGGGAAAAGGGCGGCAACCACATAGGGCGTCACGCGGTTTTCAGCGAAAAGCTCAACCAATTCACCTGATTTCAACGCTTCAGAAACGGTGTAGGCCGGACAGCGTGCGATTGCCGCCCCTGTGGCCGCCAGCCGCGCTGAAGCAGCGGGGGCATTGGCACGAAGGCGCCCGTTGACCTGCACCGCGAATTCCTGACCCTCCATGTCAAAGCGCCAGAGTGTCGGTTCTGCCATATTGCCGTCCAGGATGCACTCATGCGTCTCCAACGCTTGCGGATGCCTCGGCACGCCAGTGCGTTTCAAATAGTCCGGAGAGGCGCAGACAACCAAGGGCATCGGACCCAACTGCCGGATTTTGAGAGAGCTGTCGCGCATCGGTCCGATCCGCACCGCAAGATCGAGGCCTTCATCAATGATTGAAACCTTTCTGTCTGAAAGGCGCAGGTCAATCTCGACCTCGGGATGTTGATCTACAAATTTTGCCAAAGACGGGGCGAGCCGGACGGATCCGAACCCTGTTGGAGCCGAGATATGGATCACACCGCGCAGGGCCGCCTGTTGGTTCCGTACCGTCTCTTCCATCTCGTCGAACCCATCAAGAAGCGGTTCGCACATCGCAAGGTAGGTTGCACCAGCGTCCGTCAGCGAGACGCTGCGTGTCGTTCGGTTCAGAAGTTGCACGCCAAGAGACTCCTCAAGATCAGCAACATATTTGCTGACCAATCGCGCAGAGCGACCCATACGTTGGGCGGCAACGGTAAAAGACGCATTCTTTGCGACAAGGGCGAAGGCGCGCATGCGGTCAATTTTGTCCATAGGCTATTGCGCCTTCTGAGGGCTTAAACATCCGCTGAAATTGACGATTATCGTCGCAAAGCACAAGTCGTATCTGTTCCGCCAGAAATCCAACCTAGCAGGAGCCGATATATGTCAAGCGCCGTTCGCATTCATCATTTCCCAAAATCAGGCCACGCCCATCGCGCCTTGGTCTTTGCCAAGCTCGCAGGGATTGCCCATGACGCTGTCTTTGTCGATCTGGCGGCAGGTGCGCATAAGTCGCCGGAATTTCTTGCCATGAACCCGAACGGCCAGGTGCCGGTGCTGGAAGATGGCGATACGGTGGTTTCCGATTCAAACGCCATTTTGGTCTATCTCGCGCGGAAATACGCCCCCGACTGGATGCCAAGCGATGCATTGGGCGAAGCCAAGGTTCAACAATGGTTGACGCTCGCCGCAGGTGAAATTGCGTTTGGGTCCTGCGCTGCACGCCTGATCACCGTTTTTGACGCGCCGCTGAACCCCGAATTTGCCGCAGCGACGGCGGCCAAGGCCATGCAGAAACTGGAACAGGGTCTGGAAGGCCGTGAATGGCTGGTCGGAGATCGGCCAACGATCGCGGACGTTGCAACCTATTCCTACACAGCCCACGCGCCCGAAGGGAATGTGTCGCTTGACCCTTACCCGAATGTTCGCGCCTGGATCGCGCGTTTTGAAGCGCTGCCCGGTTTCGAAGCCATGCCATCGACCGCCGCAGGCCTTGTTGCCGAATGAAAGGATGATCGAAAATGACCGCTGAAGCCCCACGGCATCCCTTGCCGCCTTTCACCAAAGATACGGCGATTGAAAAAGTGCGCCTTGCGGAAGACGGCTGGAATGGCCGTAATCCCGCCAAAGTTGCGCTGGCCTATACGCCTGACAGCAAATGGCGCAATCGGGCCGAGTTCCCGGAAGGTCGCGGGCAGATCGAAGAGTTTCTGACCCGGAAATGGGACAAGGAACTCGATTATCGCCTGATCAAGGAACTATGGGCGCATGACGGCAATCGCATCGCCGTGCGCTATGCTTATGAGTATCACGACGACAGCGGGAACTGGTTCCGTGCCTATGGCAATGAGAACTGGCAATTCGATGCCAACGGATACATGGAACGTCGTTTTGCCAGCATCAATGAGCATCCGATCAGTGAAGACGAGCGGAAATTTCGCTGGCCTCTGGGGCGACGTCCCGATGACCACCCGGGTCTGAGCGACCTGGGTCTTTGAACAGTGGCCGTGGTTTCGAGCAGCTCGTCTCGAATCCGCGGCTACACGCAAGATTGCAGATAAGGATAGGGCAATGTCGCCGATACACGAATCGCACAAGGGTGAGTTGCTGCTGCAAGAGCGCCGGAACACGCCACAAGACCTGCGCGACGCGATCCCCGGTTACATCAAAAGCGACATGCCGCAACAGCACGCTGAGTTCTTTGCGGACCTTCCATATCTGCCCATCGGCACGCTCGATCACCAGGGGCGCCCCTGGGTGAGTCTTCTGGTGACAAAGTCGAGCAGCGACCCATCCATCGGTATTGCGGTGTTGGGTCGGAACAAGATGAAGATCACGGCCGAAACCAACCCGTTCGACCCGTTTGCCCACGCCCTGGGTCAGGGCTCGCCGGTCGACGACAAAAGGTATTTTGCGGCCGTGGGTGTGGATTTCACCAATCGTCGGCGCAACAAGATTGCAGGGTTCATCGATGCAGCATCCGTTGACGAAAATGGACAGATCAGTCTTGCGTTGACATCGGATCAGCATCTGGGGAATTGCCCCAAATACATCACCGTTCGAAGCCTGGAGCATGACGCACGCACCGGTGAGCTTGCCTATGATGGTTTCGCTGTCGTTACCTCTGCCTTGCCAGAAAACGCGAAGGCCGTAATTGACCGCGCAAGCACGGTTTTCCTGGCGACAAAACATATCACCGAAGGCCCGGCAGCGGGCAGCCAAACGGATATGGGATTGAATCATCGCGGGGGTGCACCGGGCTTCGTGCGCATTCAAGAAGAAGGCGATAGCGAAAGTCCTGCAACCTATCTGGTGTTACCGGATCACTCGGGAAATCGGTTTTATCAATCGCTGGGCAATATCGAAACCGATCCGCAGGTCGGGTTGGTCTTTCCCGATTTCACAACCGGCGACGTTCTCTACGTCACGGGAGAGGCGGAAAACCTTCACGACGCTGAGGCCGAAGCCATCATGCCGCGCGTCGGTTTGCTGACCCGCATCAAAGTGACCGGTGCCGTGTTCGTCCAAAGCGGTCTGAACCTGCGCTTGGTGTCAGAAGAACAGTTCTCTCCGTACAATCCCCCTGTGAAGTACTTGCGGCAAGAACTTGAGCAGATGGGACATGCAACCGTTGCGCCCAAGGGTGCCGACGCAATCAAGGCCACGCTGGTTTCACAGCGGGCCCTTTCGGACAGCATCAGCACGTTCACATTTGAACTTTCATCACCGATTGATGCGCCATTGCCTGGCGGTTTCGGAGTTTTTGATTTCTCGGATGCTCTGGATGTCAGGTACAGACATATGAACGATGCCTACCCCCAATTGGTCAACGAAGATTATGTGCGGACCTGGACCCTTTCGAGCGCACCTGAATTTGATCCAGAGACCAAAGCCTTCCGCGCCGTCGCCCGGGTCAATGTGACTGTTAAACGCAAAACCGGCGGGTTGATGTCCAACTTCCTGCACGACAACGCGGACAAACTGATCGAACATGGACTACCCATTGAGTTCAAAGGCACCGGCGCGGGCTTCACCTGTTTTGAGCCGGATGCTCAAGGCGAAAACCCAACCATCCCGTCAAAAATGCTGTGGATCGCTGGTGGCGTCGGCATCACGCCCTTCATGACGATGTGGGAGGGCGTCACGCAGGTTGCGCGCACCTTGTCCGAACACATCACCACAGACATTGTTTTGTTGTTCGCCGGCCGTGTTGACGACGTCAACGTGTTGAACCACTTTCTGGCACAATGTGGGTCGCTGCCCAAAAATCTGAGCTTGGAGATCCGGGCGTTTCAGAGCGTCGGAAGTGACCCGGCAAAAGCCACCGCCGCTTTGGATAAACTGCTTAAAAACCGCTTGGACGGCATGCTGACACTTGAACAACGGCGTATCCAGCGGGACGATATTGGATCGGTCAGAGATCTACACGATCGCGAAGTGTACATGTGCGGACCTGATGCCTTGATGGACTGGAGCGATGCGATGCTCACTGAGCTAAAGGTTAAAAAGACCCGGCGCCATCGCGAGTCATTTGTTTTCTGATCATGCCCGGACCCATTCGGACGACACCCGCGACCAAGCGGGCGTGCGGAGACATGAAATTCGTCCCCCTTTATTGACTCATACTGCACCTGCACAATAACAGGGGCCGGTCCGGGTGCATGAGGCGCCTAGCACGTTTCCCGATGGAGTATCTTGATGTCTGAACTGCGCGAAACCGCGATGTCGTCCAAGGCCTGGCCTTTCGAAGAGGCGCGGCGGTTGCTCAAACGGTACAAGCAGGGTGCTCCGGAGAAGGGCTATGTGCTGTTCGAGACCGGCTATGGCCCCTCGGGCCTGCCCCATATCGGCACGTTTGGAGAGGTCGCGCGGACCACGATGGTCAAGCGCGCGTTCGAGGCGCTGTCGGATATCCCGACCAAGCTGATCTGTTTCTCGGACGATCTGGATGGGATGCGCAAAGTGCCGACCAATGTACCAAACCCCGAGATCCTTGAGCAGCATTTGCAGCGCCCGTTGACCTCGGTCCCTGATCCGTTCGGCGAGTACGACAGCTTTGGTGAACACAACAACGCCATGCTGCGCCGGTTCCTGGATACGTTCGGGTTCGAATATGAGTTCTATTCGGCAAAAGAGTTTTACCAATCCGGCCAGTTTGACGAGGTGCTCAAGCGTGCGGTCGACCGCTATGACGAGATCATGGCGATCATGCTGAAAAGCCTGCGCGAAGAACGCCAGCAGACCTATTCGATCTTCCTGCCGCTGCACCCTGAAAGCGGGCGGGTGATGTATGTGCCGATGAAAAAGGTCTGTGCCGAGACATACACCGTCACTTTCGATGACGAGACCGGCAAGGAATGGACGGTTCCTGTTACTGGCGGTCACGTCAAGCTGCAGTGGAAGCCGGATTTCGGCGCGCGCTGGGCCGCGCTGGGTGTGGACTTCGAGATGTATGGCAAAGAGCACGCCACTAACGAGAAAATCTATGACGCGATCTGCCGGGCGCTTGGCGGTCGTGCACCGGAACATTTCAGCTATGAGTTGTTTCTGGATGAGAACGGGCAGAAGATCTCAAAGTCGTCCGGCAATGGTGTGTCGATTGACGAATGGCTGACCTATGCCCCGACCGAGTCTCTGGCCTATTTCATGTATCAAAAGCCAAAGACGGCCAAGCGGATGCATTTTGATGTGATCCCGAAAGCGTATGATGAATATCACCAGCAGTTGCGGGCTTACCCGGGGCAGGACCTGAAAGCGCAATTGAACAATCCGGTGTGGCATATCCACGGTGGAGACGTGCCCGCATCCACGTTGATGGTGCCCTTTGCGATGTTGTTGAATCTGGCATCGGTTTCGGGGGCCGAGGACAAAGAGGCGCTGTGGGGCTTTATCCGCCGTTACGCGCCAGATACCACAGCTGAAACGCACCCCGACCTGGATCAGGCAGCGGGTTTTGCGGTACGTTACTTCAACGATTTCGTCAAACCGACACGCAAGCACCGTGCCCCGACCGAGCAGGAACGCGAAGCGCTGGAAGCGTTGAAAGCGGCGTTGGAAGCCTACGATGGCCCGATCGAAGATGAAGCGCTGCAATCGGTGGTCTATTCCATCGGGCGTGAGCGGTTTGATCCCATGCGCGGATGGTTCACAGCACTGTACGAAGTGCTGCTGGGCGCATCCCAAGGCCCGCGTTTCGGTGGCTTCATCGCACTCTACGGTGTACCTGAAACTATCGCATTGATCGACAAGGCACTGGCTGGAGATCTGGCCTGATTTGACCTGTTCCCCTGTGGGGCTACCCTTCTTTCAGGAGGTGGCCTCATGCGTCGTTTTTTGCTTACCATTTTGTTGAGTGTTGGATTGGCAACCTCTGCCCACGCGCAGAATGCCGAGATCGAGGCCAATATCGCGGCCCAGATACAGGCATTCAAGGCAGATGATTTTGCCACCGCATTCACCTTTGCCAGCCCAAATATTCAGCGCCTCTTTGGCGACCCGGACAATTTCGGGGCGATGGTGCGAAACGGCTATCCAATGGTCTGGCGCCCTGCGGATGTACGGTTTCTTGAACTGCGCGAAGTTGCAGGCAACTTGTGGCAGAAGGTCATGATCACCGATGCCAATGGTCGTGTGCATTTGCTGGACTACCAGATGATTCAGCAGGGCGGCGGTTGGAAAATCAACGGCGTGCAATTGCTTGGCAATGCCGACCCGGCGGCTTGACGCAACATCACCGTCACGGTGATATGAGCCGGGGTTAATCCTTTCTCTTTACTCAGATGTCCGCGCTTGGGGGCTTCTCCGGGCATGGGTTTCGCGTGCGGCACATCGCCGGTGCGCCGTTGAGAAAGGAATTTCAATGAACAAGACAGTCACCGAAGGCATCGTGTTTATGCCACCTGCATTTGCCGATGGTCTGGGGGTTTGGTCCAGCGGCGACGGGACGCCGGGGTCGCCGACTTACGCGGGGTCGGGTACGGGTGCGTTTGTGCCCTCGGACCCGGATTTTGCGGGATGTCTTGAGATATTCAAGACCAACGCCACCCAGCAGCTACGCTATATGGGGCAAACACCGCTGATCCCGGGCTGTTATCTTCAGGTCAAGGCGCGCGTGAAGGCAATCAGCGGCCCCCTGCCCGAGGTGCGGATTGCCGGATGGGCCGGTGGCGCGGGCGACGTGCATCTGACGGGACTGACCGAACAGGGGCCGGCCACACAGCTAAGCAGTTATGGCCGCGTGCATGAGATCACAGCAATTGTCGGAACCGGGCGCCGGGACGGGGTGGACATGCCCTGGGGGTCGTCTGTCATCTATGGCCACTTCGGCATCAACATCGACGGTACAAACGGAGCCGTGGTACGGGTTGATGATATCGAGATTACCGACATCACCGAGGTCTTTCTGCGCGACATGATCGGTGTGGTCGATGTGCGTGACTTCGGCGCCGCGGGTGACGGGGTCACCGACGATTCGGTTGCTTTTGAAGCGGCGGATCAGGCCGCAAACGGTCGCCGCATCTATGTGCCACCGGGAACTTTTTTTCTGGGCGAAAACACCAGCCTGTCCACCGAAGTCGAATTCGCCGGTACGGTCACAATGCCGGACGACAAGATGCTGTTGCTGACCGAAAGTTACAATTTGCCAGTGTATATCGAGGCGTTTGGCGAAGAGGATCTGGCCTTCAAAAAGGCATTTCAGGCGCTTTTGAACAACTCTGACCATGAATCGCTGGATCTGGGTGGCCGAAAAGTCGCCGTGAGCAGCCCCATCGACCTGAGCGCAGCCGTTCCAAACCGAACGGGATACTCCACGCGCCGGGTTATCCGGAACGGGCAGTTCGACATCAAAAGCAGTTCAGACTGGGATACGGATACTTACACATCGGTCGCGACCTATTCGACCTCGAACCCTTTGAAGCTGACAAATGTGGCCAATGTCGCGAATATCCCGATCGGCGCACTGGTTCAGGGCAGCGGCGTGGGGCGCGAGATTTATGTGCGCGACAAAGAGGTCGGAGCGGGTGAAATCACTCTGAACGCGCCGATCTATGATGCGGCAGGCACACAGACTTTCACCTTTTCGGACTTCAAATATGTTCTGGATTTCAGCGGCTTCAGCCAGATGCAGAAATTCGGTCTGGAGGGGATTGAAATCCAGTGCAACAGCCGGTGCAGCGCCATACGATTGGCCCCGGCGGGCAATACCTTTGTCGTCAAGGATTGCTTCATCAGCCGTCCCAAAGACCGAGGGATTACGTCTATCGGGGTCGGCTGCCAGGGGATGCTGATCGACGGCTGCCAGTTCCTGTCCAGCGAAGAAGGGCTGGACGTCGCACAGCGAAAATCTATTGCCGTGAACTCCAACGCAAACGACGTAAAACTGCGCCACAACCGTGCCTCGCGGTTCCATCATTTTGCGGTTCTCGGCGGCGTCAATAACCTGGTCCTGGGCAATCACTTCTTTCAGGGCGACAACGTCTCGGACGGTGTCCGAAACGCTGGGCTGGTGATGATCGGGACCTATAACGGTTCGACCATCGCACAAAACTATGTGGACAACTGCTTTATCGAATGGACGAATGAAAGGGACCAACGTCCGGCCTATACATCCGGGTTTTCTTTCAGTTCGATGAGCATCACTGACAACACCTTTTTTGCCAGTGACGCAGCCAGATGGTTCAGTTTCATCGTGGTAAAGCCCTACGGCTCGGGCCATTTCCTGAACGGGTTTACTGTGACCGGCAATAATTTCCGCGCAACATCGGGGAATATCGACCGGGCCGAACGGGTGAACGCGTCATTTGCAGGCCTCAATCCGGATCGGTACACCAACGTTCATTTTTCTCAGAACGTGTTTCACGGGATCACGACCCAATGCGCCAATCCGTTGCGGCTGAACTATTCACGCAGTTCAACCTCCAGTTCCTGGACCATCAGTTCCTCGGGTAAACTACCCTTCGGAGGTAAGGCGCGTGGATGCGATTCAGTCATAGCCCGGGGCGCGTTGCGAGATTCCCTGGGTTCGCGAACGTTTAACTATCCCTATGTGGAACTCAAAAAGGGGACCAACGAAAACCAGATCGGCCTGCGATGGCCGGATCCTACCAGAGGCGCCGTTACCGTCGTCATGCGGGTTGAAAGCTAGGCACTGCAAAGGCTGGCCTTCCGAATGCGGAAGGCCAGCATCTTAGCGGCTGAGCCAAAGCCCGAATTTTAGGCCTACATCGTCTTGGATAGCGTTGCGTTCGACACCAAAGATCCAGGTGGTTTTGCCAGATTTGGTCCGATACATCAGCGAGGGTCGCGCGCTCCAATAAAAAGGACGACCCGGGACATACGACGTCTCAATCTGCATCAGCGGGTTCAGGCGTCTTTCGGCGGAAAGACCTGTGGTCAGGTCCAGCTTGCGGATCAGAGCCTCATCCTTGCGATATTCCAACGCGGTATCGATCGCCAGCCACCCGTAGCCCCAGCGCGAGTCGAAGCCTTTTCCATAGGCGAGTGTCGTTTTGAACAGCGGCCATGTCTGCGTGTCACGATGGTGCGCGCCGACGCCAAGTTCAGCGGCAAACAGCCCGGCCTGGCCGTTATCCGTAATGGGAATGCGCGCAAAAACAAGGGCGTGGCCATAGAGGTCCCGATTGCCTTCGACATCCAGACCCAGTGTCAATTTCTCTCTCGCGCCCCATTCCGAATAAAGCGACGTCTTATAATCGTAGTCAGGGCCATCCTTGAAAACGCTGACCGACGTCGCCGTGAACGTCTTTCCTTTTTCGCGCAACCACGCACCAGACCAAGCCGGGTTGCACAAAAGAAAAAGCACGGAAGAAAGCAAAGCCAAACGGTACATGCACGCAGCATCCGTGCACTTCGTTAATGTATGGTTAGTCCTTTGAACGTTTTCGCAAAAGAAAGCACGGGTGTTCAAAATCAGCCAGGAAATCAGTGGCTTTTTGGAAAGCTGTGCTAGGCTTGGATCAGCCAAAGGAGGAGCCACATGCCGACGATCTCAAAAAACGCCAGCACGCAGACGGTCATAACCACATTCGAAATGACGCCTGGAACATGCCAGGATTTGCTTGAAGCTCTGACCGAGGCATATTCCGAGTTTATTTCGAAACAACCCGGATTCGTTGCCGCCGGTCTGCACGTCAACGATGCTCAGACCCGCATTGCCAACTACTCGCAATGGGAGCGGCGTGAGGATTTTCTGTCGATGCTGCGCACGGCAGAAATGCGCGAACGCAACCGGCGGATTAATGAACTGTGCAGAAGCTTTGAACCGGTGATGTATGAGGTCGCGGAAACCTTCTGAAATTCTGACCTGGATCAAGGCCAAAACCGGGTCGGGCATGCAAAGTAGAGGCAGCTAATAGGAGATGCCCCATGTACCATAACATCCTGGTTCCCATATCCTTTGATGCCGAACGCGATACCTCCGGGCCCCTCAAGCTGGCGCAAATTCTGGCCACACCCGATGCCAAAGTCACGTTGCTTCATGTGGTCGAACATATTCCCGACTATGCGATTTCGTACATGCCGGTTGAGTATCTGACCGAAGCCCGTAAGGCCCTTCAGGTCGAGCTGGACACACTTGCCGCCAGCGTGCCCAATGCAAAAGGCGTGGTGATCGAAGGGCATTCCGGCCGCACGATCCTGGATTGGGCCGAAGCGAACAAGCCGGATCTGATCATCATGGCGTCGCACCGGCCGGGGATGCAGGATCTACTGCTGGGCTCAACCGCGACCCATGTGGTGCGCCACTCGCGCTGTGCCGTGCATGTGGTGCGCTGAGGGCTAGCGCAGATCCTTTGCGGTCAGTCGCCAGGCCTTGCCGAAACCACCGTTCAGCATTCCGTCCTGTACCTCGAACCTGACAAAGTCGAAATCGGCAAAGTCGATGTATAGCTTTGTCTTGGGGCGCAGTGACAGGTAGCGGCTGCGTAGCCGTGCGTGTTCCGGGGCGTCGCGCGACACGAACCGGGCCGCGCAATGCAATGTCAGACGTGGATGGGTAAGGGGGTCACCACGATCTGTAGGTGTGCCGATCAACAGGGCGCAGGCCGGTTCGGCCAGCAGGGCTTTTGTGTGATCCGCCAAGGTTGAGATCAGCGTGACCGGTGCCCCATGTTCATCCGTTGCCAATCCGATACGCGTGACAGATGGCAACCCCGACCCCGGTCGCAAAACCGCCAGTGCGGCGTGATCAGCATTCACCAGCAAGTCTTGCGCCATCGCACAAGCGGTGTCGTCAACGGGGCGAAAGGGATCGGATTGCGTCACGAGACCTCCGGTCAATGGCTTATCGTCACAACGGAATTTTTCAGCATAAGCATCCTGCGCCACTGGATGGAATTTTTACCCGATTTGGCCTCGGGTTTGCCACAAATCTGCGCTACGCGTCACCTCATGACAAGACCGGAACAAACCACCCAGACTGTGGAGATTGACCGCCGCACGGCCAGACGGGCCGCGCGCGCGGCGGAGACACGCAGGCGGGCCCTGTCGCCGATGCGGATTTTTCTGATGGTAATGGCCCTGCCCCTGACCATCGCTGCAATCTCAATCTCGGGCTATCTGCGCGTGTCGGATTTCGACCGCACCGGAAGCGTTGTGCATCTGGTCGCGATGGCAGGGTGTGAGGTTACCGATAAGCTGGGCTTTGGTGCGTTTCGCGAAGGCACCCCTGGCTATCACACGCGCAACGACCCGGATGGCGACGGTGTTGCCTGCGAAGCAGATGTGGTTGCGCCCGTACAATCGACCAGCGCGGAATCACAACAGGCGCAACAGACCGAACAGCCGTCAGAACGCAAGGTTGGTAACGCCAAGTTCCTTCGGCCCTAGGCCAAGTCATCCCTTCATCGCGTTCAGCAAATCCAGCAGGCGCACCCTGTCATCGTCATCCGTGTAATCACCACTGGCCAGGCGTTGCGCGATCTGCAGACGCAGTTGATCGTGCTGGGTGCGCACCTCCTGACCGGCGGTTTCGGCCAGGGTCTTCATGATCGCGGCCACTGCCTGCTGGCGCTTGGTTGTGGGGTTGGCGATATAATCAACAAGGCTCTGCTGGCCTGAATCCAATATGTTCTCGGCCAGGCTGCGCAGCTGTTCACCATTGGGCAACAGCGGGGCTGACGCGCCTTCGGGTGGCAGAATTTGCAGATCGTTGCGCGGCACCTCGGCCAGAGCATTTGCGCCATCCACAAAGGCTTCGGTAATCATGCGGGTTATCCTGATCGCGCGCGGATCCTTGAACAGGGCCGAGGCGATGGCCACGCCGTAATCCGTATAAACCCAAGGGTTAACCCGCCGCCCGCCGCGGCCTTTGGGTTTTGAAATCACATTCTGTGATTGCAAATCGGCAACCTCGGCATCTGTCAACTGAAAGCGATAGCCTTCGAACAAATCCTTGTTGCGCGAGACGGCCTGATTGAAGGCACTGACGGATTTTCCGTAAAACTGAGCCAGATCTTCGGCCATCACAACACGAGCCCCCCGCACCCTGTGAATGGCCCTTTGGACTTCCTGAGTGCTGGGTAATGTGTTCGTCATGGCAACCGTTTGGAATCACAATCTGTGATTTCAAACGTGAAGCAGGCCGCGCTGGGCTGCAAGTTTGAACTGCAGCGATGACGTGCATGGCCCGCAAAGTCAGCCCACCAACCGAACGCGTCTGATTTTCCGGAATGAAGTGGGTCAGAACAGTTTTTTGACCGCATCCCGACCGGGCGCAATCTGCGTAGAAGATGGGCGCAAGCACCCATCCACCGCGTTTGGGAACAAGAGGGTGCTACTGACCGGTAACCTCGGTGCAGTTGCCTTTACCCCAACCGGACTTGCTGCCCGAAGCAGTGTAGTCGAATGTGCCTTTGTCCGGGTGCACGTTGTAATGCAGCGTATAGCTCTCGCCGATATACAGATAGGTCAACGTATCCAGACCGGGGTAAACATCCACATCCTTGTCGATATCCCCAATCGTTATATGACCCTTCTGCTGACCATCATATTTGACAAGCCGCGCCGCCATTTCCGGGTGCTGCGCATCTGGCGCGTCACATTCAAAAACCCGTTCCTCGGCAAAAACGACCGTGGGCAGGAAAGTGAGGAAGAGAGCTATTTTCTTCATTGGATCCCATTCTGAATTAGATCTGTAGCAGAGCGCGGCTAAAGGCCATTCAGGGCGGAATTTTGTCCAAAGTCGGGTCGTTATACGGTTGCTCTATGTGCTGAAATCAAAGTGATGCATCTGGTCAAAACCGCATTGGGGATTCAGAATAAACCCCAAGCTTTTCTCGACCGGCTTTTGACGCTGTCGAGACGTCGATGATGACGCTGTTCTACCTCACGCGCAGGGCAACTTTCGCATCTTCGATCGCCGAAATCTGCAATCGCGAGAGCTGGTCACCCGCGAGCGGCATCAGAA
The DNA here is from genome assembly GCF_056532975.1 of Ruegeria sp. H6. Classification (NCBI taxonomy): domain Bacteria; kingdom Pseudomonadati; phylum Pseudomonadota; class Alphaproteobacteria; order Rhodobacterales; family Roseobacteraceae; genus Ruegeria; species Ruegeria sp. H6. The sequence continues at coordinate 77,130 of NZ_JBQFOA010000014.1, forward strand.
CGTCCTGTAACCGTTCCCAAGCCCGCCCGGTATCGATTTTGCGCAACCGCCGCCCGAGGCGAGGAACAGCATCCGACGGGCCATTGCATTGCGTCATCAACCAACGTCCAAGAACCTCCATTTCCCGGGCTTCTTCTTCCGAACAGCGCAGTTTCGTGCGCAAAAGAACATGCAACTGTTGGCGCTGCTCAGCGGTCGGCAGGTCATCCAATTCGATAAAGGCCTGAGCAATGGCACAGATGGCAATACGTTCATCGTCAATCCCTTCGACGGGATGGGCGTTGGCAACGCTGCGAAAGGCCAATCGCCGTGGTGCGTTCTTGAGCGTTGTGGCCACATCCTGTGCGGTATTGAGCGCTTCGCGCGGGTTGTTGCGAACCCACCACCAGATCGCACCGCCAATGGCTGTCAGGATCAGAATAACAATCGGCAAATCAATACTCTCCGGCAAAATTTCCGTAGATGATCATTCAACGCTTTATCTCGGATTGCAACTCATGGTCGAACGATCGGAGTAGGATGGGGTAATACCCCATCAATTGTTCGAGCGGCCCTTTAGCGATGGGTTGGAAACCCATCCTACGTTTGCCTCAAATTGCGAATGCTAGCTATAAGCGCAGACGGCCATGACCCTTTCTGGGCTGTCTCCGCCAAATCGAGTCGTAATGGGCAAGGCCATCCATGCCCTTTGCCGATAGCTCCACAAATATGGCCAATCTCTCTGATCACAGGCTATCCCATGAGGAGCTTGATAAGCATCCGACTGTTCTCGCACCGATTGTATCAGAGAATGGCGGTGAACGATCCGCAGGTCTTGTTGCGCAGCGTATTTAGTCATCTGCGTCTGTACCAGAACGTTCTGCAGAGTCGCGGGCCCAAAAACAGCCAGGAATGATCCAATTGTGACCGTTGCGAGCCGCGCCCGACCTCGCGCAATTAAGGAAACCGCAGCGACCGCGATTAGCAACATCATAGAGGTGAACAAGAAAAAGAACAGTTTTGCAGTTAACGCTGCTTCGATGATGAAAAGTACGGTGATCGGCCAAGCGAATAGAACTAAAAGAGTTTGCCCATGAGCGGCATCAACACCAAAATACAAGATTGCGATTGTCACATAAATGAACGGCAAAAGAAAAAGCGTCCGAAGCGGAGTCGCATCTCTTTTGCCGCATAGAACGGAAAGCAGCATTCCAACAAAAAAAGAATTTATTGCCAAAAGCACCAACCCGCCGCCGATTAGAAGTGGTGCAGGTAGAAGAAACCACATCGGCTTACCTCTTCCGCCGCTTCACATTCCCACCCCGCTGCCCCGGCCTGCCAGCCGTTGACCGCCCGCGCGATTTCACGGCGTCTTCCGAGGCTTTCTCGACCGCCCATTGGCGCGCCATGGGGTCGTCGGCCACAGCCAGATCGACCGCTTCCAGACGTTTGATCTCATCCCGGATATTCGCGGCCTCTTCGAACTCAAGGTTCTCGGCAGCTTTGCGCATTTGCTCGCGCAGCCCGTCCAAGTGCGCTTCCAAATTCGCGCCGTGCATCGGTTTGTCGATGGTAGCGGTGACGCGGTTCATGTCGACGTCGCCTTCGTAGAGACCGGCCAGAACATCCTCGACATTCTTCTTCACCGTCTCGGGGGTGATGCCGTGTTCCTGATTATAGGCCAGCTGTTTGGCGCGGCGGCGGTTGGTTTCGTTCAGCGCGCGTTCCATCGAACCGGTGATCTTGTCGGCATACATGATCACCCGGCCATCGGCATTCCTTGCGGCACGGCCGATGGTTTGGACCAGAGAGGTTTCGGACCGCAGAAAGCCCTCTTTATCCGCGTCCAGAATGGCGACCAGCCCGCATTCGGGGATGTCGAGGCCCTCGCGCAGCAGGTTGATGCCGACCAGTACGTCGAAGGCCCCCAGACGCAGGTCGCGCAGAATCTCGATGCGTTCCAGCGTGTCGATATCCGAGTGCATGTAGCGCACCTTGATGCCCTGTTCGTGCAGGTATTCGGTCAGATCCTCAGCCATGCGTTTGGTCAGCGTCGTGACCAACGTGCGAAAGCCGTTGGCGGCAACCTTGCGCACCTCGTCCAGCAGGTCGTCCACCTGCATGGAGACCGGGCGGATTTCCACCTCTGGGTCCAAGAGGCCGGTGGGACGGATCACCTGTTCGGTGAAGACGCCGCCGGTCTGTTCGACCTCCCACGCGGCGGGGGTTGCCGAGACAAAGACGGATTGCGGGCGCATGGCGTCCCATTCCTCGAACTTCAGGGGTCGGTTGTCCATGCAGGACGGCAGGCGGAACCCGTGTTCGGCCAGCGTGAATTTGCGCCGATAGTCGCCCCGGTACATGCCGCCGATCTGTGGCACGCTGACGTGGCTTTCATCGGCGAAAACGATGGCATTGTCGGGGATGAATTCGAACAGGGTCGGGGGCGGTTCGCCCGGTGCGCGACCGGTCAGATAGCGCGAGTAGTTTTCGATTCCGTTGCAGACACCTGTGGCCTCAAGCATTTCCAGATCGAAGTTGGTGCGCTGTTCAAGGCGTTGCGCCTCAAGCAACTTACCCTCACCCACCAATTGATCCAGCCGGATGCGGAGTTCCTTTTTGATCCCGATGATCGCCTGCTGCATCGTCGGTTTCGGCGTCACGTAGTGGGAATTCGCGTAGACCCTGATATGGTCCATTGTGTCGGTTTTTTCACCGGTTAGCGGGTCGAATTCTGTGATCTGCTCCAATTCCTCGCCGAAGAAGGACAATTTCCAGGCGCGGTCTTCTAGGTGCGCAGGCCAGATCTCAAGCGAGTCGCCGCGCACCCGGAAGGACCCGCGCTGGAACGCCTGATCGTTGCGGCGGTATTGCTGGGCGACCAGATCGGCCATCACCTGCCGCTGGTTGTATTCGCTGCCTGCCTTCAGATCCTGCGTCATCGCGCCATAGGTCTCGACCGAACCGATACCGTAGATGCACGAGACCGAGGCGACGATGATCACATCGTCCCGCTCCAGCAAAGCCCGCGTGGCCGAGTGGCGCATGCGGTCGATCTGTTCGTTGATCTGGGATTCTTTTTCTATGTAGGTATCGCTGCGCGGCACATAGGCCTCGGGCTGGTAATAGTCATAGTACGACACGAAATATTCGACCGAGTTTTCGGGAAAGAAGCCCTTGAATTCACCATAAAGCTGCGCCGCCAATGTCTTGTTGGGCGCAAGGATGATCGCGGGACGCTGCGTTTCCTCAATCACCTTGGCCATTGTGAAGGTTTTACCCGTCCCGGTCGCGCCCAGCAGAACCTGATCACGCTCCCCGTCCAGCACACCGCCCGCAAGTTCCTTGATCGCCGTGGGTTGGTCGCCCGCCGGGGCAAATTCCGTATGCATCACGAACTGCTTGCCGCCCTCAAGCTTCAGACGGGCGCGAACATCGTCGGCGGTCAATTGGGTCTTGTCGGAATGGGAGTAAGGCATGGGCAGGCTCCGGGTCAGGCCCCTACATTTGTTCTTATTTTGTCCAACTGCAAGGGTTGATCCGGCGCGAAATCCACAGAATCAGGAATAGGCAGGCTGGGCATCCGGTACGCGACCCGAACTGACCTTATCGGCCAGCGCTTTCAAGTTGCCGTCCAGTACCCTTGTCATCATCAATTTCATCAACGTGTGCCCCAGAACCCAGCCGAGAAGGCCGTGTTTCACAGTGTAATCCATGCTCCAGACCACATTAGCGCAGGCCTTACCCAGCGGTTCGATCAGAATCGCAGCGCTGGCCTCGGTCAAAGGCATGGCCGACATCTCGAACAGGCGAACTGTGTAACCTCTGTTGATGTTCCATTCGGTCACCTCTTCGATCAGAGAGGCCCCGTTTTCGAAGTAGCACCGCCGCTTTGACCCGACACCGCTGGCGCCGTGGGTCAGGGCCTCAACCTGCGCGATCCTGGGTGAGATCTCGTCTATCTGCATAAACTGGCTAATGATGGCCCAGATGACCTCCCGAGGTGCGTCAATCTCCAGGCTCCGTTTTAGATGGATCATCTGTTCGTCCTTTGGCTGATCTTTCGACGACACTAGTCCCAACCAATGACAATTTCTGTCATCAGTCTGCTGACGCATCCCGCGACAATTGCAATCTTGTCCCCGCGCGCTCTGTGGCGCATAAACGGACGCAGCCAATTGAGCACGGAGTGGCGAAATGCGCGCACGGATCTATCAGCCTTCGCGAAACGCAATGACCTCGGGGATGGCCAAGACCCGCAAATGGGTCCTGGAATACGCACCCGCGTCGGCGCGTGAGGTTGATCCGCTGATGGGGTGGACGTCATCATCCGATACGCAAACCCAGGTGCGACTGAAATTCGACACCAAGGAAGAGGCTTTGGATTACGCCAAGGATCACGGGATCGACGCGCAGGTGACCGAGCCGCACAAGCGCAAGCCCAATTTGCGTGCAGGCGGCTATGGTGAGAACTTCGCCACCAACCGCCGCGGCCCCTGGACGCATTAAGTGATCGAAATCCGTCAGGCCGATCCGGGCAGCGATAGCATACGCCCGATCATCGAGGCACATCTCGCCCATAGCTGGGATGCGACACCGCAAACCTCGAACCACACAATGGGTGTGGAGTCGCTGCGTGAACCCGGTATGCGGTTCTGGGCCTTGTTCGAAGACGATGAGCCCTTGGGCTGCGGTGCGCTCAAGGCGCTGCCGGACGGCACGGCCGAAGTGAAATCGGTGCATGTCATCGCCGCGGCCCGCGGGCGCGGATTGGCGCGTCAGATGATGACCTATCTTGCCGAACTGGCGCGGGCCGAGGGTATCTCGGCGCTTGTTCTTGAAACCGGCGCGGATCATCTGCACGAATATGACGCCGCCCGAAAACTCTATGAAGCGCTGGGATATTCCTATTGCGGCCCAATCCACGGCTACGCGGAAGATTTCAACAGCGCCTTCATGCGCTTGGCCCTTGAACCCCACGCCTAAAAGCCGCAAGAAGGGCGCAGCGGTCCCGTAGCTCAACTGGATAGAGCAGCTGACTTCTAATCAGCAGGTTGAGGGTTCGAGTCCTTCCGGGATCGCCAATAAAAACAGGAAGTTAAGTTGAGTCTCCGCCACTTCGCTAGCGTGAGGTGTTGGCATAGGGGCAGACAGTGCTTAGATCATCTGCCGAATTTTACGCTTTAGTTGTGCTTGGCAAGGGTTCACCCTGCTCCACTCACGTTCACGAAAACTGAAACGAACGAGCTGGTCATCGCAACAGACGACTGAGCGATACACCAAAGAAGCAAAAAACCATGCTGTCCGAAGACGTTTCGGGGACACAATAGTGTTCAGACCGCGGATATCCGCTCAGAATTTTTGCTTACGTATTTGATCTGGAAGGGATTTTACCAAGTGGCGGACCGAGGAGGATTGACACCGTTTTCTAAGCACTCATTATTATCTTTTACTTTCAATAATTTACACAACAAAATGCCTTCACAGTAAATGAAAAATGTTGCGGGATTTGTTGCGGGATCAATGCCGATTGCTTGAGAACTCGTTGCGAAATCTTGTCTTCGCAACAGAACGACAGGTTCCTTATCATGCTATGTTGATTGCGCCCGAATCGCCATTGGAATTGGAAAGCGATTCGAGCGGGGAAATCGAGTATTCCACAACATCTAGAGAAGTTTTTCTTTTTCAATCTCGAAAAGTTCGATATCGGCTCACTACCAATATATACTCCGATAAATCGGAGTATATATTGGTAGTGTTTTTCGTCAAGTATTTTTATCATATTGTTTTTTAACGATTAAATTTCATGATCTTTCTCCCTTGGAGGCACAAACAGCCCTATTGCCAAATATTCGTCAATGCTTGATGCTATATGCAGATGACGCAACAGACTGACATATTCGCAGAACGGCTTGCTGAGATTGCCAAAGAAAGAGAGCGCCTCGACCTGGAAGCGTTATTACTTCACAGGTTGAGAGCCAAACTCAAATCTTGGCCTCAGTTATTGAAAGAAGGAGACAAGTTTTCGAGTCGAAACGCAGCCAAATTCGAGCTGCTTGCATTTGTCGCAGAATACCTGAGCGAACCCGACCCCCTTCTGTTTGGAGGGGCAGGTACCCATGAAATTTACTCAGCCGTTTTAAAGAGAGCTGCGAAAGAAAAAGAATGGACAGAGGTTTATAACCGCGATCCGGAGCGCCTGGAGAAAGGTAATGAAAAGGAAAGAGACCCAGGAACTCCAATTCTCAATAGAGAGACTCCGATCAACTACAACACCTTCCGAAGTTACCTAACTCGCTTCAAAGACGAAGGGCGGCTGCACTACAACGCAGAAACAAAAATGTGGCGGGTTTCAGAACAGGATTACGGGCGCGCTTCCAGCCCAGAAGACAAGGAAGGAGCAGAAGAATGAACCCGATATAACATCCACCCTGACCTAGCGAGGTCCCTACACCTCGCTAGGTGAGCAGTCGCCGGAAGGGCGATACGGGGCCGAGGCAATTGCCTCGGCTCCACCCTAAGATCCAATAGTAGCGGGACCTCATCACCTGTTCATCCTGAATTACAATTCCCGAAACGACAACACCCCACGCGATTCCAAAAGGGCAAGGACGTGGCACTTAACCGTCCAAACGGACTTAGCCTCACCCAAATGTTGCGGGATTTGTTGCGGGATGGTTTGAATCCCCCCTATGAATTTCGAGTCCAAAAATAAAAAAGTTGTTTATTTTCAGTATGTTAGGGGAAACCAGTGGCGGACCGAGGAGGATTCGAACCCCCGACCCCTTGATTCGTAGTCAAGTACTCTATCCAGCTGAGCTATCGGTCCGCGTTGGTGAGGCGCTGTTTAGACCTGCTGCCAGGTACGTGCAAGCGGATTCTGCAAAAAATCCGTCAAAAAGTCCCATCCCCGCGCGGGAGCTTTATTTCAAAGGTTGTTCCGTGTGCGCCGGTGTCTTTGAGGAACAAATCTCCGCCATGGCCACGCACCAGTTCCTGCGAAATCGCAAGGCCAAGACCCGAGCCTCCTTTGCGCACGCCGCCCTGGAACGGCGTAAACAGATTCTCCCGGGCTTTGGGTGGCAGGCCCGGGCCGGTGTCGCGAACTTCGATGCACCAATCGCTCTCGGTTTCCGCGGCCAGAACCGTGACGCGACCTGGCTTGCCGGACGCTACCAACGCCTGGCGGGCATTGCGCACGAGGTTGAGGATGACCCTGTATATCTGCTCGGGGTCAGCGCGCACTGTCAGGTCGGCGGGCACATCGTTCACGATCTCGACGCAGGCGTCGGCGATGGCCAGTTTTTCACTGGCAACCACATCGGCAGCTACGTCGTGCAGCTTTACCATTGTCAGCGTCGGCGCCGGTTCCTCGGCCCGACCAAAGGCCAGAGTGCTTTCGCAAAGCGAAACCGCCCGTGTGATCGAGTTCACCAGCTTGGGCGCCAGACGAGCCACCAAGGGGTCATCGCTGGCTTCGATCCGGTCGGTGAAAAGCTGTGCCGAGGTCAGGATGTTGCGCAGATCGTGGCTGACCTTGGCCACAGCACCGCCCAGTTGCGCAAGGCGTTCGCGTTGTTTCAGGGCCTGCGTCAGATCGGTCTGCAGCATTTGCAGCGCTTCTTCTGCCTCGCGCAGCTCGGTCACTTTGGAATTGGGTGAGATAATCCCGCGCGCATCCTCGGGCGCGCTGGCATATCGCTGCATATATCCGACCACACCTTTGATCGGACGCACCAGAACGATGCGCACGGCCAGAAAGAGGAACGAGGCCGTGATAATCGAAATCACAAAGGAGAGGCCCAGAATGCGTAGGCCATAGTCCGTCATCGCCATGCGCAGCGGATCGCTGTCGATTGTGACTTCGATCAACAGCCCTGCATCCTTGACCGGGGCGCCAATGACCCGGATCACCTCGTTGCCGGGTGTAAACAGTCGCGCCGTTGCATCACGGATCAACACCCAGGCGCCGGCATCGCGCAAATCAAAGGTTTTGATGACCCGATCGGGGATGGGTGAGGACAGCATCAGCTGCCGCACCTCATCCCGGCGCAGGACCACGTTATAGACGCCCGCGTTTTCCAGCAATTCGGCCTCAAGATCATCGGCCAGCATGTCGTCCGCCAGCAGGGCCAGCGATGCGATCTGAGCCCTTTCCAGACGGTTGAGCAAAAAGTCTTCGCGAAAGCGCGCAATCGAGGGCACAAAGATCAACACTTCGGCCAGCATGACGAACACGGTCGTCAAAATCAGGAATCGGCCTGATAGCGAGTTCAATTGGCGCTCCTCTCTTTGGTCAGGGGATCCATTTCTGAACGAACCTGACCACGCGTTTAACCGTCTGATTCTCAAACAGCCTTGGCGAGAAATAGGCGCCCGCGACCCGTTTGTTAAGCTCTCCGATCGTTGGATAGGGTGAAACCATCGCGGCGACCTGACCCATCTTAAGATTATTGGCCAAAGCCAGGGACCACAAATTGATCAACTCACCCGCCTGATGCCCAACGATTGTCACCCCGACAGGGCGACCTTTGACGACCATGACCTTGATGAAACCCTTGGTGTGACGGGATGCGATTGCACGGTCATTGTGATGATAATCGAACCGCGCGATTTCCATCGCGTTGCCGTGCTGTTCGCGAGCCTGCGCCTCGGTCAGGCCAACCTGCGCCAGCTCGGGGTCCGAATAGGTGGCCCAGGGGATATGAGCTGATTTCGCTTTCGACGGCAAACCAAACAGGGCCGAGCGGATGATGACCCCGGCATGATACCCGGCCACATGGGTGAATTGCAGCCCACCTGCCACATCTCCGATGGCATAGACCTTGCGGTTGGTGGTGCGCAGGGAGTCATCCACCTTGATACCTGTTCGCGTCGTTTCGATCCCGGCGGCGTCCAGATTCAGGCGGTCGGTGTTCGAGGTTCTGCCCATCGCCAGCAACAGGTGAGATCCGGCATAGATGGCGCCGTTTTCCGTTACGACCTCGACCGCGCCCGTCGTTCCGCGAATTTGGGCCACCATCTGGTTTTCGTGGATATCGACCCCTTCGGCCTTGAGGCTGTCCAGCACGATGGCCGCCGCTTCGGGGTCATCCTTGCCCAGCGCGGTCATGCCTTCGATCACGGTCACCTTGCAGCCCAGCCGGACATGGGCCTGCGCCATCTCCATCCCGATCGGGCCCCCGCCGATGATCAACAGGTGCTCGGGCTTGTCACGCAGATCAAAGATCGTCTCATTCGTGCAATACGGAACCTGTTCCAGGCCCGGCAGAGGCGGAACCAGCGGAGAGGACCCGGTGGCGATGACAATCCGCCGCGCTGTGATCTGCGTGTTGCCGGCCTTGACCGTTGTTGGCGAGGTAAACTCGCCAAATTCCCGGATCACCTTGACGCCCAACCCTTCGAACCTTTCCTGGCTGTCCATGGGTTCGATTTGCGAGATAACGTCGCGGACATGGGCCTTGACCGCAGCGTAATCGACCTGCGGTGCCACATCCGCCACACCAAAGGCCGAGGCATGCGTTTGGTCGTGGGCAACCTTGGCGCTTGCAATCATCGCTTTGGACGGGACGCAGCCGAAATTCAGGCAATCGCCGCCCATCTTGTGCCCTTCCAGCAGCACAACGTCGGCGCCCATCTGACTGGCCCCGGCCGCAACCGACAGGCCGCCCGACCCAGCGCCAATCACCAGGATATCGGTCGTAATCTCTTGCATGCTTCAGGTATCCTTTCGGCCACGAATGGATTTGATGACGATTGGCAAAGCGGCAAGCACACACAGGCCCAGGATGGGACCGATCACAAAGGGCTCCCACAACAGCGACACATCCGGGGTCTCTCCGCGGTCAAAGACGCCACCCAATCCAACGCCGATCCAGGTATAGACGATCCCGCCGGGAATGATGCCCAGCGCGGTGGTCAGCAAAAAGTTGCGGAATTTCACGCCAACCAGCGCAGGAACAAGATTGGCCACAAAGAACGGCACCACCGGCACCAGGCGCAACAGAAACAGAACCGAAATCTCATTTTCGCGCAGCCCGTCCTTGAGCTTGCGAACCGCGCCCTCGGACGCTTCTAGCTTGGCGGTCAACGACGCGCCAAGCCCCCAACGCGCGGCCAGAAAGATGGCAGAGGCCCCGATGGTTGCTGCAAAGACATTGAACGCTGTTCCCGCGAACAGACCAAACAGAAACCCGCCGGTCATCGAGGCAACGGCCGCACCCGGCAAGGAAAAGGCCACGATGACGATATAAATGGCCACAAAGGCTGCCGCCATCGCCCAATAGTTCGAATCGCGCCATGCCAACAGGGCCTCGCGATTGTCACGCAGGGTTTCAAATGTCAGATAATCCCCAAGGGTAAAGAACCCCACCGCAGCGACGGCGAGAATCACCAGTAAGGGGATGTGGCGGCTTAGCCCGCTTTTTTGCGGCTGAGAAGTTTCACTCATATTGCTGCCCGGCTGTTTGTGCTTCATCTTGCGTCCAACATGAGGCACATGCCGGCTTCGCAACAGGGGCCTCACGGGGCCTTGATGTTTGCATCGCCGAATGTGAGGGTTTTTCACCTCAAACCGGGTTTTTGAAACCTTTCGCGAGGTCGCAGCATAGAATTGTTGCAAAACCTGTGAAAACCCGGCCCATAGGGTTTGACTTAGCCTGAACATAGCAGTAGAGGACGGGCTTCGAACACTAGGGCCAGGCGAATCCGCGCCGCACCCCACCGCTATAGATTGGAGACGGAGCGATGAAACGCACCTATCAGCCTTCGAACCTGGTTCGCAAACGCCGCCACGGTTTCCGCGCGCGCATGGCTACTAAAGCCGGCCGCAAGATCCTGAACGCGCGCCGCGCTCGTGGCCGTAAGTCGCTGAGCGCGTAAGACCGCTCGACCTTTCAGGTTATGAACATGACGCCGCCGGAGGCCCCTGAGGATGGTAAGAACCACCCCGGGGAAATGCCCCCGGCGGTTTCTCTTTGCGCGGTCGCACCTTTGACTGTCCTCAAGAAACGATCCGATTTTCTGAAAGCGGCCCGGGCCCGGCGTCAGGGCACCTCGGCCATGATGCTGCAGGCGCGCCGCCGTTCCGAGGACGAGGGGTCGGGTGTTCGCGTTGGATTTACCTGTTCCAAAAAGGTTGGCAACGCCGTTGCGCGCAACCGTGCCAAACGCCGCCTGCGCGAGGTTGCGCGCGCCGTATTGCCCGCACATGGCCGCGACGGGTGGGACTATGTTCTGATCGGACGGGCCGAAGTTACGGAATCGCGTCCATTCGACGATCTGAAAAGTGATCTGATCTACGCCCTGCGCAAGGTTCACGGAGGGCGGACATGACGCCGCTTGCCAAACTGTTCGCCCTTCCGGTACGTGCCTATCGCCTGGTTTTCAGCCCCTGGGTGGGTTTCAATTGCCGCTATCAGCCCACATGCTCGGCCTATGCGCTGGAAGCGTTGGAAAAACACGGTGCCATCAAAGGCGCGTGGCTGGCTGCCCGCAGGATTGGGCGGTGCCACCCCTGGGGCGGCACGGGCTATGACCCTGTTCCAGATGAATGACAGAACCGCTTGTCCGGTCAACCCATGATAAAGGCTCAGCCGATGTTCGATGAAGCAGACGATATCCACCCTTTGTTCGCCGGTGCGCCTTCGACCACCGAGTTCAAGAAGCTACGCAAACGCATAGTGCGGCAAACCCGCGAGGCGATCGAGCAGTACGGAATGGTCGATCAAAGCGCCCATGACAAGGATGCCAAGCCACCACGCTGGCTGGTGTGCCTTTCGGGCGGCAAGGACAGTTACACCTTGCTGGCGGTTCTTTATGAGTTGAAATGGCGTGGCTTGCTGCCTGTCGATCTGCTTGCCTGCAATCTGGATCAGGGACAGCCCGGGTTTCCTGCAACCGTCCTGCCCGAGTTTCTCAGTAAGATGGAGGTCCCGCACCGGATCGAATACCAGGACACGTATTCCGTTGTGATGGACAAAGTACCGCAAGGCAGAACCTATTGCGCGCTGTGTTCGCGTCTGCGCCGCGGAAATCTGTACCGTATCGCGCGGGAAGAGGGGTGCTCGGCAGTTGTGCTGGGACATCACCGGGATGACATCCTTGAAACATTCTTCATGAATCTCTTTCACGGCGGTCGACTGGCGACCATGCCGCCCAAACTGGTCAATGAAGAAGGTGATTTGTTTGTCTTTCGCCCCCTCGCCCATGTGGCCGAGGTTGATTGCGAGAAATTCGCCAAGGCGATGAACTATCCCATCATCCCCTGTGACCTGTGCGGCAGTCAGGACGGATTGCAACGGCAACAGGTCAAGCAGATTCTGGACCAGTGGGAAAAGAACGCGCCCGGGCGCAGGCAGGTGATGTTTCGTGCCCTGACGAATGCACGGCCCTCGCACCTGTTGGACCCAAAACTGTTCGATTTCGCGAATCTTGCGTTGAATAACGACAAAATCGACGAAAATTCACAAGAAATACCGCTACTGCGTTAACGTCTGACTCAGATTGGTCCCCTAACGTCCAAGGCGTGCGATCCCCGCCCAAGACGAAGGCCGTGACCCTCATGCGGAAAAATCTGTCTGTCAGGACGTTTCTTGACCCACTTCGCAGTGCTTTAACCGGTCCATCAGCGCTGGCTTTTGTCCCGGCTGCCTGCCTTTCGGCGTTCTGGTTGGGGGGCGAAGTCGCCTTGGTCAGCACAGCCTTGGGCCTGCCACTGCTATTTGCCCTTCTTGGGATGCCCATGGGGCAGTCGATGACGGCACTGGCCGCGGGATCACGACCTTGCGGGCTGGTCCCGATGAATACCTTCACCGAAGAGCTGGAGCTTATCCAGGCTACCGCCGCTGAAAATGGTGAAAAGGCGGCCTGTTTTGCGATCTCGCTGGATAATTTCACGGACCTTCTCGACCTGCACGGCGATACCGCAGCCAGTGACATCACTCTGCAATTCGGTGATCGCGTTCTTGCCGTCATACGAGGCCGCGATCTGTTTGCACAGGTAGGCAAAAACCGGTTCCTGATTGGTTTGAAACCCTCGTCCCGACTGGATCTGGAAGCCTGCATTGAGATGTCCGGTCGAATCCAATCCGCAATAGAAGAACCCTTTGCGTTGAATGGGGCCAATGTCTACCTGTCTTGCTCAATCGGGTTTTGCACATTGTCGAACCTGCCCGAGACCCAGGCAGAGCATTGGATCGAAGCCGCCACAGCCGCATTGGCCGAGGCGCAGCGCAATGGCCCTTCCACGATCCGGGCCTATTCGTCAGATACCCGCCGTCGCAGCCTGATCCGCGCCAATCTGCGCCGCGAATTTGTGACGGCACTTGAAAACGGTGGAATTCGCCCTTGGTTTCAGCCCCAGATTTCCACCAACACCGGAGAGATCACAGGGTTTGAGGCCCTGGCCCGCTGGGAACATCCGCAAAAGGGCATCATGGGGCCACAGATCTTTCTGCCCTTTGCCGAACAAGCTGAGTTGATGGAACGGCTTGGTGAGGTTGTACGCCACCATGCTTTTGACGCCATGCGCAAGTGGGATCAGCAAGGTTTTGCCGTCCCGCGCATCGGCATCAACTTTTCTTCGGATGAGCTGCGCAACCCTGCCCTTGTAGACCGCCTGAAATGGGAGCTGGATCAGTTCGACATCACTCCGGACAGGCTTGCAGTGGAAATTCTGGAAACCGTATTCTCTCGCCGTCCGGACGATGTCATCACGCGCAATGTGACGGCCCTTGCTGCCTTGGGGTGCTGCATCGATCTGGATGATTTTGGAACCGGTCACGCCTCAATTGCTTCGATCAAGCGCTTTGCCGTGTCGCGGATCAAGATCGATCGGACCTTTGTCGCCAAAGCGGATCGCGATGCCGGGCAACAGCAGCTTGTGGGTGCGATTTTGACCCTGGCAGAACGGTTGAAGGTTGAAACGTTGGCCGAAGGTGTGGAAACCGCCGGAGAGCACGCATTGATGGCACAACTTGGTGCCGATCACGTTCAAGGCTTTGGCATTGGCAAGCCCATGCCTTTTGAAAAGACCCAAGCCTGGATGACCTCGCACAAGTCAAAAATGAAGGGAACACCCGTCATCGGGCGGAAATTGGGTTAAAAGCGCATTTCAACGGATAGGATCGCAGCGTGTGACCGAAAATAAGGGCGATTCCGCTTGACCTTTTGGGCTGCACTCTGTTGAACCCACCGGGTGTCTTTCATTGCGCAAGGTGGCTGTCCCCGATGGACGATCAGAACAAGAATCTAATCCTCGCAACCGCACTCAGCTTTATGGTGATCCTCGTGTGGTTCGTGTTGTTTCCGCCGCCCGAGCAAACCACGACACCCGAAACAGCCGAGGTTGCTGCGGTTGAAGGCAACGAGGTTCAGACACCCAGCGCAGCCGGCACCGGCACCGTGGGCGAAGCCACCACCGCGGCAGAGGAAACTCTGCCCGAAGCACAGGCCCCCCGCGTGCAGATCGACACTCCACGGCTTTCAGGCAGCCTTTCGCTGTCCGGTGGCCGCATCGACGAGCTGTTTCTGAAAGATTACAAAGTCTCGATAGAAGGAGACGCCCCGATTGTGGAATTGCTGGCCCCGGTCGGTTCGGAATCCGCCTATTACGCCCTTTATGGATGGGCCCCGGGTGCGGGCCTTGCGGGTAACGACGTTCCCGGCCCCAACACCATCTGGGATATCGAGCAAGGTGAGACATTGGGCGTCGACAGCCCGATCACCCTGATCTGGAACAACGGAAACGGGCTCACATTCCGTCGAGTCATTTCGGTCGACGAAGATTATATGTTCACCGTCACCCAGTCGGTGGAAAACGCGACCGAGGCCGAGGTTGGCATGGCGCCTTACGGCATCCTCGCGCGTCACGGAATTGGTGAAGACGGCGATCTGCCGGGGCTCAAGAACTTCTTTATCCTGCACGAGGGCGTCATCGGTATGGCGGATGGCACGCTGGCCGAAATCGATTATGGCGACGTGCGCGATTTCGACATCGACCCGAATGAACGGGCGCAGGCCGAGGTTTATCAGGTCAAGGAAGACGGCTGGATCGGCTTTACCGATCACTATTGGATGACCACCCTGATCCCCGAACCGGGTTCGGCCTTCAAAGCCGCTGCAAAATACGATGCGCGCCGCAAAATCTACCAAACGGAAACCGTTCTGCCGACGCTGACCGTTGCCCCGGGCGAGACCGCCGAAGTGACCACACGCCTCTTTGCCGGTGCGAAGGAGTGGGAGGCGATCCGCGAATATCAGGCCGAAGGTGTACAGAAGTTCATCGACAGCATCGACTGGGGTTGGTTCTTCTTCCTGACCAAGCCAATTTTCTGGCTGCTGCACAACATTAACGTGCTGATCGGCAACATGGGCTGGTCGATCATCGGCCTGACGCTGATCATCAAGGCGATCCTGTTCCCTCTTGCTTTCAAATCCTACGTCTCAATGGCGAAGATGAAGGAATTGCAGCCACAGATGGAAGCCCTGAAAGAGGCCGCTGGAGACGACCGTCAGAAGATGCAGCAAGGCATGATGGAGCTGTACAAGAAGGAAAAGGTGAACCCCGCCGCAGGCTGTCTGCCGATCCTGATGCAGATCCCGATCTTCTTCTCGCTCTATAAGGTGATCTTCGTCACCATCGAACTGCGCCAGGCACCGTGGTTTGGCCCGTTCCAGGACCTCAGCGCACCTGATCCAACTTCGATCATGAACCTGTTCGGTCTGCTGCCATGGGCGGGACCGCAACCCGAGACGTTCATGGCACTGATCTTCCTCGGCATCCTGCCGATCCTGCTGGGTATTTCCATGTGGCTACAGCAGAAACTGAACCCGGCACCAACCGATCCGACACAGGCGATGATCTTTGCCTGGATGCCGTGGGTGTTCATGTTCATGCTGGGCAGCTTTGCCAGCGGTCTGGTCGTCTACTGGATTGCGAACAACACAATCACATTCACACAGCAGTACCTGATCATGCGCAGTCAGGGATATACGCCTGATGTATTCGGAAATATCAAATCCGGGTTCAAGAAAACGCCGAAGACGGATGACAAATGACGGGCGAGGTGATCAGCCTCTGGCGGCATCCTATCAAAGCCCACGGGCGTGAGGCTGTACAGACCGTCACGTTGAGCCCGGGGCAGACCATGCCCTGGGATCGCGTTTGGGCCGTCGCGCATGAGGCGTCCAAGGCAGATGGGTCTGAATGGGCACCCTGCCCGAATTTCAGCCGGGCGGCGAAGGCCCCTCAGTTGATGGCGATCTCTGCCCGCATGGACGGGGACCGGATGACGCTGCAGCACCCAGATCGGCCGGATTTGACTTTTGACCCGGATACCGAACAGGACATGTTTCTGAACTGGGTTAAACCGCTGATGCCCGCGGATCGCGCGGCCTCGGCCCGGATTGTTCGGGTGGCTGGCCAGGGCATGACCGACAGCGATTTCCCCTCGGTCAGCCTGTTCAACATGGCGTCTCACCGCGCGGTCGCGCAGAGGCTGGGGCACGATCTGTCCATCCATCGCTGGCGCGGAAACATCTGGTTTGATGGCCTGCCCTTGTGGGAAGAATTCGAATGGATCGGGCGTGAGGTTCAGATTGGTGAGGCTGTGTTCAGCATTCGCGAACGCATCCAACGCTGCCTTGCGACCACTGCAAATCCCGAAACCGGCCACCGCGATGCGGATACGTTGGGCGCGCTCGACAGCTGGGGTCATCAGGATTTCGGCGTCAATGCCGAGGTGATCCGCGGCGGAGAGGTCAAGCCCGGCGACAAGGTGCATCTGCTGTGACCACGCTGCCCTTTCCCCTGGCCGACGCACCCGATGAATTCGCGCTGGAAACCGGGCGCAAACTGTTTGCGGGCCCGTCTGAGTTCGTCAAAGGTGTCGTCGCAATGGACGGATTGCCCGCCCCCGATCGGCTGGAGGTCTGCTTTGCAGGCCGTTCCAACGTTGGCAAATCCAGTCTAATCAACGCGCTGACCGGCACCAAAGGGCTGGCGCGGGCCTCAAACACCCCGGGCCGCACGCAAGAGATCAACTTTTTCACGCAAGGGCCCGATCTCTATCTGGTTGACCTGCCCGGCTATGGGTACGCCAATGCGCCGGTCAAGGTGGTCGAGAAGTGGCAACGCCTGCTCAAGCAATACCTCAGTGGCCGTCAGACCCTGCGGCGCGCCTTTGTCCTGATCGACTCGCGGCACGGTGTGAAGCCGGTCGATGATGAGATCATGAAGCTTTTGGACACCAGCGCCGTGACCTTTCAATGCGTTCTGACCAAGACTGACAAGGTCAAGGCAAAGGATCGCGAAAAGGTCTTGGACCAGGTGCGCGGTGCCCTGACCAAACACCCTGCCGCCTACCCCGAGATCGTTCTGACCTCGTCCGAAAAAAGTGACGGCATCCCCACCCTGCGTTCGATCATCGCGCATCTGGAATAGGTTCGCCCTTGGCACGGCTGAGCAAAGGCCCTAACACGGAACGCCAGAGGGACCTAAGCCATGAAGACAAGAGACATGAACCGGGATTGGATCGCCACCGCCGCCACGCTCAACAGCGCACTGCCCTATCTGCAGCGTTATGACGGCGCCATCGTCGTTATCAAGCTGGGCGGGCACGCCATGGGCAGTGACGAAGCGATGGAAAGCTTTGCCCGCGATGTCGTGCTGATGCGCCAGGTCGGCGTAAACCCGGTGATCGTGCATGGCGGTGGGCCTATGATCAACGCGATGCTGGATAAACTGGACATTCAGTCCGAATTTGTCGGCGGCAAACGTGTGACCGACAAACCCACAGTCGAAGTGGTCGAGATGGTGCTGTCCGGCCTTGTTAACAAGCGCATCGTGCAGGCCATCAATTCGCAGGGTGGATCGGCTGTGGGCCTGTCGGGCAAGGATGCAAACCTGATGATCTGCGATCAGACCGATCCTTCGCTGGGCTTTGTTGGTTCGCCATCCGAAATGGACCCCAAGGTGCTGCACGATCTGTTCTCGCATGACGTAATCCCGGTGATCGCGCCCCTGGGTGCAGGTCGGGATGGTGAAACCTTCAACGTAAACGGCGACACCGCAGCGGGGGCCATTGCGTCGGCGCTTAAGGCTGACCGGCTGCTGCTGCTGACCGATGTCTCGGGCGTCAAGAACGCGGCCGGAGAGGTCATGACAGAGCTCAAAGCCGGGCAGATCCGCGAGATGACGCTGGAAGGGACCATTGCGGGCGGCATGATCCCCAAAACCGAAACCGCGCTGGATGCGCTGCACAGCGGCGTGCGCGCGGTGGTGATACTGGACGGGCGCGCGCCCAACGCGGTACTGCTGGAACTGTTTACAGAACACGGTGCCGGGTCTCTGATCCGACCGGACTGAACCCCGATCACGGGGCGGAGGTGGAATGGCGGAACCGAACCAAGGTGCCCCGGACGCAATTTCCTATGTCCGTCTTGATGACGCGGCACAGGCAGAAGGTCTGATCGTGATGGGCGTGCTGCACCCAAGGCTAAGCGGCGCCAAGCAGTTGGACAGCGGCACCCTTGTCCTGCTTGGTGCTGGGCACGCGTTTTGGCCGGTCCTGAAAGCCTCAGCCGAATGGCAAGACGGTCAAGGCGACCCGGTGGACAGATGGTCGACACGCGTTGTCGGACAATTGGCGAAGGCGCTTGGTGCGCAGCCCTATTTTCCATTTGGCGGCCCGCCCTATGCGCCTTTCATTGACTGGGCGCTGAAATCTGGGCGAACGTTCAGCAGCCCTGTTGGTGCGTTGGTGCATGACACGGTTGGCATGATGATCTCGTTCCGAGGCGCATTGCACTTTTCCGATGAGTTTCCCATCCCACAGGCGTCGGACGTGTCGCCCTGCACCACATGCGCCGCACCCTGCGCCACGGCCTGCCCGGTCGGTGCCTTGAACACGGTCGAGTTTTACAACGTGGAGGCCTGCCACGCGCATCTGTCAACGACCGAAGGTCAGACCTGCATGACCGGAGGATGCCTCGCCCGGCGCGCCTGCCCGGTCAGCGCCGGTTCGGGCCGCACAGCCGAGCAATCCGCTCATCACATGCGGGCCTTTCACCCCTCATGACGCGTACCCTGATCCTGACACGTCACGCCAAATCCAGCTGGGATGACCTGACCCTTTCCGATCACGACCGCCCGCTGAACAAACGGGGGCGAAAATCTGCGCCCGCCATTGGTGACTGGCTGTCGGAAAACGGCTGGAAACCTGACGAGGTTCTAAGCTCGTCCGCGCAACGCACGCGCGAGACGTGGCAAAGAATGGATCTAACGACAGAGCGGGTGAGGTTCATTCCGGCCCTGTATCACGCCGAGGCCGAGACGATGCTGGATGTGTTGTCCGAGGCGACCGGCGCATCCGTTCTGGTGCTGGGCCACAATCCCGGTATCGCGGATATTGCTGAGCGGATCGTAACACACCCTCCTGAGCATCCCAGATTCTTCGACTATCCGACTTGCGCCACCACAGTCGTAGAGTTTGACATAGCCGATTGGTCCGACATTCGATGGCACAGCGGCAGGGTGCTAGGCTTTGCCATTCCGCGCGAATTGCTGAAATAGAAAAAGGCGAGGGGTGCCCCTCGCCTTGATCTTGCACAGATGGGGTGACACCCCATCCTACTATTAGTGGCCCAGAATCTGGCTCAGGAACAGCTTTGTCCGCTCGCTTTGCGGGTTGTTGAAGAACTCTTCCGGTTCGTTCTGTTCCACGATCTGGCCAGCATCCATAAAGATCACGCGGTTGGCGACCTGACGGGCAAAGCCCATCTCATGCGTCACACACAGCATGGTCATGCCTTCCTCGGCCAGTTCGATCATGGTGTCGAGCACTTCTTTGATCATCTCGGGGTCCAGCGCCGATGTCGGTTCATCGAACAACATGATCCGCGGCATCATGCACAAGCTTCGCGCAATCGCCACACGCTGCTGCTGACCACCGGACAACTGGCCGGGGTACTTCAGCGCCTGATCCGGGATTTTCACCTTTTCCAGGAAATGCATCGCGCGCTCTTCGGCCTCTTTCTTGGGCGTTTTGCGCACCCAGATCGGAGCCAGCGTGCAGTTTTCCAGAATGGTCAGATGCGGGAACAGGTTGAAGTGCTGAAACACCATGCCAACCTCGGACCGGATCTTGTCGATGTTTTTCAGGTCATTCGACAATTCGGTACCGTCCACGACAATCGTGCCCTGCTGGTGTTCTTCCAGCGCGTTCAGACAGCGGATCAGCGTGGATTTGCCCGAGCCCGACGGGCCAGCAATCACGATCCGCTCGCCCTGATTGACGGTCAGATTGATGTCGCGCAGTACGTGGAACGAGCCGTACCACTTGTTCATGCCGTTGATGTCGATGGCGACCTCGTCGCTCACCTGCATCTTCGAGCGGTCGATTTCGCGTTCTATTGCAAGTTCAGACATGTGTTGAACTCCTTAACGATGGTCCGTGGCAAGGCGACGCTCGAGCCACTGGGAATATTGAGAGATGCCGTAACAGACGACGAAGAACAGAAGCGCGGCAAAGCCCAGAAGCTCCCAATAGACGCCATTCCATTCGGTTGACGCCAGGATGGGGCCCCGGATCATGCCCACCAGATCGAACATCGAGATGACCGAAACCAGTGTGGTGTCCTTGAAGAGGCCCACGGCCACGTTCACGATACCAGGGATCGAGATCTTCAGAGCCTGAGGCAGGATGATCAGACGCATCGCCTGAGGGTAATCCAGACCCAGACTATCTGCTGCCTCATACTGTCCGCGCGGAAGCGCTGCCAAACCGCCGCGGATCACCTCGGCAATATAGGCCGCTGAGAACATGGTGATCATGATCACGACGCGCAGGAACAGGTCGACCGTGCTGTCAGGCGGGAAGAAATAGGACAGCATCACCGAAGCCACGAACAGCAGCGTGATCAAAGGCACGCCTCGGATGAATTCGATGAATATGACACAGACCCACTTGATCAACGGCATGTCGGACTGACGACCTAGTGCAAGTGCAATACCCAACGGCACAGACAATGACACGCAGGCAAGGCCAAGCATCATGTTGAGCATAAAGCCCCCCAGATCGCGGCTGGGAACAGCTGAAAGCAATGCTCCTTCGGACGCATCTTCCGGGATTAGTGCTCCACCGAGATTCCAGACAACCAAAGCGACGATGATTGCCCCAAAAAAACCAGCGGCGAAGCTGTTCTTCCCGAACTTTTGAAAGACAGCGCCCGCAGCAACACAGCCAAGCAGAGCGACGATGGGTACAAGAATCGAGCCACCCCAAATCAGCCAGAATGCGATAAAGGGATAAAGGGCTGTGAAGATCAGCAATTTGCGCGGCAGGTCAAAGAACAAGACCGGTGCAATTGCCACAAGCATCAGGACAAATGCCAGATTCGGCCGCCAGTAAGCCTCGGCAGGGTATTTGAACCCGTAGATCAGCTGTGGCCAGCGTTCGGTCAGAACCGCGAAACAGGCCCCGGTTTTTCCTGCCAGAATCTCACGGCACTCGGCCAGAGAGTTGGCATTCCATACCCCATTCAGAATCCACGGCAGTGTGTTCTTCAAAATGAGGTAGATCAGGATCAACGAGAGGACCGTCAGGATCGTGTTGGTGACGCCCGAGAACAGGTTCTCGCGCATCCACTTGGCCACACCGACTTCGTTTGCCGGGGGCGGTGAGGGAGGGATCGTACCTTCTGCCACAAAGGCGATCGAGTTTGTCGTTTGATCACTCATGGCTCAGCGCTCCTTCAACTTGACGGATGCGTTGTAGATGTTCATCACCATCGAAATCAGCAGCGAAGCTGTCAGGTAGAACAGCATCAGCAACAGAACACATTCGATCGCACGACCGGTTTGGTTCAGCGTGATGCCACCCAAGGTCGCGGTGATATCCGCATAGCCCACTGCAATCGCCAAAGATGAGTTCTTGGTAATGTTCAGGTACTGCGAGATCAGCGGTGGAATAATCACCCGCAAGGCCTGGGGCAGAATTACCAGGTTCATGACCCGGCCCGGGCGCAAGCCCAGCGCCGATGCAGCCTCGGTCTGACCTTTTGAGATCGCCTGAATACCCGCGCGGACGTTTTCCGCGATAAAGGCGCCAGTGTAGATCGACAAGGCAAACCACAGAGCAATCAGGGGACCGCCGACTTTGATGCCGCCACTGAAGTTAAATCCCTTCAGTTCGGGAACATTCCAGGTCAGGCCCATCAGGAACATCAGGATTACGAACGGAACCAGCCAGACTGCCAGCTTTGGCAGCAAGGTCTTGGGGCGCTCACCCGTTTCCTCTTGTTTGATGGTCGCGCGTTTCTCGATTTCCTTGGAAACGAACCAGGACCCGACGAGAACGGCAAGAACCAGAACCCAGTTCAGGAACGTCGAACTGAAGAACCCGTTCGCGAAATCCGGACGCGGAACATAAACACCGCGATTGGTGAAGGCAAAGAGGTCCAGAACCATGCTCGATGTGGGGTTCTCGCCCCGGAACTCACGCGGTCCAGGCAAAACAGCCGTCATGATGGTGAAGATGATGATGATCCAGATCAGAACCGGAATATTCCGGAAGATCTCGACATACACCGCCATCAGCTTCGAAACGAGCCAGTTGTTCGACAAGCGCAGAACACCAGCGACGACACCAAACACGGTTGCCGTGATACAGGCCAGGAACGCCACCAGCAGAGTGTTCAGAATGCCGACAACCGCTGCACGCCCGTGCGAGGACTGGCTGTCATACTCGATCAGGCGTTGGTTGATATCGTAACCGGACGGATCGCCTAGGAAAGAGTAAGAGATGTTGAGGCCAGCGGCCCTAAGGTTCTGGATCAGGTTGTTGCCAAGATACCAGATGCTCAGTGCAATAACGATTGCCGCAATCACCTGAAATGTCAGTGAGCGATAGCGGGTGTCGTTTATGAGCATAGACAACCGAAAGTCAGCTTTCGGTGGGTCAGTCATAGTTGACATATTTTGGAATCCCCGTGCTTTTCGGACGCTTCGTTAACGGCAGGGTTTTCCCCGCTCATGAGCAGCCCGCAGCATTTTGATGAGAAAGAGGGCGCGGGTTGCCCCGCGCCCTCCTCTGTTCAGTTCTTAGCGGAACGGCGGCGAGTACAGCAGGCCGCCTTCGGTCCACTGTGCGTTCAGGCCGCGTGCCAGACCGATCGGCGTTTCTTCACCGATGTTCTTGGCAAAGACTTCGCCATAGTTACCACCGGCTTTGATCGCGCGAGCGGCCCAGTCAGCATCCAGACCCAGCATCTCGCCCAGCGTACCTTCGGTACCCAGCAGGCGGTTGACTTCCGGGTTGTCTGTGCCAGCCGACATTTCGTCGATATTGGCCGAGGTCACGCCCAGCTCTTCTGCCGATACCAGCGCGTTCAGGGTCCAGCGGACAACGTCGCCCCACTCGTGATCGCCGTGACGGACCAGCGGGCCCAGCGGCTCTTTCGAGATGATTTCGGGCAGCAGAACGTGGTCACCGGGGTTCTCGAACGTGGCGCGGGTTGCGGCCAGTCCCGATGCGTCGGTGGTGTAAACGTCGCATGCACCAGCCAGGTACTGCTGTTGCGCTTCGGCGTTGGTTTCGATCGGAACCGGCTCATAGCTGATGTTGTTCGAGCGGAAGAAATCCGCCAGGTTCAGCTCGGTGGTGGTGCCGGTTTGGATACAAACGGTCGCGCCGTCCAGTTCCTTGGCCGAGCTTACGCCCAGTGCCTTGGGAACCATGAAGCCCTGACCATCATAGTAGTTCACGCCAACAAATTCGAACTTGAGGTCGACATCGCGGCTGAAGGTCCAGGTGGTGTTACGGGCCAGCATGTCGATCTCGCCGGATGCCAGCGCGGTAAAGCGTGTCTTACCGGTGGTCGGAACGAATTCAACAGCGCTCGCGTCACCCAGGACGGCCGCAGCAACAGCACGGCACAGCGAAACGTCAAAGCCCTGCCATTCGCCATTCGCGTCGGGTGCAGCAAAGCCGACCAGACCGGTGGTTACACCGCAGTTCAGCTTGCCGCGTGCTTTGACGTCGTCAACGGTCGCTGCCGCTGCAGCACCAGCTGCAAGACCGGCTATTGTTGCCGCGCCCAAGATTACGGATTTTTTCATTTTTACCTCTTCCTGATTATCCATCCCCGGGAGGAACGGTTCGATCCGACAGTGAGTGTCGGAAAGGTTACCCAAAGGTCTCTCCCCTTTAGTGGGCCAAGTTTGGGCGTATTCATAAACAAACGTCAAGGGCCGGATCAGCGAAAAGAATGGATCAGGTGGGTTGGGGTGCGGGAAATCGACCGGAAAACTGCGCAGCGAGGATCAAGATGAGAGATCGAAGAAGCGTTTGGCATGCAAAAACGCTGCCTTTTTGACTTCGGTGGCGGCGGACGCCTCGTCGTCATGGCCCCATTGTTCGATTTGCCAATTCTCATCAAGCTGCGAGATGTTCCAGATTTCGTCGGGGTTGCGCCAATTTTTTGCAGCAGCAAATCCCAGAATCAACGAACCCGACAGGCTGACAAGGTCATGGAACGCCGCAAGTTGAAACGCGTTGAGCGCATGGACCTGGCGCCGCAGCGTATTCAATGCCGGTTTGGATTGTGGTTCGTGAACGACGCCAACAACCGGTGTCAGACGCGCGTTCAGCTCATCCGAAGCCCAGTCCAGCGCAGGATCCCATGCCGCCGCCTGGCGCTCCTGCAACGTTTCGGGGTGGCTGGCGCGATAACACAACAGGTCCGAATCGCCGTAATCCGCCAACATGTCCGCAACCTCGCCGTGCTGCACCCGGACCTTGTCGATGGCCGCGTTGGCCGAGCGGGTGAAGGGCATCGTCGCCGGATCAACCTCTTTGTCTTGCGCGTCCCATTCGGCGGCTACGGCATCGGCCATATCCCATGTCGGCAATACCAGCGTCGCCTTGGCCGGTGTCTTGACGCGCCGACCGTCCAATTCGACGGTGTGGCCGCCTTCGGCCTCGACAACCGTACTTTCTTTCCAAAAACGTTTCGGCTTCCAATCGCTCATCGTCTTATTCCCGAAATCCGGCCAGAACGCCGGGCAATTGATCAAAGCGGTCGATCACACAGGCCGCCGCATGCAGTGCGGATCGCCGGTGATACCCCCAGCTTACGCCGACACCGGTTACCCCGGCGGCCCGCGCCATTTCCATGTCATAGCTGGTGTCGCCAACCATGATCGCATCCGCCGCGGCAACTCCGGTATCTGCCAGAGCCGTTTCAATCATGGACGGGTGCGGTTTGGACGGATGGTGATCCGCCACCTGACAGGTCACGAAATACTTCTGCAGATCATGCGCCTCAAGCAAAGCATCCAGGCCACGTTTGGATTTACCCGTCGCCACCCCCAACAGGGTTTCGGGCTGTGCATGCAATGCCTCAACCACCTGGCGCGCGCCGGGATAAAGCGGAGAACTGGCCGCGCCCTGCTCTAGCCTGTGTGCGTGATAGGCGTGCTTGTATCCTTCGACCAACTGATCACGAACGGTTGCCGATTGTTCGGGTGCCAAATGCGCCATGGCTTGCGGCAGGGACAGACCGACGATCGAGAGGGTCGCCTCTCGGGCCGGAACCGGCAGCGACGCGGCCTCGAAACTGGCGGTCATCGCCGCAACGATGCTGCCTTGGCTGTCAACCAGCGTGCCATCGACGTCGAACAGCACAAGCCGCAGCGGTGCGCTCATCTCAGTTCCTCAAATGGATCGTCCGAAGCCAAATCCTCGGTCCAACCCAAGGTATCCCAACTGTTTTTCATGTGATCCGGCAACGGGGCGGTCACCGTCACCGGCTTGCGGGTCATGGGGTGCTCAAAGGATAGGCTGCGCGCGTGCAAATGCAGCTTTTTGCTTATGATCCCGCCCAATTGCGCGCCCCAGCCGTCGCCGAGGTTTTCCTGCCCCGAGCCGCCATATTTACCGTCGCCTATGATCGGATGGCCAATCGCTGCCATATGCGCGCGCAATTGATGCGTGCGCCCGGTGACGGGCTCCATCGCTACCCAGGCGGCGCGCCCGGCAACCCGGTAGAGCGTCGCATAAAGCGTATGCGCCCGTTTTGCGCCGGGCGTGTCGTCAACCTCATTCAGGTGCAGGGCGATCATCTTTTCACCTTCACCCTGCTTGCCATGGCCGGGTGCCTTGACCAGACCGGTTTTGATTTCGCCCAGATAGGGTGTGGGCACACCTGCGACCAGCGCCCAATAGATTTTGCGTGTGTTGCGGTGCCGGAACGCAGCGGTCAGCCCCTTGGCGGCCTCGCGCGTGCGCGCCATCAGCAACACGCCCGAGGTATCCTTGTCCAACCGGTGTACCAAACGGGGATTTTCATCATAGCCAAAGCGCAGCGCCTCGGACAGGCCGTCGACATGCCGCGTCTGGCCGCTGCCGCCCTGAACCGGCAAGCCGTGCGGCTTGTTCAGCGCCAGCACCTGGTCATCGCGATAGATCACGCAGGACTGGATCATCTTGGTATCCGCATCCGACAGCCGTCGCCGGACCTCGGCAGGCTTGTGTTCGGCATCCGGCAAGGGCGGCACACGGACGGTTTGCCCGGCCTCTAACCGGGTCGAGGCCTTGACCCGGCCACCTTCGACCCGCAGCTCCCCTTTGCGGCACATCTTTTCGATCCGGCCCTGGCTGACATGGGGAAACAAACGGCGCAGCCAACGGTCAACGCGTTGGTCGCCGTCGCCTTCGGCCACTGTGATCATCTGCACACCGCTCATGCCATTACCCCTTGCGCCGCACGGTTGAACCGCCCGGTTATCGCCTGGTCCCGTTCTTTTGAAAACTCGCGCGTCTGTCGCCTGCCTTGCACAAAGAGTCAAGCCAGCCTTAGCTGTTCGACCGCTGGGCGCGGAGTTTTTCGAAGTATTCCAATCGTTTTTTCAACTCGCGTTCGAACCCGCGTTCCACGGGCTGATAGAGTTCTGGCCGCTTCATGTCTTCGGGAAAGTAGTTCTGCCCGGAAAACCCATCCTCGGCGTCATGATCATAGGCATAGCCCGCACCATATCCCTGATCCTTCATCAGCGATGTGGGCGCATTCAGGATATGTTTGGGCGGCGGCGCGCTGCCGGATTGTTTGGCAAGCCGCATGGCAGCTTTATAGCCCACATAAGCCCCATTCGATTTTGGTGCCAGCGCCAGATAGACAACCGCCTGCGCCAGCGCCAATTCACCTTCGGGCGAGCCGAGCCGTTCATAGGTTTCCCAACCCTGCAGGCAAATCGATTGGGCCTGCGGGTCGGCCAGCCCGACATCCTCAACGGCCATCCGCGTTAGCCGCCGCGCCAGAAAGTGGGGATCCTCGCCGCCGGTCAGCATTCGCGCGAACCAGTAAAGCGCGGCATCCGGGTCTGATCCGCGAACCGATTTGTGCAGAGCCGAGATCAGGTTGTAGTGCTCATCGCCGGATTTGTCGTATTTCGCCGCCCGACGCATCAGCCGTTTCGACAGGCCGTCCGGATCCAGCGGCGCATCGACCGTCCAGGCCCCGACCTGTTCGATCAGGTTCAACAACGCGCGGCCATCACCATCGGCCATCTCTTGCAACGCGTCCCGGGCCGCAGGCGTCAGTGGCAATGCCTGACCCAGTTCCTTTTCCGCCCGTTGCGTCAGTTTTTCCAGATCGGAAAGGCCAAGCCGTTCCAACACCAGAACCTGCGCCCGGCTGAGCACAGCGGCGTTCAGCTCGAATGACGGGTTTTCGGTGGTGGCACCGACCAACAGGATCGTTCCATCTTCCATATGAGGAAGAAACCCATCCTGCTGCGCCTTGTTGAAGCGATGGATCTCATCGACAAACAGCAGCGTCCCTTGCCCGTTCTGACGACGGATCCTGGCCGCTTCGAAAACCTTTTTCAGATCGGGCACACCGGTGAAGATCGCACTGATCTGGACAAAATGCAGATCGGTTTCCTGCGCCAGCAACCGCGCAATCGTGGTCTTGCCAACACCGGGCGGGCCCCAGAACACCAGGCTGGATAGCGATCCTGCGGCCAGCATGACACCCAAGGGTGCTTCCGGGCCCAAAACCTGTTCCTGACCAATCACCTCGGCCAGGGTCTGCGGGCGCAGCCTGTCTGCCAACGGGCGATGCGCATTGCTGGCAGGTTCGGTTGCACCGGTGTCGAACAGATCGCTCATGCGATTACAATCTGAACCGAAGGGACAGGGATTGCCCGCCGCGTACAATATCCATCTGGACCCGTCGCCCGGGATCGGTCAGGGCGTTGGCAACATCGCGGGGTCGTTCGACGCCTTCGCCGTTGATCGCGCTTACCACATCCCCGGGACGCAACCCGGCGCGACCGCCAAAGCGGCCGGGGTTAACGACAACCACGCCTTCCTGCGACAACAGCAACCCCAACCGGATGATCAGCGCCGGATTGACCCTGGCCACTGTAAGGCCGGGTAGAACCGTGCCATCCCCCAAGGTGGTTTCCTCGGCCGCCGGGATTTCCGGCGCGGGGATCAGGTTGACCACGACTTCTGAACGGACCTCTCCGCGCAGGTGGGTCAACACTGACGTTCCACCAACCCCGGAAACAGACATGCGGAACTTCATTTCAGCGGGTGAGTTCACCTCTTTCCCGTCCACGTGGGTGACCACATCACCCACCTTCAGACCGGCCTCGGCCAAAGGGCTGAGGCGATGCAGATCGGAAATCACCACGCCTTCGGGAAATGTCAGCCCCAGAGAATCCGCGATATCCGCGCTCATATGCTGACCCGCCATGCCCGCCCAGGGGCTGACGAATTGTGTATTCCCGGCACGGGCTTGTTCCAGATATTCAGCAACCAGATTTGCCGGGATCGCAAACCCGATACCGTTCGACCCGCCCGAACGTGTCAGGATCGAGGTGTTGATCCCGATCAGATCACCGTTCACATCAATCAGCGCCCCGCCCGAATTGCCCGGGTTGATGGGCGCATCCGTCTGAATGAAATACCCAAGCGCGTTGCCCGTGGCCGTTCCCGACCGCGCAAGGCCAGAAATAATGCCCGACGACACGGTCTGACCAACGCCGAACGGATTGCCGATGGCCAGCGCAAGCTCTCCGACCTCGACCTGATCAGAATCTCGCATCGGCAGATAGGGCAGGTCTTTGGCGTCCTCCAACCGCAAAATGGCGATGTCGCTTTCGCGATCCCCCAACACGACCTGCGCCGAATATTCCCGGCGGTCCGTGGTCACCACACGAATTTCTGTGGCGGTTCCGACGACGTGGTAGTTTGACACCACGTACCCGTCCTTGCTGAGGATCACGCCCGAGCCGAGCGAGTTTTGAACCCGCGGCTGCGGCGTGCCAAATCCGCCGCCGAAAAAGTCCTGAAAAAACGGGTCCGAAAATAAGGTATTGGACCGCCCCTGGCGCACGATCTTGGCGTAGATGTTCACAACCGCAGGAGCCGATTGCTTGACCACCGGAGCAAAGCCCAAACTGATTTCGGCCTGCGACTGCGGCACACGGGTCTCTGCCAGACCGCTGACAGGCCACAACAGCGCGGTGCAAAGTAAGAAGGCTCGGATCATATCCCCTCCGGTCACTACCCGCTGAACATATGCTGAGAACAAGGCCGCTTTGCAAGTCAGGCGCAACCTGCAGGCGGCAACAAAAAAACCCGCCCAAAACTGGGCGGGTTTTCAAGATGACCAAAGCGGTCGGATCTTATTCGTCGTCAGCAGCCTCTTCGGCAGCAACGCGGGCTTTGTCAGCTGCGCCCTTGGCGTCGACGTCACGATCCACGAATTCGATGATCGCCATCGGTGCCATGTCGCCATAGCGGAAGCCGGCTTTCAGGATGCGGACATAACCGCCCTGACGCTCCGCATAGCGGGGGCCCAGAACTTCGAACAGCTTTGAGACGTCTTTGTCTTCTTTCAGCTGCGATGCGGCCTGACGACGGGCGTGCAGGTCGCCGCGCTTACCCAGAGTGACCAGCTTTTCGATGATCGGGCGCAGTTCTTTTGCCTTGGGCAGAGTTGTCTTGATCTGCTCATGTTCGATGAGCGAGCCAGCCATGTTCGCAAACAGAGCCTTACGGTGCTCATGAGTACGGTTCAGGCGGCGGTAACCACGTGCGTGACGCATTGTTCAATTCCTATCTTGCGTTTTTGCTTTGTCTGGCCGGCGATGCGTGTCACCGGCTCTCCTTGGGGCGGAAGTGCCCATTTTGTCCCCGGCAATCCGGGCATTTGTTTTGCGTGTGGCGGGCTGAAGCCCGCCCTACGATTTGGTTCGAAGTAGGCCGGGCTTCAGCCCGGCATTGCCTTAAAAGGCGTCTTCGAATTTCTTCGCCAGATCTTCGATGTTGTCGGGCGGCCAGTCCTCGACATCCATGCCGAGGTGCAGACCCATGCCGGACAGCACTTCTTTGATCTCGTTCAGCGACTTGCGGCCGAAGTTCGGGGTGCGCAGCATCTCGGCTTCGGTCTTCTGGATCAGGTCGCCAATGTAAACGATATTGTCGTTCTTCAGGCAGTTTGCCGAACGGACCGACAGTTCCAGCTCGTCCACTTTCTTCAGCAGCAGCGGGTTGAACTCCAGACCATCGTCTTCGTCCTGGCGGCCAGCCGATTCCGGCTCGTCGAAGTTGACGAAGATCGACAGCTGATCCTGCAGAATACGCGCGGCATAGGCCAGTGCGTCCTCAGGCGTGATCGAGCCATCGGTTTCGATCTTGAGCGTCAGCTTGTCATAGTCCAGAACCTGACCTTCACGGGTCGGCTGAACGTCATAGGCAACCTTTTTGACCGGCGAATAGATTGCATCGATCGGGATCAGGCCGATGGGCGCGTCTTCGGGCTTGTTCTTCTCAGCCGAGACGTAACCCTTGCCGGTGTTGACCGTCAGTTCCATAAACAGGTCGGCGCCATCATCCAAGTGACAGATGACGTGATCGCGGTTCAGAACCTCGATACCGGCGCTTTCGCTGATGTCACCCGCGGTGACAACTGCGGGACCTTTGGCATTGATCGACAGGCGCTTGGGGCCTTCGACTTCCATGCGCAGCGACACGCCTTTGAGGTTCAGGATGATGTCGGTGACATCCTCACGCACACCCGCCACGGACGAGAACTCGTGCAGGACGTTGTCGATCTGAACGCTGGTGATGGCCGCGCCTTGCAGGCTGCTCATCAGGACGCGGCGCAGCGCGTTGCCCAGGGTCAGACCAAAACCACGTTCCAGCGGCTCGGCAACCAAGGTTGCCTGACGCGCGGGATCGTTGCCCGGCTTGCTGTCCAACTGGGTCGGCTTGATCAATTCTGCCCAATTCTTATGGATCATGTAATCCCTCCATTCCTGTCCGCGCCCCATGACCAACAAGGTGCAGACGCCCGAGGTTCAAAATGACGTGCTGGGGCCGTGCAAAAACACAGCCCCAGCCAAATTCAAAGTCGCTTAGACGCGGCGGCGCTTCGGCGGGCGGCAACCGTTATGCGCGATCGGCGTCACGTCGCGGATCGACGTGATGTTAAAGCCAACAGCAGCCAGCGCACGCAGGGCCGATTCACGACCCGAACCCGGGCCCTGAACTTCGACTTCCAGCGTCTTGACGCCATGTTCCTGAGCCTTCTTGCCCGCGTCTTCTGCAGCCATCTGAGCCGCATAAGGCGTCGATTTCCGCGATCCCTTGAAGCCCATGGTACCGGCAGACGACCACGAGATGGCGTTGCCCTGTACGTCCGAGATCAGGATCTTGGTGTTGTTGAAGGTCGAGTTCACATGGGCAACGCCCGATGCGATGTTCTTGCGCTCTTTGCGCTTAACGCGAGTCTTGTCACGTGCCATCGGTCAGACCCCCCTCTTATTTCTTCTTACCGGCAATGGCCTTTGCGGGGCCTTTGCGGGTACGAGCGTTGGTGTGGGTGCGCTGACCGCGAACCGGCAGGTTGCGGCGGTGACGCAGACCGCGATAGCAGCCCAGGTCCATCAGGCGCTTGACGTTCATCTGAACTTCACGACGCAGGTCACCTTCGACGGTGTAGTTGGCGTCAATATGTTCGCGGATGGCCAGAACTTCGGCGTCGGACAGCTCGTTGACGCGACGGTGCGCTTCGATGCCCACGGCTTCGCAGATCGCTTGTGCCGAGGTGTTTCCGATACCGGTGATATATGTGAGGGCGATTGGTACCCGCTTTGCAGTCGGGATGTTTACGCCGGCAATACGTGCCACGTGTCACTTTCCTTTTCGTTGCGGTTCCGTAGCTCCAGAACCTTTTTTCACAACGCTTGACCGTGGCAGTGTCGCCAGAGGGTCCAGCATTATTCGAGGTGGTCGGGGCGTTCGGGACGAATCCCTCACGCGATCTTGATTCCCTTTAGGGATGGGGGTCGATATGGGCTTTTGCTGGTGCCGTCAAGCCCTTATCAGTCAGGCCAGCAAACCTTCCTTCTGACATACTCGTCAAAGATGAAATGTTTGCTGGTTTGGTCGTTGCAGAAATCGATATGCGTGTTTATTCCGCCCAAGCTGACCGTGCTAATCGCGCCTAGTAGAGCACCCCCGATAAACCCGACAATTAAGCCGAACAAGAAAGTTGCGGAAGCTTTGTTGTAGGCGTTCCGAAACACAGGCCAGAAAAGCGCTTAATCCAGCACGCCTGCAATTGCGCCCTGAACCTCATCAATCTCGCCCAAACCGTCGACCCAGGACAGGTTGCCCTTGGCGTGGTAGTAACCGATCAGCATCGAGGTTTTCTTGTAATACTCCATCAGACGGGTCTTGAGGCTTTCCTCATTGTCGTCAGCACGGCGTTTGAAATCATTCTCTTTGCCGCAATTGGTGCATTTGCCATCTGCCGGAATCGGTTTGGTGATGTCGTTATAGACCTCACCGCAACCACCACAGGTCGACCGGGCAGTGATCCGTGCAACCAGGGCTTCATCGTCAACTTCCATTGCGATGACAGCATCCAGCGCCTCACCGGTGCTTTCGAGCAATTCACCCAGAGCATCGGCCTGCGCCAGCGTGCGGGGGAAGCCGTCAAAGATGAAGCCACCCTTGGCACCTTGTTCCAGCTTTTCACGGATCAGGCCGATGACGATCTCATCAGTGACCAACTCACCCTTTGCCATCACCTCGGCCACGCGGTTGCCCATTTCGGTGCCGCTGTCCTTGGCCTCGCGCAACATGTCACCGGTACTCAGTTGCACCATGCCGCGGGTCTCAACCAGGTGACGCGCTTGCGTTCCCTTGCCTGCCCCCGGGGGGCCGAGAAGAATGATGTTCATCGACGAGCAGCTCCCTTTCTGCCGCGTTTCTTGCTTTTGCCGCGCAGCTGAGACTTTTCGATAAGCCCTTCATATTGATGCGCCAGCAAATGGCTTTGGACCTGCTGGATCGTGTCCATGGTCACCGAAACGATAATCAGAACGGACGTGCCGCCGAAATAGAACGGAATGGCAAATTGACCGCGCAGGATTTCCGGCAACAGGCAGACCGCCGCCAGATAGGCCGAACCCAGAACCAGCACGCGGTTGACCACGTATTCCAGATACTCGGCGGTTTTCTTGCCCGGACGGATACCCGGAACAAAACCGTTCTGTTTTTTCAGGTTGTCTGCCACGTCGTCCGGCTTGAACGACACGTTGAACGTGTAGAAATAGGCGAAGAACACGATCATCGACGCAAAGAACAGCAGGTACAGCGGCTGTCCGGGGCCGAAGTTGGCCAGCAGCCAGGACATGACCGGCCCGTTCGTGGCACCCGACGAGAAGGTCGAGATCGTCACCGGCAGCAGCAGCAATGAGCTGGCAAAGATCGCCGGGATTACGCCCGCCGGGTTCACTTTGACCGGCAGGTGGCTGGAGCCGCCTTCATAGACTTTCATACCAGCCTGACGGCGCGGGTACTGGATGTGGATCTTGCGCAAGGCACGCTCCATGAACACCACAAAAGTGATCACAGCGATGACCATAACGATGACACCCACAATCACAGCAGGGCTGATCGCACCCGAACGGCCAGAAGCAAAGAACTGCGCCAGGGCCGCCGGAACCTCGGCGATGATGCCCACAAAGATGATAAGCGAGATACCGTTGCCGATGCCACGCGCGGTGATCTGCTCACCCAGCCACATCAGGAACATGGTACCGCCGACCAGCGTGATCATGGTCGACATGCGGAAGAACAAGCCCGGATCGGTCGCCAGATCGCCCGATTCCAACGAGACGGCTAGGCCATAAGCCTGCACGGTGGCCAAGGCCACGGTGCCGAAACGGGTGTATTGGTTGATCTTCTTGCGTCCCTGCTCGCCCTCTTTCTTGAGCTGTTCGAGCGCGGGAACCATGGATGTCAGCAGCTGCACGATGATCGAGGCCGAGATGTAGGGCATGATGCCAAGAGCAAAAATGCCCATGCGCCCCAGGGCCCCACCGGTGAACATCGAAACCATGCCGCCGATGCCCTGCCCCGCCTGCTCCATGAACTCGCGCAGGGCCTGCCCGTCAATGCCCGGAACCGGAATGAAGGTGCCCAGACGATAGACGATCAACAACGCAAGCGTGAACAGGATGCGGTTGCGCAGATCGGTGGCTTTGCCCAAAGCAGCCCAGCTTGTGTTGGCTGCCATTTGTTCTGCTGCTGATACCATAAATCGGTCTCTCTTATGCAAACACCGCCCGGAACCGTTTTCCGGCTCGGGCGGCGTCTTGGAAAACTCTGAGGTCTATGTAAGCGGGTCTGGGCCCGCTCACAAGCGCTTACTCTGCCGCAGCAGCTTTTGTGACCGTCAGTGAACCGCCCGCTTTCTCAACTGCTTCAACAGCAGATTTCGAAGCGCCAGTGACCTCCAGGTTCACTTTGGCAGTGATTTCACCTTTGGCCAGAACGCGCACGCCATCCAGTTTGCGGCGCACCAGACCGGACGCCACCAGCACGTCTTCGGTGATCGCAGCCTTGGCGTCCAGCTTGCCGGCGTCGACGAATTTCTGGATCAGGCCCAGGTTGATGGCGGCGAATGCCTTGCGGTTCGGCTTGTTGAAGCCACGCTTGGGCAGGCGCTGGTACAGCGGCATCTGGCCGCCTTCATAGCCATTGATGGCCACACCCGAACGGGATTTCTGGCCTTTGATACCACGGCCACCCATTTTACCTTTGCCAGAGCCCGGACCACGGCCAACACGGGTCCGTTTCGGGCTGGCGCCAGGATTGTCGCGCAATTCGTGCAGTTTCATATCGCTTCTCCTAAGCCGGATGTGACCCCCGAAGCGTGATGGGCCAACCACGGCGTTTCTTGGTTTTGATTCTCGTGGACACAACTCCACCGGAGCGCTCTACAGCGTTGCGGTTAGGGTTGCAAGGTTTCTTGTATCACAACCGCAAAAACCAAAAGAGGCGCCGGATTGGCGCCTCGGGGTTCGGTAGTCGGCGGTATCGACTTAGACGCAAAATGCGTGCTTGTGCGCGATGTCCGCGATATCACAGCGGCGCACGCCGATGTCGTCCAACTCGCGATTGCTCAGGCTTTGCAGTTCGCGATATGTGCGGCTGTATTCCGCAGCCCGTGTGCGGTTTTCACCAACGCGCCGGATCAGGTTCGCAATGCGACCGATCAGGTTGAAGCCACCATGTGTCAGAGTTGCTGTATGTGCCATGTTACTATTCCTTTCTGTACCGAGGCGCATTCCCCGGGCGTTTCCATGTGTTCCTTTGTGGACACAAGGCAGATAGGTGCAGGCGAAATCGTCCACAACAGAGGTTTTGGTCTAGCCGATATGCAGTGAGGGAATGGCGAAACAGAAATTTCGCGTGCGACGCTGGTCGCAATGAATGTCCACTGTGCGGACAAAGCTGACAACCACACATATCAGAGCAACCCGCAGAAAGCTCTTTGATTGCGAAAACCCCAAGTTCCACTAAGATGTACGGCGCTGAATTGCTGAGGAGCCGAAATGAAACGCTTGTTTCCGTCGATGCCCGAAGACGCAAACCTGAGCCACGTCTATCGTGCGTTCCCTGAAAAGCTTGCGCCTTTAGCTGAGTATCAAAACCGGGTCATGC